>JBLMYS010000335.1:0-22039 GCA_050258415.1 Acidobacteriota bacterium | reverse complement strand
TGACATTGCTTCTGATTGTTTTCCTGTTCTCAATACTTGGGGGGCTTGGCGCAATAATAATGGTGGCTACAATCGTGCTCCCCATAATGTCTTCTGTCGGAATCGGCGCAATTACTGCCGTAGGAATATTCCTCTTCGGCCTCAGCATCGGAGGCATTATAAACGTTGGCAACTGGGCGGTTTATATCAGCGTAATGGGACTACATCCCGACGAGATCAAGCGCTTTGCTCTTATCATTTTTTCCATCTCTGTTATTATTGCACTAGTCTATATCACTGTCCAGCTCTACAGGGATGGGCAAAATATTAATATCAGGAAAATTGTAATCGTCAGTCTTATCCTGATGGGCCTTGCTTCTATTGCGTTCGCTGTTTATAACAGTGTCCTGACTCCTTCGGGACAACAAGTAGTTGATCAGTTCTTCTCGGGAACAGCTTTTGTCCTCAAATGGGCCATAGCTTCCATAATGGCTTTGTTGTTTGTAACAGTTATTGTAAGACTCTTCCTTCAGAAAAATGAACATTTGCCCGATGTGCACTGGACGGCTTACTTTTCACCCGTTATTCCTCTTTTCTTAATCCTGATCTTCAGCCTGAACTTTATTGCTTCTTTTATTGTGGGAATAGTTTATGCCTTTATGGCGACATATAAAAAGGGTAGACTCAACCTCCTCATAAGATGCATCTTCGAGGGGGGAGCCGTTGTTATGCCTGCTGTAATACTGATGTTCGGCATCGGCATGCTCCTTATCGCAATTATGGGACCCGGAGTTGAGCTAAAACAATATCCCGGCGGATGGCCCGTCCTTAATCTCCTGAAGCCTCTTCTGCTTAATATTGTGCCTCATGGCAGCCTGTCCTATGTGGCCATTTTCACTGTTTGCGCGCCTCTGGCATTGTACCGTGGCCCCTTGAATGTCTGGGGAATGGGTTACGGCCTGGCTGCTGTGTTCCTTGCCAGCGGGCTTAACCCCGGTGCCATTATGGGCCTCCTTCTTTCAGTAGGCCAGATACAGGGAATCAGTGACCCTACAAATACACATAATGTATGGCTCGCAAATGAAATGCAGACCGATGTTCAGAAACTCTTAAAAAATACAATGCCTTATACATGGGCAATTGCTTTTCTGGGGCTGCTTTGTGCCTCCTTGATTTATTTATAAACCAGGCTTTTAACCGGATAGACCTAAAAATAATGGCGAGAAAAATAAAAATCGGAATAGACGTGGGCGGTACTTTTACTCACGCGGTAGCTGTTGAAATAAGCGACTACTCAATTGTGGGTAAAGCTTGCGTGCCTACTACACACTCGGCTCAGGAAGGGGTCGCAAAAGGAGTAATTGATTCTCTCCAGAAGTTGATCTCAATAGCAAAGCTGGAACCCGAAGAAATAATCCTAATTGCACATTCCACCACCCAGGCTACAAACGCCCTTTTGGAAGGCGACGTCGCTACGGTCGGAATAATTGGTATGGGAAAGGGCTTGGAAGGCTTGAGGGCAAAAAAGGAAACTAAGCTTGATCACATAGGCCTCGGCTCGGATAAGTTTCTAAAGACCAGGCACTGCTACCTCGATACCTCTTTGCCTCTTGATGAAAACAGGGTCCGTGAGGCTATTGATGGACTCCTCAGAAATGGTGCGGAAGTAATTGTTGCCTCAGAGGCTTTCGGTGTAGATAACCTCTCCAACGAAGAGTCCGTAGTACGAATTGCTCAGGAAATGGGTCTTCTCGCTACTGCCGCAAGCAGCATTTCAAAACTTTATGGACTAAGGGTTAGAACAAGGACTGCCGTACTTAATGCCAGCATGATGCCTAAAATGCTGGAAACCGCCAATATGACAGAGGAAGCAATTAAGAAAAGCGGCATTAAGGCTCCTCTTATGGTCATGCGTTCCGACGGCGGAATTATGGATATAAATGAGATGCGCAGAAGACCGATACTTACAATGCTTAGCGGCCCGGCTGCCGGCCTGGCTGCGGCTCTTATGTACGCTAAGGTCTCCGACGGAATCTTCCTTGAAGTGGGTGGTACTTCTACGGATATCTCTGTCATTAAAAACGGTAAACCACAGGTCAAAAGCGCGCAGATCGGCGGCAACAGACTCTACCTGAAAACCCTCGACGTGAGAACCCTGGGCATTGCAGGTGGCTCTGTTCCAAGAGTCCGCTCAGGCAGAATTATTGAAGTTGGACCCAGAAGCGCTCACATCGCCGGGCTCGATTATGTTTCCTTCAGCTGTGACACCGACTTCAGGAATATAGAAATTGAAAGTATTAAACCAAGGGAAAATGACCCTGATGATTATCTGGCAATTGCTATCAGCAGCAACGGCCATAAGAAGTTTACAGTTACTCCTACCGAGGCTTCCGGCTATCTCGGACTTGTCAGAGAAAAAGGACACGGCGAGGCTAACCACCAGGCAGTTACACAGGCCATGAAGTCACTCTCTGAAAAGCTTAGTTTACCGGCTGATCAGATCGCAAAAGACATTCTGAAAATATCTGCTGAAAAAATTAAACCCGTCATCAGCCAGCTAAAAAGAGAATATAAACTCGACGAGGAGCTCATTAACTTTATCGGCGGCGGAGGCGGCGCATCTGCTATCGTCCCTTTTACTGCCGGGTATCTGAATTACCCGCATAGGATCAGCTCTAATTGCGAAGTCATCTCTGCCATCGGGGCCGCTCTCGGAATGATCATGGACTCTGTGGAAAGATCATCAATCAACCCCACTGATTCCGACATAATTTCAATACGGCAGGAAGCCCTCGATTCGGTTATAAAAATGGGCGCAGCTCCCGATACCGTTGAAATTACCGTGGAAATCGATTCAAAAAACAAAAAAATTATTGCCGTCGCAATGGGCAATAGTGAACTAAGGACGCGGGACCTGAATATTAAGGAACTCAGCCAGCACGAACTCTTTACTCTCTGCGCTGCATCCCTCAAGACTTCGACCGACAACCTCATTATTGCCGGACGTACCCCTTTCCTCTATGCTGTAGTTCATAAGGGTGTTAAAAAAAGCAGGTTCGGGCTTATTAGAAAGGAATTCTGCAGACTCAGGGTAATCGACAGGGAAGGGACAATCCGCCTCCAGCTCAATGACGCTTATGTCGTTTCAGTTCAGGCCTCTGAATTGAAAAATAAAATCTCCAGGGCTGTTGAACGCTTTACTGTCTTTGGAGACGCCGGAGCCCTTATGCCGAATATTTTTCTTTTAATTTCAGGACAGATAATAAACCTCTCAGGACTGATTAATGAAACACAGGTGATGACACTAACGGATCTGGAACTTTCCAGAATATCACCTGATGATGAAGTAGTACTTATTGTTTCTTCAAAGTGACCAGGTGAAAACGAATGAATAGCAGTAAAAGATATGACATTGTGGTTTATGGGGCTACTGTAGCCGGAATTGTATATGCCCTTAATAAGAAGGGTGAGGGGAAAAATGTGCTTCTGATAAACCGCTACGGATTCCCTGGCGGCAGCATCACTTCCGCTTTGAACTGCCTTCAGAGGCTAAAGGAACCGGAACAGGAAGGATTTTATGAGCAATTTATTTCCTCACTGAAAAACTATAAAGGCGGCATCCTTTATAGTGATGAAAGTAGAGTATTGCTTAATCCCGAGGCGGTAAAAACGGTTCTCCTGGAATTGCTTGTGGCCAGTGGCATCGATATGCTCTTCCATGTCAGCCCCCTAAACTCTTTAAGCAGGGGTGAAGACCTCCTGGAACTGGACTTAATTGGGAAAGATGGAATTATAAAAGTAATTGCTTCCTCGATCGTGGATTTTTCTGAAAACTTTCTCTTCAGCTTCATTTATGGAAATTTCCTACCCCGGGAAAATTCAACGAAAATAAACCTCTTTACAACAATGCCGCTGGATGACGGCTTCCTTAAATATGAAGGTATCTCAAACTATGTAAAGCTCAATGACGGCAGGTACTGGGTGTCGCTGAAGAGCCTGGAAAATCTGAGCGAAAAAGAAGCACGAAGCTTCACTCCCGTTCTTCACAGTTCTGGAGCCAGAATACAGCTACTGCCTTCTGAGGTCTATACATGGTTCGAATTTGATCATGAAAGACAAACCTCTCATGGGCCTGTAAAGACCATAGAAGAAATGCTGTTGAAAAACTTTCTGTCCGATGAACAGCTTCTTAAAGCTTTTGAAATTGAAAAATATTAATGCAGATAATATGGGAAAAAGTAAAACTATACTGGAAAAATTGAAATTCGGACTTATCGTTTCCTGCCAGGCTGAAGGGGATTCACCTTTTAATTCGCCTGAAGGAGTTACGCTTTTTGCCAGGGCCGCCCTCCAGGGTGGCGCAAAGGGCATAAGATCCGAGGGTGTCGAAAAAACAAAAAGGATCCTTTCTGAAGTCGATATCCCCGTCATTGCCCTCAGTAAATCTTACTTCCAGGATGGAACCGTAAGGATTACAGGCTCTATAAAGGAAGTGGAAAAGCTGATGGAAATAGGCCCCGGCATTATTGCTGTAGACGGGACATTCAGGAAAAGAGAAGGACTTAGCGGACCTGAGTTTATTGAAAAATTAAAATGCGAATTTGGTTGCACTCTAATGGCGGATATCTCGAATTTCCAAGAAGGTCTGGAATGTGAAGCGGCCGGTGCGGATTGTATATCTACAACTCTTAACGGATATACTCCTGAGACTGTGGATGACTGCTCGCTCGGCCCTAACTTCCAACTCCTTGAGTCACTTGCACAAAAAGCCCTGGTCCCTGTTTTTGCCGAAGGACGCATCAATACTCCGGAGGCAGCGGCAAAGATGATCAGAAAGGGCGCCTGGAGCGTTGTAACCGGCTCTGCGATTACCCGCCCGGCACTCATTACTCAATGGTACATAGATGCAATTAAGAAAGTGCTATGCCAATGAACCTTAACGAATATGACTACGACGTGATCGTTGCCGGAGGGGGCATAGCGGGCATCAGCGCTGCCGTTAAGGCCTCCTCTATGGGAGTCCGTGTACTCCTCATAGAACGCTACGGCTTTTTAGGCGGTATGTCTACTGCAGGTATGGTATCTCCGTTTATGAAATATTCCGTTAACGGAAATCCTCTGGTTAATGGCGTCTTCGGGGAACTTGAAAATGAGATGAATTCTATGCACGGCATGATCGATAACGGCTTTTATGCCGGAAGCTTCCGTGTGGCATCCTTCACTCTTCTGGAAAAATCCGGCTGCTACCTCATGCTCAATTCCGAGATATGCGGCGTAGAGACCCTTGAAAGTGAAGTAAAAGCTCTCAGCGTCATCTCGGAGGGAAAGATACTTAGAATAACTGGAAAAATATTTATCGATACAACAGGAGACGCACAGCTCGTTTTCCTTGCCGGATTGCCATACAATAAGGGCGATGAAAAAACGGGGAAACTGCAGGCGCTTACCATGTTCTTCAGAATGGCAAATATCGATATGAAAAAAGTAACAGAATACGCCGCACAAAACAGGGATAACTTTTTTGCGTGGATGGATTACAACTTCGATTTTAGAAAAATTATTTCCATCGCCGGATTTTTCAGCCAGGTTAAAAATGCCATCAAAGAAGGACGGCTTTCACCTGAAATAGAATATATATTTTTTACTACACTGCCCGGGGAAGGAGAAGCTTCCTTCAATACATCCAACATTCTGTCACTCGACGGCTCCAGCTCTTTTGACCTTACCAAAGCTGAAATCAAAGGCCGCCAGCAGGTTCAGGAAGTCGTTCACCTCCTGCAAAAGGAAATC
Organism: Acidobacteriota bacterium; assembly: GCA_050258415.1. Taxonomy (GTDB): domain Bacteria; phylum Bacteroidota; class Ignavibacteria; order Ignavibacteriales; family SURF-24; genus JAAXKN01. The sequence goes on along the minus strand of JBLMYS010000335.1, from coordinate 16,270 downwards.
CCCGGTTTCGGGAACTCTTTTCTGCTCGAGACAGCCGTACAGGTGGGCGTAAGAGAAACACGCAGGGCAGTGGGCGACTATGTCTATACCGGCGATGACGTAAGACAGGGACGCAAATTTGATGACGCAGTTGCCAGGGCATGCTACGGAATAGATATACATGGTCAGAAAGATGAAAATAGCGTTATGGAACACGTGCCTGAGGGGCAGTACTACGAAATCCCTTTAAGAACACTTTGTGTCTCGGGCGCACATAATGTTCTTGCCGCAGGCAGGTGCATATCTTCAACTCGCGAAGGGCACAGCGCACTTAGAATAATGCCCACCAGCGCTGCAACGGGCGAAGCTTCGGGTGCAGCGGCGGCACTTGCTATAAGGAAAAACAAAAGCCTCCGCGAGATTCATTACCGGGAAGTGCAGGAATTAGTCTCATATAACATAATGGTTTAATACAAATGAATAAAAAATTTATAGACAATAAAGATGCTTACGAACTTTTGGAATCACTTGGGGAGGAATTTGCCGTAGTCAATAACCCCGACTATGTCTATCCTCCCTTTGAGATTTATCCTATGGCAAAGAAGGTCAAATCCGTTGCGGGCATTATTCCCGCGTTTGTTATGGATATGGACGGCACCACAACTACAACTGAACTGTTGTGCCTTCACTCCCTGGAATATATGATCCGCCTCTTTAGCTCCAGAATGTCAAATGAGGAGTGGACGGGACTGGACCACATTATGGATTATCCACATATAATCGGTAACAGTACAACAAAACACGTGGAATACCTCGTAAACAAATATCAGAATTCCTTCAGGTCTGAAGATATTAAAAATGCATTTATTTACGCTGCGCTCTGGACACTTATACATGGACGCGATGAGAAAAGAAAGGAAGAGGTCAGAAATAACGTAATGAACCTGAAATTGGGAGATATGCTCTCAGACCCCCTTCTGAGAAATTATAAGAATGATCCAGCTATGATTAAAATTACTCCCTGCGACGTAACACGCTTTGCTGAGACCTACGGCAGGAACTTTGATACCACTGATTTTAGCAACCTTGTAAGAGCAGGCATCGACGTCTATTACCAGCGCTACCATGAAATACTTGAACGCATTAAGAAAGGCGAAGGAAGCAGTGTGGCCTCGGAAATCTTTTCTGACGCGGGTAAACACCTGATCGAACCTATGCCTGGCGTACTGACTTTTCTTTCAATTATAAGCGGATGGATTGCGGAGTCTGAAATAGACTGCATGATGCCACTGATCCTAAAAGATTATAAAACGAGAACCGGCACCGAATTCCCTTTGAGCCTGATGGGCGAAACAAAAGAAAACCTCCGCTTTCTGGCCAAAACCTACAGGAAAAACCCGGCTAAAAAAGCGCTTGTGACCTCTTCAATATTCTATGAGGCCGATATTGTAATGAGGGAACTCATGACAATGCTCCGCCATCAGATAAATTCGAGCCAAATGCCCCCGGAACTTAAAGAATTCCTTTGCGAAAAGTTCTCCGATTACAATAATGTATATGACGCGTTCATTACTGCCAGCGATTCCAGCGAAATAAGACTTAAACCTCACAGGGACCTTTACAGCATGTCTCTTCACAGACTGCATGTACCGAAGGAGAAATTTAATATGGTGGCTGGATTTGAGGACAGCGAAAGCGGTACTGTGGCAATAAGAACCGCCGGAGTAGGCTTATGTGTTGCACTTCCGTTTGCGCAGACTAAAAAGCACGACCTCTCGGCTGCTTCTTATGTGTGTGACGGCGGGCTGCCGGAGGTACTCTTAATGCATAAGCTATTTATTCAGTAAAAAGAACACAGGTAAAAAGTCTAATGAACAATAAAGTTTTTCACGTCATTTCTAATACGCACTGGGACAGGGAATGGCGCTACCCGTTCCAGAAAAACCGCCAGATGCTGGTCGATATGATCGATAATGTCCTCGATATTCTTGAAAAGGAACCGGAATACAGGGCATTCCATCTTGATAGCCAATCAATAGTAATAAAAGATTACCTGGAGATCCGTCCCTGGAAAAAAGATCTCCTTACAAGGCTCGTCAGGGAAAAAAGACTCCTCGTAGGCCCCTGGTACATACTGCCTGATGAGTTTCAGGTCGGTGGCGAAAACCTTATTCGTAACCTCCTTCTGGGGCATAAAATTTCAGCTATGCATGGCGGAGTGTCCAAAATCGGCTATTCACCTTTTTCCTGGGGACAGATATCCCAGCTCCCGCAGATATATAAGCAGTTTAACATAGATCTTATTATGTTCTACCGCGGGGTCAATTCCATAGACAGCCCAAAGGCCGAATTCCTATGGGAAGGAGCAGACGGAGAAAGAATGATCTCTTCCAGATTCTCCACTATGCCCAGATATAATTTCTATTTTTATATCTACCGCCCGGTGATACATAACGAGTCTATAGGTGATGTCGAATACGAGTGGTCTAAAGGAGGGATGCCCTTTCACTTTGCCGACAAGAATATGTATGATGAGGATTATTCAATAATTGCCCCCTTGGATTCATATTTCAGCCAGAATATTAAGCCCTCCGTTGAAGCAATCATCAAGGAGCAGGCTCACGATTTCACAACCAGGCACGTCATCTGGATGGAAGGCCACGATTCAAGCGGCCCGAACGCAAAAACGGCAAGAATAATCAGCGATATAAATAAACTGATGCCCGGCGTGGAAGTAAGACACAGCACCCTTGAAGAATATGCAGATGAAGTCCTCAAAAGTGTAGATAAATCAAAACTTAAATTAGTCCGCGGCGAACGCAGGAGCGCTCAGTTCGACAGGCGCAGCGGAAATCTCTACGGCTATACAACTTCAGCCAGAATGTACCTCAAACAGAAAAACTTTGAGGCTGAAAAATGGCTCATGTATTATGCCGAGCCTTTTAACGCGTTCTCTTCACTCCTCGGCAGAAACACAATCGATAACTACCTTGATATTGCCTGGGAGTACCTGATTCAGAATTCAGCCCACGATTCAATCGGCGGCTGCAGCCTCGATGACATCCATGAAGACATGATGATGAGGTATAAGCATTCACTTGAGATCTCACACGGCGTTTTTGAAAGAGCCATTAAGTATATATCAAAGAATATAGACAGCAGCAGATTTCTTCCCGTGCCGGATGAAAAAAATATCTTCCTTACCGCGTTTAACCCCGGTAACTATCCGGTAAATGAAACCGTTGAGGCATTTATTGATATACCGAAAGAATTTGACAAAGGCGGCCTTAAGGTTCTTGACAGCAGGGGAAATGCTCTGAATACATTCGTAACGGGAAGGGAAAAGTGCCAGCCTGTCCTGGAGCAGCTCATAGACCGTCCGATGTACTTTGAGATGATACGCTACAGGACTCTTCTGGAACTGAAGGATATTCCAGCCTTCGGATTCAGGCAGTTTAAGGTAATTCCGTCTTCTGAAAAAAAGTCAGTAAAAGGAAGCCTCATTAAAACTAACAGGGCGGGGGAGAGACTCCTTGAGAACTCCTTTATCAAGGTAAAAATAAACAGCGACGGGTCCTTTAATGTGACTGACAAGGAATCAAAGCTAACCTACAAAAACCTTGGGTATTTTTTAGATGAGGGTGAAGGCGGCCATGCTTGGACGCATGAAACTGTTGAGCCGGTTATTACTACGCTGAATACAAAGCCGGAAATTACAACCATCGAAGATAATCCTCTTAGAGCGGTCTTAAAAATAAAACATATTATCAGGCTTCCTGAAAATCTCAAGTCAAGATCTTCAAAATCCGGGAAATTTGTCCGGATGCCTGTTACACTGAGCCTTTGCATTGGCCAGAATGCAAAACGCCTGGAATTTACGGTTGAAGTTGATAACACAGCCGAAAGCCACCGCCTCAGGATGCTTTTCCCTACAGGACTTGATGCAAAGTTTTCATCGGGCGAAGGTCAGTTTGACGTCGTCAAGCGCCCCATCGCAAGACCTGATACAAAGGACTGGATAGAACAGCCTATGTACGACTATCCGATGCACCACTTCGTGGATGTATCAGATGACCAGAAGGGCTGCGCCCTCTTGTGCCAGGGCCTTAAAGAGTATGAGGTGCTGGAGGATAAGCAGAAGACCCTTGCCGTTACACTCCTGCGCGCATTTGAATATATAATTGCACCAAGCTCCAAACAGGACTATACGCACCTGAAAGGCTCGCAGTGCCCCGGCAAACATAAATACCATATCGCTTTTTATCCTCATAAGGGGGACTGGACAGAAGGCAGAGTCTTTGAACAGGCAATGACTTTTTCAAATTCAATTTCTCTTGTCCAGACCGGGGCGTCTGAAGGATTGTTAACCCCTGACTCATCGTTTATAGAATTCTTTCCAAAGGATCTAGTCTTCAGTGCCCTGAAAAAACCTGAGGACGAAGAAAATAATTGCTTTATTCTCAGGCTATATAATCCTTCCGGAAGAAAATTAACAGGTGAAGTTAAAACCCTTTTCAGGCTGTCCCATGTTGAAGAAACAACACTGGAGGAAAAGCCTCTTCACAAAATCGAAACCATAAATAATAATTCTTTTAAGATTACCGTCGGGAAAAAGAAAATCGTTACCCTTAGAATCAAATTCGATACTAATAATGAGGAATTCAATGTTTGAAAATAAATACGGACACTTCTCTGATGATTTCAGGGAATATATTATCACTGATCCGCGTACGCCAAGGCCATGGTTTAATTATATATGGAATGAGCATTATGGCGGCCTCTTATCCCATACGGGCGGTGGCTTCAGCTTCCTCGACTCACCACGTGACAACAGAATAAGCAGAATGAGATATAACTGCCTCCCCTGGGACAGGCCCGGAAGATACATTATCGTAAAAGACGTTGAACTAAATAAGTACTGGTCCTTAAGCTGGGCACCTACAATTGACCTCTCCTACGATAAATACGAGTGCAGGCATGGACAGGGATATACGACCATTATTACTGAAATTTTTGGCCTGAGGGGAGAACTGACTTATTTCGTTCCACTTGATACAAACGCTGAAATCTGGAAGGTTAAACTTACCGATTTGTCAGGCAGGAAAAGAAACCTTGAAATCTATTCGTTCGTTGAACTCATGATGGGCAATGCTCTTAACGACATCATAAATGAGCCTAACGACAAGCATTTTACCGAAATTATATTCAATAAAGATTACGAGGCAATAGTTGCCACCAGGCGCTACTGGGTTCTCAATAAGAAGGTCTCTGTGGCTCAGCCTAATATCGACTGGAAATATAATCTCCTCTTTACAAGCACACTACCTGTGGAAGGCTTCGACAGCAGCCTCGATACTTTTATCGGGCGCTGGCGCTCTGAGGCAAACCCGGAATCGGTCGAAACAGGTGTGATGAAAAATAATGAAATTACCGCTGGTGACCCGGTTGCTGCACTCAAGTCAAAACTGACCCTGGAGCCATCTTCTGAAACCGAGTTCGCTTCATTGCTTGGAATTTCACCCAAGGAGGAGAACCCGTTCGAACACCTGAACATAAAGAACCTGAAAGATACCGGAATAATTAATTCTAAATTTGAGGAACTGAAGAATTACTGGAACAATTATCTCAGTAATATCAAAGTCGATACACCCGATAAAAAATTTGATGCAATGCTTGGCGTCTGGAACCAGTATCAGGCGGCCGTTACATTCGACATGGCCCGCAACGCAGGATACTACCACGGGGGACTCCTATTTGGAACCGGTATGAGAGACCAGTTCCAGGATATTATCGGAATGGTAATTGCCCATCCGGAACGCGTAAGAACGCGCCTCCTTAAGGCCCTCAGGTACCAGTTCTCTGATGGCTCGACTCTGCATAATTTCTTCAAGTTTACAGATAGCGGCGAAAGAACCAATCACTCCGATACCCCGCTCTGGATCCCGTTCGGTATTATTGAATACCTCAATGAAACAGGGGACTTCTCAATCCTTGAAGAAACCGTGAACTATTACGACAAGGGCAGCGCCAGTGTGTATACACATATGGTTAATGCACTCGATTTCGCAATCTCATCGACTACGGAAAGATCACTGCCTAAGATTATGAACGGCGACTGGAATGATACTCTTGACCACATTGGGCCCTTGGGAAAAGGGGAGACCGTCTGGGGCGCCTTCTTCCTGGCTTATGTCCTTAAGAAAACTTTTGAACTCCTCAAGCTTCGGGATGATAAGGATACTCTCAGTCGCTTTACTCAGGCTTATAACAGGCTTAAGACTGCAACTGACGAATTCTGCTGGGATGGTGAGTGGTACATAAGGGCATTTAAGGATAATGGCGACCCCGTTGGCACTCACAAGGATAAACAGGGGAAAATATTTATTAACTCCCAGACCTGGTCTGTTATCTCAGGTCTTGCCGGTAAGGACCGCGCTGATAAAGCGCTCGAATCCTGTAAAAAATACCTCTATAAGCCTTACGGAATTCAGATCTGCTGGCCTTCATTTACGGAAATAGCTGATGACATCGGACTCATCAGCCGCTGCGTGCCGGGGAAAAAAGAAAATGGCGCAATTTTTAACCACGCTTCTTCATGGTTCGTCCTGGCGGCAATTATGAACGGCGATGTTGAAACGGCTTACGATGTATATTCGAAAATGCTCCCTTTGAATTCGGCAAAGAATATCGACAGATACGAAGTTGAGCCTTACGTTTTTGCTGAGTATGTCACGAGCCCCGACCACCCGACGGAAAATCAGGCAAGCCATTCCTGGCTGACAGGAACCGCGGTCTGGATGCTGAGAATTGGGCTTGATAATATACTCGGCTTCAAAACCTCACTTCGCGGAGTTACTATTTCACCAAACATCCCTTCCGGCTGGAAGGAGTTTAAGGCCGAAAGAATGTTCCGCGGCAAACGCCTTGTTCTTCATGTCAATAATGAGGCGGGCGTAAACTCTTCTGTAAAATGCGTGAAGATTAATGGCGAAAGCGCTGCCTCAGCTTTTATAGATCCTATGCAATATGACAAGGGTGAAATTAAAATTGAAATTATAATGGGTTAATACTGTTCCTTTGAAGAAAATCTGTTCTCTATATAAAAAGCCGCCTGAAAAGTTTTTAAGCTCTTCAGGCAAAGGCTTTCTTTCAATTAATTCATTTATTCAAAAACTCAAAAAAGGGTCGTTGTATGAAAAAAACTCTCTTAGTACTGATTCTGAGTTGTTTTCTGGCTTCAGGATATCTGGTTTCTAAAACAGGTGTCCTTGCCGGAAGGTACCAGAATATTGCGGCTTTAAGCAATTCACAGTCTGGCCAGGCAACAACTGATGCTCTTGGATTCGAAGGAACTCAAAAGAATTCCTTGCTTTCAGGCACAATCTCATGGGAGAAATCTGCCGCCAAAAATAATAAGCCTTCTTACTTCGGTTCAAATACCGAAAGAGGTATGGCTGTTGGTAAGGTTAACGGCAAATACAAAATGTATGTCGTCTCCCGTAACGGCGGCAACAGAATCTTTGTTCATGACGCTCTTAGTGGCGACAGCCTTGGAACTCTTATTAATCCTAAAACTACTTCCGGTACATTCCCCATTAACTGCGCCGGAGTTACCCAGGATGGAATTATTTATGTCTGCAACATGGTAACCGACGCCCAGAAATCACCCTTCGTCGTTTACAGATGGGCTAGTGAAACCGATACCGGCAGAACAGTCCTTTCTTATACCGCTACAGATGCTGCCTGGAGAATTGGCGATATGTTCAGCGTATATGGTAAAGGTGCCGACGTGACAATTTTTGCTGCCGTTAAGGACCAGCCTAAAGTTGTTAAATTCACTTCTTCCGACTCAGGTAAAACCTTTACCTCATCAGTTATTACTCTTCAGGGAGCAAAGACAAGCTCAAGCGGTAACGTTTCGCTTGCTCCCGACGGAAGCTTTTACTTTAAGTCATATACTACTCCAATCATACACTATACTGCCGATGGAACTGTTATTGACACAATTCCTGCAAGCGTCGTTTCCTCCTCAATTACAAAAATTAACTATTTTGAACTTGATGGAAGGAAGTTCATAGCTGGATATTTGCCCGCTGCAGGGCAGGCTGGAACCGCAGAAAAACTTCAGATATTCAATGTCACGACTCCTAAGAAAACTTTCAAAGCTGATGAATCTTCTTCTCTGGGATCGGTTGCAAACACAAACGGAACAGGCTCTGTTGAATTTATGACTGTTTCTGAGAACGGGACTGACAATTATGTCTTCTTCCTCCTCGGCTCAAATAACGGTATCGGCGCTTTTACACTCAACCCTCTTTACGTCCCGATGCCTGATGGAATCAACTGGGAAAAAACAGCTGCCAAGAGCACAAAACCGGCTTATTTCGGCACCGACTATGAAAGAAGCATGGCATATGGAAGAATTAGTGGCGAAGATAAAATTTTCGTCGTAAGCCGTACGGGCGGCCCCAAGATCGTCGTTCATGATGCCTTTACTGGCGACAGCCTTTATACCATCGCTAAACCAAAGACAGACGTTGGCTATTTCCCGCTGAACGTAGTAGGTGTTTCAGAAGATGGCGTGATCTACGCTGCAAATATGACTCTTGATGCCTCAACTACACCGTTTACAGTTTACAAATGGAGCTCTTTGGATACTGCCAAATCTGTTATCTCCTATAAAGCTTCCGCTACAGGCTCCAGAATGGGCGATGCATTTAATGTCTATGGAAAGGCTTCAGATAATTCCCTTACAATCTTCTGCGGCATTAAGGACAAGGGACAGCTGGTGAAATTTACCACCACAGATAATGGCAATACATTTACACCAACTGTAATTACCCTCGAGGGCTCTTCATTCAGCTCAATGCCTAATATCGCTCTCTTAAAAGATGGCTCTTTCTATTATAAAACCTATAGCAGGCCGCTCATCCATTATTCGGCAGACGGCAAAATGCTTGATACGGTTAAAGCAGCTAACAGCTCTGCAACCAATATCAAATATTTCGAAATGAATAATAGGAAATATATTGCTGCATATTTACCGTTCGCAGGACAGACAGGAGCTTCTGAAAACGTTAATATTATAGACGTTACCGATCCTGCAAAATCTTTCCTCGCGGCTGTTACCCCGTCACTTGGAACCGTTAAGAACCTTAACGGCGCAGGCTCTGTTCAGGTTCTCAACTACACTAAAGACAGCAAGGAAGTAGTAGTCTTCTTTGTCATGGGTACAAATAACGGACTTGCTGCATTTACTTATAATGATGATATGAAACTTGGAGTAAATGATACTATTTTCTATGGCAATACCAAAACCCTCCTTGCTAACCCATACGGAGCTGGTTTTATTGCCGGCGCTAACAGCTACGGCGACCTCGGAAAATATCAGCGCTTCGATATGTTTAAGGACGATGAAGTTAATGCCGTTAAATTCTATTTCGGCTACAAGAAAGTTACCGGTACACCCGATACACTCAGCCTTAATATCAGGACTTACGCAAACGGAAAACCTGGCAATATTCTGAGATCTATTAAGGTTACTACAGATAAAATAGATACTACGGGACAGGGAAATGTCTTCTTCCTCGATTCTACTCTCGTTGTTCCTGATTCGGGAAAAATCTTTGTCGGCGTTGAATGGACAAAGACTGCCGACGATACAGTTGCTCTCTTTTCAGATAAGAATGGCGAGGGCAATAAGAAATCTCGCTCATGGGAACTCTATAGCGATAACTCCTGGGGATATTTCGATCAGCCGGGTTCAATGTCATGGGGGCTGGATGCAGACTTGTGGATCTCTGTATTCTATAAGAAAGGACCTCAGATTACTTCAGGTGTAGAAAACAGAAAACAGGGACCTACTGGATATGCGCTTGATCAGAACTATCCAAATCCTTTCAACCCTGCAACAGTCATTAGATTTAACCTGAAGACCGGAGCTAAGGTATCACTTAAGGTATATAATATACTTGGAATGGAAGTTGCAAACCTCGTCAACGGCTTCATGCCCGCTGGTCAGCAGTTTGTAAACTTCAATGCTTCAAAGCTCGCAAGCGGTATCTATATCTATAACCTGAAGGTTGAAGGTATGGATGGAAGCAAATTTAACTCTGTTAGAAAAATGATGCTTCTTAAGTAGCGCCATCTTGCACTGTTTTTAAGAAGCTTGTAACTTAGTCATGTTTATTTTGACCAATAACTGACTTCCTTCCCGGAACTGAAGCCTGGCTCTTTTCAGCCAGGCTCCTTTTCCGGGGTCTTTATTTCTAAACTGAATAAATTATAGGACCTGTGTTTTATGGAAAATGGACCTGTTTTACTTATTGGTGACTCTATTACCGAGGGCTTTAATGAAAAAGAACTCCTTCCTGAATTAAATATTCAGAACTATGGCGTCTCAGGCGATAGCACCCTCGAGCTTTTTGCAAGAATTGAAAGTGCATGGTTTGTCAATAATCCACATACTGCATTTGTCTGCATAGGCACTAACGACTTTGCAAGGCAGAGGACAGATGAATTTATCCTGGATAATATACAGAAGATAATAAACAGGATTAAGGAATTTTCTCCTGCCATAAATATCATTCCTGTTTCAATTTTCCCTACGCGCGATAACCCTCCGCGCCCGAATGAACGCATAAGAGAATTTAACCGAAAGCTTACTCTCCTTGCCAAAGAAAACGGCCTGAGCTATTTTGATATTAACCGTTACTTCTCCGATGAACAGGGGAAACTTAAAAGCACCTTTACCCAGGACGGCCTTCATCTTACCAAAGAAGCCTATAAACTATGGGCAGGACTTATTTCAGAATATCTAATGAAACCATAAAGATTTCCGGAATAAGTGTCTTCTTGCGGAAAATTTTTCAGGTGTATGAATATATTTTCATATTTATAAAATATTCCATAACTTTGCGTTCAAAATTGAGCCCTAAATGCCAATAGTCAGATCAACCGCAAGAATAAGTCACGTTTTAACCTTACTAATATGCTGCTTTTTTTACCTCTTAGCGCAAGCTTCTGTTTCCTATGCGCTCATACCTGAGGGCCAGGGCGGAATTAAATTTAATAAAATCTCTGTCGACCAGGGCCTCTCCCAAAGCTCTGTTTTCTCAATCTGCCAGGATAAAAAAGGCTTCCTTTGGTTCGGTACACTCGAAGGGTTAAATAAGTACGACGGCTATAACTTTACTGTCTTCAGGGCAGGCCAGCCCTCTGAAAATTCTTTAAGAAGCAGCACTATCTTTAAGATTTACGAGGACAGGCATGAGAACCTCTGGATCGGTACGCTTGGCGGAGGACTGACAAGATATAATAAGGATAAAGAGAGTTTTTCATCTTTCCTAAATAATCCCTCAGATCCTTCAAGCCTCAGTAATAATAACGTCAGGGCAATCCTTGAGGGTAGTGACGGGAAACTCTGGATTGGGACCAATAACGGGCTAAATATTCTGGACACAAAAACCGGAAAATTCAGTCACTATTTCAATAATGCCGCCGATCCTAAAAGCCTCAGCAATAATTATGTATGGTCAATTTATGAGGACAAAAACCATCAGATTTGGATCGGTACTTACGGCGGACTTAATAAATATGAACCCTCAACTGACGGATTTACCAGGTATACATATTCGCCTGCGCAGAAATACGGCATAAGCAATAACTATGTATGGGATATTTTTGAGGATAGTAAGCACAGGCTCTGGCTCGGTACAAATAACGGACTTAATCTATTCGACAGAAATACAAACAGGTTTACTGTATTTAAGAAAAACCCCAGCGATAAATCAAGCATCAGCCAGAACAATATCTGGAGAATTTATGAGGATAAAAATGGCACAATTTGGGTCGGCACACTGGGCGGGGGACTAAACCGCATTGTAGAAGGTCCCCGTGGCCACTTCAGCTTTGTTCAATATCAGTACTCTGCCCGTGATCCCTATAGTATCAGCCATAATTATATCTGGTCCATTTTTGAGGACAGATCGGGTGTGCTTTGGGTTGGTACAGATATAGGGCTTAATATGTATGACAGCAGAAAGGAAAAATTCCGCCTCTTCCAGAATAACCCTTTCAACCCGAACAGCCTTTCGGGTAATGAGGTAACGGCTATTTGCGGCAGTAAAGCAGGAGGGCTCTGGATCGGTACTCGCAACGGGCTGAATATGCATGACCCCCTGAGGGATAATTACGTGCACTATAATGCATCTCCCGGAAAAGTAAATTCCTTAAGCACTAACTATATACGCTCACTTTATGAGGATAAGTCTGGCATCCTCTGGATCGGCACTAACGGCGGGGGACTAGATGAATTTAACACCCGGCTCCATAGCTTTACTCACCATAAGGTCTCTTTGAACCCGAATTCAATCAGCGATAATAACGTGACCGCAATTTATGAGGACGGGGAGGGAACATTGTGGGTGGGCACACTTTCCGGGCTCAATAAATATGACAGAAAAAAAAGATCCTTTAGCCATTACCTGAATGATCCTCAGGACCCCTCATCCCTTAGCCATAACTATGTCTGCTCAATATGCGGGGATAAGTACGGCAGACTCTGGATCGGTACGCTGGGCGGCGGATTGAACCTCTTTGACAAGAATACAGGAAAATTTACCCGTTTTATGTTTGAGACTTCCAGGAATAACAAACTCAGCAATAATTACGTATGGACAATTATGGAAGATAATATTGACGGAGAGGATATACTGTGGATCGGTACAAATGACGGACTTAACAGGCTTAGCCTGAAAACTAACAAGGTAACTGTTTACAGGGAAAAAGACGGCCTCCCGAATAACGTCATCTATGGAATTCTTAAGGATGATAACGGTAACCTGTGGCTAAGCACTAATAAGGGGATTTCGAAATTTGACCTTAAGAGAAAATCCTTCAGAAATTATTCCCCCGGCGACGGGCTCCAGAGCTATCAGTTTAACGGCGGCGCTTTCTTCAAAAGTTTCAGGGGTGAAATGTTCTTCGGAGGAATTAACGGCTTCAATAGCTTTTATCCCGACAGCGTCAAAGATAACAGGGTAAAACCCCCGATTGTTATTACAAATTTCCTCATTTTCAATAAACCGGTTAAAGCCGGAGAAGATTCTCCATTGAAAAAATCTATTACTGAAACCGGTGAAATAAGACTCAATTATAACCAGAGCGTATTCTCTTTTGAATTTGCCGCTCTCCACTATTCAAACCCTTCTGAAAACCAGTACGCATACAAACTGGAGGGCTTTGATAAAAACTGGAATTATTCGAAAAACAGAAGATTTGCCTCTTATACCAACCTGGACCCCGGGACCTATACATTTAGAGTGATCGGTTCGAATAATGATGGCGTATGGAATAAAACTGGCGCTTCGGTAAGAATTATTATTGCTCCCCCTTACTGGAAAACATGGTGGTTTATTTCACTCTGCTTCCTCCTCCTTATTTGCATCATATGGCTCATTTTTGCCATCAGAATGCGCCACCTCCTGGCAATTGAACGCCTGAGACTGAAAATTTCTGCCGACCTGCACGACGATATCGGTACCAGGCTTACAGAGATCTCAATGCTCAGCGACATTGCATCTTCAATGGACACTCAGCAGGAAAGTACAGAAATTAAGGAAACGGTGAAAAAAGTAGGTTCAATTGCCAGAAATCTGATCGATAATATGAGTGACATTATCTGGCTCATTAATCCTAAAAAGGACTCCCTGAACGAACTCTTCCTTAAATTGCGCGACAGCTATGAGGAGATATTGTCATATTCACAGATCCTTCTGCACATAAATAATGCGGAATTCTTAGAACAGATTAAGCTTCCGATTGAATACAGGAAGCACCTTTACCTGATTTTCAAGGAGGCGCTCAATAATGCTCTCAAATACAGCAATTGTACTGAAATATCAATTAATACACAGGTGAATGGGAAAATACTCGATATTACGCTTTACGATAACGGCATCGGCTTTGAAACCGACAGGCAAAGCTCTGGAAACGGACTTGGCAATATGAAAGCCAGGGCAGAACAGATAAAAGGTACCCTCAGAATCCAGTCTAAACCGGGTGAGGGGACAATGATTAAATTTACAGGATATTATTAATCCCGGACTAAATATTATGAAAAAACAGATAAAAGTAATGATCGTTGAAGATAACGAGATTATCAATAAATCTCTTGTCACACTCATAAACGGCGCTGAAGGCTTTACCTGCATCGGCTCTTTTTTCGATTGTGAGACTATGCTTACGAAAATTGAAAACCTGGACCCTGATGTGGTCCTGATGGATATTCAGCTTAGGGGAATGAATGGAATCCAGGGGGTAAAGAAACTTCGCGAAATAGATCCTGAACTGAACGTGCTCATGCTTACTATTCATGAGGAAAATGACCTTGTCTTTGAAGCCCTCTGTGCCGGTGCCAGCGGCTACATAATTAAGAAAACCCATCCCTTGCGCCTGCTCGAATCCATTGAGGAGGCCTATGAGGGAGGCGCCCCCATGAGCTCGAATATCGCAAGAAAAGTTATCAGCTTCTTCCAGCCCGGAAGAAAAATTTCCGCCGACGCAAACCTTTTAACCGATCGGGAGCTTGAAATTATAAAAGAGCTCGCAAAAGGAAAAACTTATTATGCTATAGCCCTTACCTTCGGCATCAGCAAGGATACAGTCAGATTCCATATTAAAAAAATTTACGGCAAACTTCACGTCCACTCCCAGGCTGAAGCCGTCTCGGAAGCCATGAAAAAGGGTATACTTTAATTATTTTAATCTTTTTTTAGCAGGCACAGTGAACCTGATGCCTGCTCCATCCAACTTTCTACCCATTTAAGCATTTTAATGACATCTGATGTGGTTTAATCTTACCATTTGATGTAGTTGTTTAAGGTTGCCTTTTTCTCTAAAATTTGAACCGGAAAAACAAGGCATGCTTAAACCGGTGCCATGGCCTTACTCAGGTCTTTGGCTTAATAATAAACCTTTTTCAGCTTGGTACCTATGCAATTTATTGACTATTCCATCGTTGCACTTTATATGGTGGGCGTAATTCTGCTCGGCTTTTATTTTGAACGAAAAGCCTCCCGGGGGATCGATTCATATTTCCTGGGCGACAGGAACCTGCCCTGGTGGGCCCTTGGTGCCTCCGGAATGGCAAGTAACGTAGACCTCTCGGGTACAATGATCATCGTCGGACTTTTGTATGCTATGGGAAGCAAGGGATTCTTTATAGAGTTCAGGGGTGGAATCGTACTCATCATGGCTTTCTTTATGGTATTCATGGGAAAATGGAACCGCAGGGCAAGAGTGATGACCGTGGCTGAATGGATGCAGTTCAGATTCGGTAAGGGAAAAGAAGGAGACATAGCAAGAATTCTCAGCGCTTCGGCTAACATTGTCTTTGCAATCGGCGCCATCAGCTACTTTGCAATTGGCGGCGGAAAGTTTTTCGGCGAGTTCTTCGGATTGAATGAAAGTACCGGTACAATTATCCTTATTATCATAACTACCCTTTACACTGTCACAAGCGGTCTTTATGGCGTGGTGTGGACGGATGTGTTCCAGGGATTCCTTATACTTGCGGCCGTAATTGCAATATGCTTTATCGCTTTTAACACTGTAACACTTCCAAACGAATTTAGCGTTTCAATCCCGATGGGAAAAGGTGAGTTTCAGCAGATTAGAACCTCATTCAAAGAATGGAGCAGCCTGCTGCCGCCTTTCAAAATGAACCTTTCGGGAGATTACTCCATTTTCAACCTGCTCGGCATCACCATACTCTTATATATAGTCAAAACAGCCCTGGAAGGCAGCGGAGGCTCGGGAGGATATATTACACAAAGATATTTCGCCGCCAAAAACGACAGGGAGGCTGGCCTCCTTTCACTTTTCTGGATATTCCTCCTTTCTTTCAGGTGGCCTCTGGTTGCGGCATTTGCAATGCTCGGCATATTCCATGGCTTATCAGGTCACGTTATCGCCGACCCTGAGCTTGTGGTCCCCGTGGTAATAAAAAACTACGTCCCGGCAGGCATTAAGGGACTCATAATTACCGGGTTCCTTGCCGCTGCAATGTCAACTTTTACCGCAATTATTAATGCCGGCGCGGCTTACTGGGTGAAGGATATTTTCCAGGGATACCTTAAACCCAAAGCTTCTGAGAAAGAACTCGTCTTACAGAGCAGGCTGGCTTCGGTTTTAATAGTCGTTATGGGAGTCGCCTTTAGCTACAATATATCAAGCATTAATGAAATATGGGGATGGCTGAGCCTTGGCCTGGGCTCAGGCCTTGCAGTCC
>JBLMYS010000334.1:0-3498 GCA_050258415.1 Acidobacteriota bacterium | reverse complement strand
TCCCGAGTGGAATATACATTTACATGCTTAAGACGGGTAGTTATAAAGAGACTAAAAAGATGATGCTTCTTAAGTAAAGAATGAGTATTATTACGGCGGGCAAAGTGCCCGCCTTTTTTTTTGTCTAATATTGATAAGGGACATTCATGAAAAAGCTTAATCTTCTATTAAGGAGGCCCAAATGAAAAAAATATGCTACTCTTTCCTTGTAATTATACTACTGTCCTCTTTTATATCCGCACAAAAGCTTTCTGTTGTTGAAACCGTAAAACTTACAGATAAGTCACAGGGCGAATTCTATTTCCCCAGGAATTCCCCCGACGGATCTAAGATATTTTTTACTTCAGCCAGTTATAAAGGGATATGGTACTTTGACGTACAGAGTAATAAAATTATTCCTTTTACTTCTGAAGATGGCGCGGGTTATGAATATGTCTTTTCAAATGACAGCAAGTCGGTAATTTACCGTGCAAATAATCCGGATGAGAGGGGTTTCAGGCGTAATCAGAGCTTAGTTAAACGGAACATGGAGGATTTGCAGTCTCAGGTGATAGTTACTGCAAAAGAGCTCTCAACACCGAAGAGCCTGGCAAGCAATAACATTGCATATATGTCGGGCGGTAACGTCATATTAAAAGCCGACGGGTCGCGCCTGAAGAAAACAGGGGGCAGTGATCTGGCAGTTTATAATGTTGACGGAAAGATCATTCTTTATATGAACGGAACAAAAAAGGAATTTTCTCCCTTTCCGGGAGGCCAGTATATATGGCCTTCGCTTTCTCCTGATGGAACCAGGATACTGTTTACCGAGGTCCGAAAAGGAGCATTTGTCGCCGATCTGGATGGAAACATTCTGTCGAGCCTGGGAAATATCTCTACCCCCAACTGGTCACCCGACGGCAAATGGATTACGTATATGGTAGAGAAAGATAATGGCGAGTTTATAACCGGATCTGAAATTTTTGTCTCTTCTTCCGATGGCAAGACTAAGTATCAGCTTACCGACACCAGTGACTTGATTGAGATGTACCCCGTTTGGGCCAGTGACGGAATGAGTATACTGTTCAACAGCGTGGACGGAAGCATTTATTCACTGAAGCTTAAAATGGAATAGCGGGGGAAAAGATGAAGAAACAGATTTTACTATTATTTTTTGTTCTGTTTAATGTTTCACTGATATTTGGACAGAGCCTCTCGGGAGTTAAGATATTTATAAATCCGGGCCATGGCGGTTATACTTCAAATGACAGGCATATTTTAGAGACAGATTACTGGGAGTCTGAAGGAAATCTTTCAAGAGGATTTTATCTCAGGGATATTCTTCAGAAACTTGGGGCCACCGTTATCATGTCGAGGGTTACAAATACAGAAGAAGATGACCTTCAGCCCACTTCAAAAATTGCAGCGCTGGCAAACACGTATAACCCTGATTATTTTCATTCAATTCACAGCAATGCTACCGGAATCAGTACCAAAGCCAACTACACGCTTATGCTTTACCAGGGCACCACAACTGCTCCAACGTATCCTCAGTCGAAGACGATGGCAGACCTTGTAGGCAAGGAAATCTATGGCGCTCACAGGACCACGAGGCTGGATGTTTTTGGCGACTTTACTTTTTACAACTCCACCGGGCCATATCTTGGGGTTTTTATAGGATTGAACATGCCGGGTACATTATCCGAAAGTTCATTTCATGATTATGTTCCGGAATCCTTCCGCCTGAGAAACCAGAATTATCTCAAGCACGAGGCCTGGGCAATGGCAAAGGCTTTCCTGGCCTACTGGGGTAAACCCCCTCTTACTACAGGCATTATCGCGGGCGTTGTAAGAGACCCCGACCAGAAGGTAAGCTATACATATCTGACCCCGGATGACGCAAAGATGCCTGTAAATAAAGTTAAAGCTACATTAAAGGCACTGGATCCCTCAAACGCAATGGAGCCGAAGGTATGCCTGGGTGACAGCCTGAATAACGGATTTTTTATGTTCGATGAGCTTACGCCGGGGCAGTATAAGGTGTACTATGAAGCCGCAGGATACTTCGGCGATTCAGCTACGGTTACAGTAGAGGCGGGTAAAAATACCTTTGCAGACAAGGACCTGCTTTCAAATATTCCTCCTGTTGTTGCATCAATAAGCCCGGCTCCGGGGGACTCACTTTACCCGGGGAAAAAGGATGTTATAATAGATTTCTCCCGTTCAATGAAAAGGTCTTCAGTTGAGTCGGCAATTTCCATCACTCCGCAGGCACCTCTTACTTTTACATGGGCAAGCGACAAGAGAGTCACAGTAAGTACCGCATCGCTGCCACACAATACGGCCTTTACGATTACAGTCTCATCCTCGGCAGAGGAAATCTCTCATGGGATTCACTTAGACGGCAATAAAGATGGTGCTGCAGGCGACAGCTACAGCTACACATTCAGGACCAGGGTTCAGGACCTCACCCCTCCGGTTATTCTGTCAGTCTATCCGCAAGATGGACGGGAAAATATAGAACCGATGCCTCTTATAAACATAGCATTTAATGAGCAGCTTAACACCTCAACTGTCAGCGGAAGAATTAAGCTTGTGAAGAATTCAGACCAGACAGTTATTTCGTTGAAGGGTAGTTACTTCCCAATAAGCGGGCAGGAATCAGTCTTCAGCTTTGTGCCTGCTGATACGCTTCTTGAAAATGAAAGCTACAGTGTGGTAATATCTTCCGGAGTAGAGGACCTGTTCAAGAATGCTATAAGTACAGAAAAGGTGTACAAGTTTAAGACCGGCTGGAAACTCCCGGCAATGAACTATATAGATAAGTTCGAAAGCGGGTTTACGGCCAACTGGGCAAACCCGGCTGATTACTCATCAGGAGTTGTAAACTCAGGAACCAGTTTTGCATCAAGCAGCACTTACAAATTTTTTGGAAGTAACAGCAGCATGCAGCTTAATTACAGCTTTGACAAGAATGCTTCATCATGGCTCCTGAGGGAATACCTGAATACCGGTGCTCCTAAAAATGTAACCTTCAGCAATGCCGGAATAGTGCAGGTTTATGTCTTTGGTGACGCGAGCGGAAACAAGTTCCGTTTCTGTGTGGCCGATGGAAGTAACTTCTCGGGACTTGAGGTAAGCCCCTGGTATACAATTGACTTTCTCGGGTGGCGCCTTATCAGCTGGAACATAATAAGAGACGGCGTAGGAGTCTGGGAAGGAAAGGGTAACGGAGCTTTGGACGGGCAGCTTAAGTTCGACAGCTTCCAGATGAGCTACAATCAGGGCAGCCCCGCCTCGGGATTTATCTGTCTGGACAACCTGCGTGCTTCAAATGAGACTTATGTGGGAGTTGAAAAGGATAATGAAGCAGGAAAGCCATCGAGCTATTCACTTGATCAGAATTATCCGAACCCGTTTAACCCGTCGACATCTCTGAGCTATCAGATACCAGAGAACGGCTTCGTGTCCTTGAAGGTATTTGATCTTTTAGGGCGCGAGGTAGCAACGCTTGTAAAT
>JBLMYS010000333.1:0-11960 GCA_050258415.1 Acidobacteriota bacterium | reverse complement strand
CAGTCCAAAACCCCCGCTCTTTCACTTGACCGCAAAGACTGGTTTGTCTCGGGTGTTTATTATGCAAACGGGGACACGACAAAGCCGGGCAGGCTTGTAATACCTGAGAATACTTTTGTTGGAAATATTAATATTACGTGCGACTTTAATCACCCTCCCCCGCAGCCTCCGGGAGGGAAATAATGTTAAATGTTAAGTTTTGAGTTTTAAGTTTTAAGTGGTAAATGTAAATTTGGAGAGGATGCCGATTGATGAAGTTTTTACCGGTTATTCTTATCTGCCTTTTCTGCCTTAAAGACTCTATGGCCCAGTCGGGGACAATTTACGGCAGAATAACTGACAGTAAGGGAGCTTCCCTCGCAGGAGCTAACGTCGTCATTTTAGGGACAAACCTGGGAGCCTCAACCGATACTTCGGGAAGATACAGAATCACGGGGCTGAAACCCGGAGTCTACCGCCTGGAAATTTCCATGATCGGCTACAGGAAAAGCATAACAGGCGAAGTTGAAGCCGGAAGAACCCCGGCCGAACTGAATTTCACGCTCGAAGAAACTTCACTGCAGTCAAAGCAGGTTGTTGTAACCGCCAGCAAATACGAGCAGCAGCTCTCAGAGCTTCCCGTCAGCGCATCAATATTAAGCTCAACTGACATTACCGACCGCAACGTCGTGTCGCTTGACTATGCACTGCGCTATGCACCAGGAGTTAATATGAACTACGACCAGGTCTCTATTAGGGGTTCAAGCGGATATAGCAGGGGCGCAGGCACAAGAGTCCTGGTTGCAATGGATGGCATTCCTCTTTACACCGGAGACACTGGCGAGATCATTTATGAAATAATTCCTGTTACACAGATAGACCGCGTTGAAATAATTAAGGGCGCCGCCAGCTCACTCTACGGGTCAACCGCAATCGGAGGCGTAATAAACGTAATTACAAAAGATATTCCGGATAAACCCCAACTCTACCTAAAGGGATACTATGGCCTTTATGACCACCCCGCATACAAGGAATGGGACTGGTCGGGTCAGCGCAGACCATATAACGGGATAACCTTAACGCACTCCAATTCAATCGGAAACCTTGGCTATGTACTCTCTTTTACCCGCTCGGAAAACCTGGGCTACAGGCAGGACGACTATTATAAAAGGTATACAGGCTTTATAAAAACCGATTATAAATTAACCCGGCTCTCAACACTCACTTTCCTGGGAAGCTACCTGAACCAGAACAGGGGCAACTTCGTCTACTGGAAGGATTCCAGGCATGTGCTTCAGCCAAGAGATATCGACCAGGGGCAGAAGGTTAATTCAATCAGATACATGCTAGCAGCAGTGTACAAAAATGTCTTCAGCCCCGACTTCTTCCTTAAAATAAGAACGAGCTACTACAGGACTAACTGGCGCGATGAGACTTCGAGCCATGATACCTCAAAAACAGGAATACTCGAAGGCGAGGTTCAGTCCAACTACAGAGTAATAAAAAATCTTTTTTTAACCTCAGGTGTCGAATCCTCCGCGGGAAAAGTAAACTCAAACCTTTTCGGAAAACCTGCCTCATTTAATATCGGGGCCTACGTGCAGGCAGAGTATAAATTTTTATTCCCCCTTACACTTACAGCAGGTGCAAGATACGACTTTAGCCGGCTCGACACATTAAAGGGATTTGATTCATTTTCCCCAAAGGCAGCATTAAACTACAGGATCTCTGAGTCTACAACACTCAGGGCCTCGGTGGGTAAGGGTTTCCGCGCTCCTACACTGGCCGAAGCCTTTACAAGTACGGCAGCTAGCGGAATTAAAATAAAACCTAATCCCCTCCTTAAACCCGAAACAAGCATTTCCATGGAAGCCGGAATAAACCACAATTTCAGAGACGTTGTAAGTTCCGATATGGCAATTTTCCAGAACGA
This sequence comes from Acidobacteriota bacterium, assembly GCA_050258415.1. GTDB lineage: Bacteria > Bacteroidota > Ignavibacteria > Ignavibacteriales > SURF-24 > JAAXKN01. Next base: position 10,048 of record JBLMYS010000333.1, on the reverse strand, counting down.
GTACTATCACTTCATCGAACCCGGCGTGGACCCCACGGACGGGCTGGTTACATTCCGTAATCTTACAAGAGCCAGAATTCAGGGCCTTGAGGCAAACCTTACCTTTAACATTCTCCCCGGCAGGCTCAGCCTCCTGACAAATTATACTTACCTCTGGGCAAGGGACATTGAACGGAACCTGCCACTTAAATACCGCCCGCGCCATCAGGCACAGGCGTCCCTTAATTTTAATATGGGTCTCTTTGAAATTGGAACAGATTTCAGATACTGGAGTAAAATAGAAGCCCTGGATTTTGAACTCGTGGACCTGGGCGTGGTACTCGACGGGGATAAACGGGTCCCGGTCTATCTTTTAGATTTCAGAACTGGATATAATTTGTTATCTTTGGGACTGCCGGGAAAGCTATTTTTTAACATTAATAACCTGCTGAATTACAATTATATTGAAATTATCGGCAATCTTTCCCCCATCAGGAACGCATCTTTAAGCCTGGAATTCATGTTCTGAAATAAAGACCGCTCCTGATTGAATTATATTTTCAGCAGATTTCATCTTAAGAAAAAGAAATGTTTGTAGATACACACGCACACTTATTCTATCCCAATTTTAACGGCGAAGTAGAAGAAGTAATCGAAAGAGCAAAATCCTCCGGAGTGGATTATATAATCGTCCCGGGAACGGATATCGCAAGTTCGGTCGAAGCCATTAAGCTCTCAGAAAAATACGACTTTATTTATGCCGCTGTAGGCATTCACCCCCATGATACAAAAGAATGGACCGATTCACTCTTAAATGACATTGAAGACCTCGCAAAACACGACAAGGTTGTGGCCATAGGGGAAATAGGGCTTGACTATTACTACGACTTCTCCCCGAGGGAAAAGCAGATTGACGCCCTCGACAGCCAGATACTCCTGGCCCTGAAACTGGAACTTCCGGTTATACTCCATAACCGTGAGGCTGATCAAGACATTATGAATATACTGAGGTCATATAAGGACACAAGCCTCAGGGCTCAGATGCACTGCTATTCGGGCTCGGTTCAGGACGCACGCGAACTGGTTTCAATGCATCACCTCCTCTCTTTTACAGGAAATGTCACCTTCAGCAAGGCAGACAACATAAGGGAAATCCTGAAACATGTACAGGTTGAAAACCTCCTGCTTGAGACAGACTCACCCTTTATGACTCCTGTGCCATACCGGGGTAAAAGAAATGAGCCATCTTATGTTAACCTCGTGGCAGAGAAAATTGCCGAGGTGCAGAATATCACGATTGAAAACGTGGCGCAGGCAACCTCATTCAATGCCTTTAAGCTCTTCGGAATAGGCCGTCGCCCGGGCGTAAGCTACACCTACAGAATCGGAAATTCACTTTATATAAATGTCACAAACCGCTGCAACGCCGATTGCGTTTTCTGCGACCGTAAGGGTAACGCCGTCATTAAGGGCTACAGCCTCAGAATGAAAAAAAGCGAAGAGCCCCCGGCCGAAGTCTACATTAAAGAAATCGGAGACCCCTCACAGTTTGATGAGATAGTCTTCTGCGGATACGGAGAGCCCACAATACGCTGGGATGTCGTTAAGGAAGTTGCAAGATATGTTAAGGAACACAACGGCAAGACAAGAATGAACACTGACGGCCACGGCAATTATATTAATAAGCGCGATATTACGCCTGAACTAAAAGGCATTATCGACACAGTCTCAATCAGCCTCAACGCAGTTGACCCGCAGCAGTATTCAAAGCTCATGCAGGTAGACCCGGGGCTCCATGCCGAGATGCTCGACTTTGCCAGAAAAGCCCGCCAGTACACCAACGTTGTTATGACTGTTGTGGGTCTTAATGAAATTGATACAGAAGAGGCCAAAAAATTTGTTCAGGATAATGTAGGCGCGGACTTTAGAACAAGGCCTTATTTTTAAGAGTTAATTTATTAAACAGGGCGGCGGCCTGAAAAGTTTTGCCGCCCTGTAATATTTTTACTGCCTGTTTTATCTCAGGCAGCTTATTTACCACCACTAAAACAAAAAAAGTCCCCATGAAGAATCTTGTTAAAATTCCATATCTTATACTTTTTTTATTCCTGTTTCATTCACTTTCTTATTCACAGTCAGAACTTAAAATAAGACTGGACGCACTTCTTGCAGATAGCATGTTCCAGTCCACAATTGCCTCAATTAACGTATATGACCTTACGGCAAAAAACTCCTTATACCAGAACCAGGTAAAGCTGCTTTTGAAACCCGCCTCAAATATGAAGGTCGTTACTACGGCTGCAGGCCTTTGTTTTTTGGGACCCGATTATAAATTCCAGACACTGCTTTACCACACTGGCAGCATCACCGATTCAGTATGCACGGGAGACCTCTATCTTGAAGGAAGAGGAGATCCCGATTTCGGCCTTCTCGACCTTGATACACTGGCAGGGCAAATTAAACGTCTGGGCATAAAGGAAATCAAGGGGCACGTTTATGCCGATGTGTCCTACATGGATTCCCTTTTCTGGGGAAAAGGCTGGATGTGGGATGACGATCCTTCAACAGACGCCCCTTACCTTTCACCTCTGAACATTAACAGCAATACGGTTACCGTCAATATAGCGCCGGGGCTTCCTGGCAATGCTCCAGTTGTAAGCACAATACCATGGTCAAGCTATTTTACAATTAAAAACAACTCATATACCATTGCGGGCGACTCCTCAACTTTCAAGTGGGACCGCGACTGGCTCCATAGGAAAAACGACATAGTCCTTAGCGGAAACCTCCCCGTCAATGCCCCTCTTATTGCAAGCGAAATTAACGTCTATGACCCGGCACGCTACTTCCTTACACTTTTTAAGGAAAAGCTCGAAACGGCTAATATTCTTGTCCTTGGCTCAATTGATACGGCAAGAGTCCCCAAAGATGCCAGGCTGATCTATACCTTCAGCAGGCCTTATAGCGAGGTAATAGTCAACCTCAATAAGACAAGCGACAACCTGAGCGCCGAGATGACCTTAAGAGCAATGGCATATAAATATTTCGGAAAACCTGCCACACCTGAAAACGGAATTAAATTGGTGGACAGCCTTGTTACGCTTTCAGGACTTAACTATAAAAACTACAGGATCGTTGACGGCTCAGGTGTTTCACATTATAACCTCATCAGCACCGAACTCCTGTTAAATGTCTTGAAATATATCTATAACTCAAGGCCCGAGCTCTTTGGAATTCTTTACAACTCATTCCCCATTGCAGGCGTCGACGGGTCGCTTAAAAACAGAATGATAAATACTGAAGCCTTTAATAATGTCCACGCCAAGACCGGAACACTTAGCGGCATTAGTTCCCTTTCGGGCTACGTTACGGCAAAAGACAAACACATGCTCGCCTTCTCTGCAATAATCCAGAATTACGTGGGAAGCTACTCCAGGGCCGTAAAAATGCTTGATGAAATAGGCCGCATTCTTGCCGAATCGGGCCAGGGGGCTTCAGAATAATATTCTTTTTGTTTCAACTGTAATTATATTTATTTAGATTTTATAAACCGGATTTAGGAAAAATTAAATACCATGAAACAAACAATTATCCTGTTAATAATTATGTCATTTGGCTTTATATCCTGCAATAAACATGAGGAGACTCCTAAGACTCAGGGACCTTCCTATTCCCTTAAAGCACAGGTTAATCCTCCGCAGTTCGATGCAAAGAACGCATACGGCGAAACCGCAAAACAGGTTTCCTTCGGCCCCCGCAACCCCGGCTCCAAAGGCCACCAGGAGGCCCTGTACTATATAATAAATGAGGCCAGGAAATACGCCGACACCGTTCAGGTGCAGAACTTCAGCTACTCGGGTTATAATAACCAGGAGCTCAGCCTCACAAACGTAATAGCTAAATTCAACCCTAAGGCAACTAACAGAATATTTATCTCGGCTCACTGGGATACACGCCCAAGAGCAGAGCACGACCCGGATCCGGCAAAAAGAAACCTTCCCATTCTTGGCGCCAATGACGGCGCTAGCGGCGTCGGTGTCCTCCTGGAACTTGCTCGCATACTTAAGCAAAACCCCGTAAGCTACGGCGTGGATCTGGTATTCTTTGACGGAGAGGACTATGGACAGGAAAACGACCTCGGGAACTACTTCCTGGGATCAAAGTATTTTGCTGCACAAAAGCCTTCGGACTATAATCCCTCCTTCGGAATACTCCTCGATATGGTCGGCGATAAAGACGCCGTCTTTAATAAGGAGGGTAAGTCAATGCTCTTTGCACCTGAAGTTGTAAATATGGTCTGGTCAATTGCACAGAAGCTTAATGCAAATAGCTTTAATGATGCCGAGGGCAATCAGATTGAAGACGATCACGTCCCCTTAAATGAGGCAGGCATAAAAACAATAGACATTATTGACATCGACCTCGTCGGCGCCGATACAGGCACCCAGAGAAGGAATTACTGGCACTCGCATAAAGACACAATGGATAATATAAGCCAGGCCACACTTCAGCAGGTGGGTAACGTTCTGACATACTTAATTTACAGCCTGGACTTTAATAAGCCGGCAGTTTAGCATTTTAAGAATTGATTTTCTGGAGAAAATAATTTGAAGCACTATAAAGAATTCGTCATTAAGACTGAACCTGAAATTCCTGAACTTGTAAGCGGAATACTTTGGAAACTTGATATCTCGGGAGTCTCGGAAGAAGACCCCTATATAAAAGTATTTTCAGAATCGGGCATAGTAAGTAAAAAAGAAATTGAAGCGCTCCTTGACTCCCTCGTAAAAGAAAAACTCATAGAAAGTTTTTCCGTCGATGAACAGGAGTTCGAGGAAAGAAACTGGAACGAGGAGTGGGAAAAGTCACTAAACGTAATCGAGGTCTCGGACAATATTGTCATAAGACCGAGCACAAAGGTATATAACGCAAAGCCCGGACAGCTTGTCTTAACAATTGACCCCAAGATGTCCTTCGGTACAGGAGAGCACCAGACAACCCGGCTCATGCTTTTAATGATTGAAAAATACGTTAAAAACGGAATGAATGTTTTGGACGTGGGAACCGGTACTGGCGTACTGGCTATTGCGGCCGTCAGGCTGGGGGCTTCACACGCCGTCGCAATTGATAACGACGAATGGTGCTTTGACAACGGAATCGAGAACTGCCAGGTTAACGGCGTTAGCGACAAAGTCGAAATAAGACTTGGAGAAGTCGGCCAGGTAGAAGAAAAAAACTTCGATCTTGTGATCGCAAATATAAATAAAAATATTCTCATGGAGATAAGCCGCGACCTCACCTCCCACGTGAAGCCGGGCGGGACTCTTATACTTTCCGGACTCTTATTCACAGATGAGCAGGATATAACCGACCGCTACGGAAATGAAGGTTTTGCCGTGATGGATAAAAAACAGATGGATGAATGGATTTCACTCGTAATGAAAAGAAAATAAAGAGCTGAGAATGAAAGAGCTGAGAAATAAAGAGCAGAAATTTTCTGCTCTTTATTTCAACTCTCTTCACTTCTAATCTCCTTTGCCCTCAGTATCAAGCTTGTTAAGGAGTTTCATCAGTTCTTCCTGTTCATCATGGCTCAGGGCCTCTGTCATCTTAAGTATGTTCTGAGCCTGAAGAGGAAACAACTTTTCAATTTTCTCCCTTCCCTTGCTTGTCAGTTCAGCTATTATAATCCTTCTGTCGTCTGAAGAGGGAACCCTTCGTACGAGTTCCTCTTTTTCCAGGTTGTCCACCACGCAGGTAATGTTTGCCCCGGAGACATAAAGCTTTTCTCCGATTTTCTTCAAAGGCATTGGACCTGAGCTAAAGAGCACCTCCAGGACGCTGTACTGCGGCCCGGTTAGGTGATGTTCAAAAACTGTTTTAACCTGCATCTTCCTGTACTTCTCATAAGTATGGAAGAGTTTTTCCCAGATTGTTATTGCATGCTTTGTTCTTACGTCTGTCATCATAGTCGTTGTCTGATATTACTTTTAATTTTATGCTACTTTCTTTAGTTCTTTTCTCAGAGCCTTATAATCAGGAACAATTCCTTCAACCAGAGCCCAGAATCTCTTTGAATGGTTCATCTCTTTCGTATGACAGAGCTCATGAACAATTACATAATCAATAATGTCCCTGTTATATGCCATGAGCCTGAAATTAAACGATAAATTGTTCCCCCTTGAACAGCTCCCCCAGCGTGTCTTCTGTCCTCTTATAGTTATCCTGTTTACAAAGAAGCCGTACTTTTGTGCAATTTCCCTCACCCTGTTGGGTATGTAATTTTCCGCCTTTAATTTAAGCCATGCGCTGTAAATACTCTTCAACGGAATCAGGTCGTCAGCAGGACTCAGCACTTTCAGTGTACTGTCCTTGAGTTCCAGGCGGTGCCTGCGGATCAGGGCATCGTATTTATGATCTACCGTAAGCTTTGTGCCCAGAAAATGGTAACTTTCCTCCCTGTCTGAAAGCTTACCTGCGTGCTTAATCACCCAGTCGCTTTTACTCAAGAGAAAATTTTCAGCTTCCCTGAACTCTACGCCATAAGGAACTATAAGCTCCAGCCCCTTTTCCGGACTTACCTGCAGCCTCATATATTTGGCTTTCTTACTGACTCTGTATCTGTAATTGTAGTCAGCTCCTCCTATTTTTATTATCCTTTGATCCACTTGCCTTTTTAACTGTTAAATAACTACTTAAAAATATATATAATTTTTTCTATTAAGAGTAGGAAAATGAGAGTGGAAAAAATCAGAACTTTAATTATTTGAATTATCAGCATATTTAAGCCTTTTTGCAATGAAATAAGGGGCATTTATCTGCCCCAAATAAAAATAAGGGCCTTAAATTTTCTTATAATTGTAATTTGAAAGTTTTTTCTTATAATTTATATTTACGATATATATGTTTAACAACAATACTTTTGAATTGAATACAAATTCCGAAAAATTCAGACACTTTGTTTTAAATGCCTTAGAGAAAAGAACTCTCCCCTCCTCGCTGGCTTCGTTTGCCTTCAGGGCGGATGATTCTCTAATGATCGAAAAGATTAAAAAGCTTTCTTACGACTACGAAAAATCGTTTTACTGGGAAAAACCCAGCGAAGGAACTGTATTACTTGCCCTTGGAGAGCTTGTCTCAATAAGTGAAAACGGCAAGGGAAGATTTGCAGCAATTGAAAAGAAGGTTAAAACTATACGAGAGGGCTTTATCTCAAACTGGGATGAAACCGGTATAGACCAGCTCCCCCTGTTTGTGGGGGGAATGAAGTTTACACCGGAAAACCACACGGAAATATGGGAAAACTATTCAGATTCCAACTGGTTTGTACCCAAGGTGCTTTTATACTCTAAAGGGAATGAAAAAATAGTGGTTGCAAATTTCCTCTTGTCATCCGAGGTTTCAAAAGACAGGCTCTTAAACGAGTTCGAACTCAGAATGTCACAGATCCTCTCCCCGAAAGAGGCTGCACCTAAAGCTGAGTGCCCCAAAGTGGCCTCTGTTGCGGGTAATACGCCTAAAGACAAGAAAAAATGGATGGAAAGCGTAAAGAAAGCCATCACCACCATTGAATCGGGAGAATTGCAGAAAATTGTGCTCTCAAGACAGGTAGAACTCAAGCTGACCGAAGAGCCTTATGTCTATTCCCTCCTTGCTCAGCTCAAAGAGAATTATCCCGAGTGTTACCTGTTTTCATTCCATTCCGGGAAATCTACTTTCTTCGGTGCGTCCCCTGAAAAGCTCATAAAACTCAACGGGGAGTATATTGAAGCCGATGCCCTGGCAGGCTCTGCTCCAAGGGGCAAAGACGAAAAAGAGGACAGGGAACTCGAAGAAGGGCTCCTTAAGAGTGACAAGGACATTCTTGAACACAATACCGTTATTAATTATCTTCAGGAACTCTTTAAGGAGTATTCCGACGATATTAGCTTCGATACACCTCCCAGAGTAAAGAAGCTTAAGAACATACAGCACCTGTGGACCCCCGTTAAGGTCAGGCTCGGCTCCTCTCACAGGATATTTGCAATTATGGAAGGGCTTCATCCCACGCCTGCTGTCTGCGGAATGCCGCAGTCAGATGCCATTAATGTGATAAGGAAAATGGAGGACTACCACAGGGGAATGTATGCTGGAATCGTCGGCTGGTTCAACTTCAAAAAAGAAGGTGAATTTGCCGTAGCCATCAGAAGCGCACTCTTAAAAGGCAGGAAACTCTATGCCTTTGCAGGCGGCGGAATTGTAGAAGGCTCCGATCCGGCAACAGAATACAAGGAAACAGAACTAAAACTAAAACCAATTCTGGCACTTTTTGATAATGAAAATAAAAGTTAATCGTAATAGCCTTTGGTCAGAAATATTTGTTAAGGAGTTAGCTGATAACGGTGTTAAATATGCATGTATTTCCCCCGGATCAAGAAACACACCTTTGACTGTAGCTTTCAGCCAAAATAATAATATTAAAACACACATTCTTGTAGACGAACGCTCAAGCGGCTTTTTTGCCCTCGGCCTGGCCCGGGCTTCAAAAAGCCCCGTTGCACTCGTCTGTACTTCTGGAACAGCTGTTGCTGAGTTTTATCCCGCAATAATTGAGGCTTTTCAGCAGAACGTCCCCTTAATTGTCCTGACGGCTGACCGCCCCCCGGAACTTCAGAACTGCGGGGCTAACCAGACTATACATCAGAATAATATCTATAAAAACCATATCTGCTGGTTCAGTAACGCCGGCCTCCCGGACCTGAGCAGGAGAAAACTTTCTTCCCTTAGGGCCCTGGCTAAAAAGGCTTTCTATGAAAGCTCTTCCAAAGGCCCCGTGCATGTAAACTTTCCCTTCAGAAAGCCTCTGGAACCTTTTGTTTTTACTGATGAGATAAATGAGGAGCTTCTTCAGGATCTGGCCTCTGCGCCTTCTTTGAAGAAGGATAATGCGAAAAATGAAACTGCTTCTGAAAAAAACGCCGAAAATAAAAGCCTTGCAGACACAATTTATGATAAACTGAAATCCTCGCAAAAATGCATTGTTCTTGCGGGTCCTGACGACCCGGTTGAGAATTTCGCGTGCAATCTGCAGCACATGGCTTCATTATTCAGCCTTCCCATACTTGCCGATGGAGCCTCACAGCTGCGCTACGGAAGCCACGACAAAAGTAATGTATTCATTAACTTTGAAGGATCCCTTCGCTCTAAGGAGTTCTCAAAGAAAATTGAACCGGAACTCATACTTCACTTCGGACGCACCATGACTTCAAAAGGAATTGAGTTGTTCATGGAAGGAACCTCTTCCGAATATTACATTATTAATGAAAGAGGCAGTCTCTTTGACCCTTTCGGCAAAACTACGGCAGTTCTTGCCATGGACCCCAATGAGCTCCTGATTGATATTATAAAAAAAGCTGAAAGCGAAGGCTTTAATCGGGAAGACTCTTCCTGGCTGGAAATATTTAAGAAGGCAGAAGTAAAGGCTGAAGAACTGAAAAAAGAAATCATAATGAAGGCCCGCTTCCCCTTTGAAGGAAGAATATTTACCGAAGCGATGAGCCTTATGCCCCAGAATTCAAACCTCATGATATCCAACAGCATGCCTGTACGCGACCTGGATTACTTTTCCCCAAAAACTGAGGCGTTAATTAAGGTTTACAATAACCGGGGCGCAAGCGGAATTGACGGAATTACCTCCACGGCCCTCGGAATTGCCTCTGATTCTATGAACCCAACTGTACTAATTACAGGGGATCTTGCTTTCTATTACGACCTTAACGGACTCTTGGCAGCAAAAAAGTACTCTATACCTCTTGTTGTTGTGCTCATAAATAACGACGGGGGCGGCATCTTTGAGATGCTCCCTATTTCGGGCTATAAGGAAAATCTTTTCCGTGAATATTTCCAGACCCCGCATGAGCTCGATTTTTCGCACTTTGTTAAAGGCTACGATGGCGAGTTTCTGGAAATTTCAGACTGGCAGGCTTTCAGGCATGCTTTTGCAGCAGCACTTAAAAGCCGGAAGCTCTCGGTCCTCCATATAAGAACAGATTCAAAAGAATCGGTCGGATTGAGAAGACACTTCTGGGAT
>JBLMYS010000332.1:0-10895 GCA_050258415.1 Acidobacteriota bacterium | reverse complement strand
AGGTAGTATAAACTTACATCAGTGCTCCTTTTCTTGTTTTAAATTGTTTGTACATTGTCATTCTGCTAAATGATAATAATTTGCAAGTAAAAAAAAAGTATAAAAAAAAATAATCATTCCGAAAAAATCCCCAAAAACCTTCCCGGCGGGTTTTATTTCTCCCCGCGATTCCTTAAATTTTATTAAAAGTATTAAATTCAAAAAAAAGAAGGCACTATGAATGTTAATCCATGGCACGATGTAAGTCTGGGAGAGCATGCACCTCAGTTTGTCAGAAGCATAATAGAAATTCCCATGGGAAGTAAGGGCAAGTATGAGCTTGACAAGGAAAGCGGACTTTTAAGGCTCGATCGTGTTTTGTTCTCATCTGTTCATTACCCGGCTAACTATGGTTTTATTCCACAGACATATTGCGACGACAGGGACCCGCTGGATATACTGGTTATCTGTTCAATTGAGGTCGACCCTATGTGTATAATTGACGCCAAGGTAATAGGGGTAATGCACATGGTGGATGAAAACGAGAGGGATGATAAAATTATTGCCGTTGCAAAAAACGACATGTCAGTTAACTATATTAATGATATCTCGGAGCTTCCCCCGCACACCGTGGTTGAGCTCAGGCGTTTCTTTGAGGATTACAAGAAAAATGAGCACAAGAATGTAGTTGTGGAGCACTTCTTCGGGCGTGAGGAAGCCTACAGGGTAATAAACGAAAGCATTGGTCTTTACAACAGGACTTACGGAGAACTGCACAGCAAAGAAAAAATTTAGCACAACTGGCTTTGAAAAAGTTAAGCTTAAAAAATGAGGGCAGAAAGGTAAGAACTTTCTGCCCTTTTGCTTTTAAGTCTAAAGTGGGTGAAATATTAATTTTCATTTATTCCATTGGAAAACGGGAATTAAAATTTTTTTTTATCTGTTATTTATTATAAGGAGGCTTTTTGAGTAATTTATCTGCAAAAAGAAGGGAAAATTAATTATTTTTAAGCTTCAATGAACTTTAATCAAGGAAATGGAGTTAAGCCAATTAATTTTAAGCAACAAACTTTAATTTGAAAACAATATGACGGTATTATGATTAGTGAAGTGATTTTTTTAGAGTATCTTTCATGCCTGCTGGAGGGAGATAAACCAAAGTGTTCGGCCATAGTCGCACACCTTATTGAAAGTAAGGTTGATCCAAAAGAATTATATGAGAAACTTTTTCAGCGTTCACTCGAACGTGTGGGGAAACTCTGGGAGAACAACAAAATCTGCGGGGCCACTGAACACATGGCCACTACAATCACTGAATGTCTGATGAGTTATACTTACCCGGTGGTTTCGGCAAAAGAAAAGATAGGTAAAAAAGTTATTGTAGCTTGCGTTCCAAAGGAATTCCACCAGGTGGGGGCCAAAATGGTGGCGGATGTTTTTGAATTACATGGTTGGGAGGCTTTTTGCCTGGGAGCCAATACCAAAGAATCTGAACTCTTTAAGCTTATAATTGAAAAGCAGCCGGATCTCCTGGCTTTATCCATGAGCCTGTACCTTAATCTTGTAAGGCTGACAGACATGATTGAAAGTGTTAAGAAGGAGTTCCCTCAGCTTGAAATTATTGTAGGGGGGCAGGCTTTCAAGGAAAACAGCCCCGACTTTTTAGGGCAGTATTACAATGTCAGATACATCCCTAACTTAAAGGAGCTTGAGAAATTTATTAAGGAAAGATCGAAAGAAGAGAAAAAAAGCATAGCCTGAAAAAGCTATGCTTTAGAAGTTTAAGTACAGAAAAGCATGACCTTTTTAAGAGTCATGCTTTTTTTCTATAGGTTCAGTGCAGTTATCCACAAGGTAAATGATAGATTCATAGTTAATTCCGCTATGCACGGATAGGCCAATTTCGCAGGTTCTGCTTGTTGAATATCCGTGGTGGCAGTCCTCAGGTATACCATCCTTAAGGTTTCTTAATGCAGAAGCATTAAGTTCAGGATAGGTAAAGCCGCGGTCGCCAGCCCATCCGCAGCATCCGACGCCATGGGGGACGACAACTTCTTCAGAACACATTTCGGCTACTTTCTTAAGCTTTCCATTGAGTCCCATTTTGGTTGAGCTGCAGGTGGAGTGAATAGCCACTTTTTCTTTTGTCTTTGTGAACCTGAGCTTATCTGTGAGGAATTCATCAATAAATTCTACCGGTTCATAAATCTTTAGTGGCTCATGGCCATTATGCTGGCTTAAGTATTCCTTCATCCTGTAGAGGCAGGGGCTCATATCGAAAAGTATCGGGTGTTTGCCGTTGTCTGAGGCTTCAAGGAGAGCTTCAAGGAGCTCATTGGATTTATTATCTCCCTGCTTTTTAAAGCCTTTGCTGGCAAATGCCATTCCGCAGCAAAGGTTTGTAAGATTCTTCGGATAGATTACCTCGTAGCCTGCCTTCTGAAGAAGGGAGAGAGTCCTGGTGGTAAGTGAGTCTTTATTTTCACTTCCTTTGGATACGCCCATACTTCTGTTGATGCAGCTGGGGAAGTAGACAACCTTAAGTACTGATCCATTTGAGGTCTGAGGGATAATCCTGTCGGCTCCCTTGGGCATATAGCGGTTCCACATAGGTATTCTGCCGCCGGAGACCTTTCTTAAGAGATCGGAGGCTCCCTGCATAAAAGAAGTGCCCAGAACGGTATGAAGGCCGTTTACTATATTGAGTCCGAGCTTCATTCCTGATGTCACCTGGCTCATAGAAGATGAAAGCACGCTTGCAATGCCCTGTGCAGTAGGTGAGGCGTTTTCGGCTCTGAGTTCTTTTACCAGGTTGCCCGTATTAATGTTCACGGGGCAGCTCGTAGCGCAAAGGCCGTCTGTAGCGCAGGTCTGGTTGCCGTCGTAGTCGTACTGGTCAATAAGAGCCGCGCGCCTGGCAGGATCCTCGCCTGTTTCTTTAAGGCGGGCAATTTCACGCCAGACGACAATTCGCTGCCTTGGTGTAATTGTAAGGTCTCTTGACGGGCAGTTAATTTCGCAGAATCCGCACTCGATGCATTTATCGACTATAGAATTTGCCGCCGGAAGAGGCTTAAGGTTTTTAATGTGTGCATGGGCATCGTTATTCAGTATCACGCCCGGATTTATGATATTATCAGGATCGAAGATACTTTTAATTTCCTTCATGAGGCCGAAGGCTTCCTGGCCCCATTCGAGCTCCACAAAAGGAGCCATATTCCTGCCGGTGCCGTGTTCGGCCTTCAGAGCCCCGTCGTATTTCTTAACCACCATATTAGTAACATCATCAATCAGGTTTTTATAGCGGTTTATTTCAGCTTCCGAATTAAATCCCTGTTTAAAGACAAAGTGGAGGTTGCCTTCGAGTGCGTGGCCGAAGATGATGGCGTCGTAATATCCATGTTTCTTGAAGAGTTCCTGCAGGTCGGCTGTTGCCTCGGCAAGGCGGCTGATAGGGAAGCATACGTCTTCAATAATTACCGTTGTTCCGATCTTTCTCATTGCGCCCACAGAAGGGAAGAGTCCTTTTCTTATGTCCCAGAGTTTCTTGAATTCCTTCTCGTCCTGTGTAAATTCGAGCGGCATAACCTTGGGCAGGTCCTTAAGGGCTTCTGTAATTTCAGCTATCTGCTTAGAAAGGCTCAGAGCGTCATTGGCTCTGGTTTCAACGAGCAGTGAGGCAACTTCAGGATCAAGTGTCTTAAGATAAGGGGGCATTCCCTCCTTGTCCTCAACCGAGCGCAGCGAGGCACGGTCCATGAGTTCCACGGCTTCGACTTTGGAAGCCTTCAGTATCTCGACGGCCTTGCAAGCTGTAACGGCGTCGGGGAAAAGCATAAGTGAAGTGGCCTTGTTACTCAGTTCGGGAACTGTAAAGTAGTTAACTTCGGAAATAAAGCCGAGAGTTCCCTCGGAGCCTATCATGAGGTGCTGAATAATATCAACAGGGTCGTCAAAATCGGTAAGGGCATTCAGGCTGTAGCCTGTGGTATTCTTCATCTTGAACTTGCTTCTTATTCGTTCAGCAAGAGTGGCGTTTTCCTTAACTTTTTTCGAGAGCGCGCAGATGGAAGAAATCATCTCAGAGTGGGATTCCGCGAACTTCCTTCTGCTTTCGGGGTCATTGGTGTCCAGAAGGCTTCCGTCGTAGAAAATGATTTTCATTCCGGCCAGTGTTCTGTAGCTGTTCTGCGATGTACCGCAGCACATGCCGCTTGCATTGTTTGCCGCAATGCCTCCAATCATGGCCGAATTAATGGATGCCGGATCGGGTCCAATTTTCTTTTTAAAAGGAGCCAGGAATACGTTGGCGTGTGCGCCGATGATTCCGACCTGGAGCCTGATCTCTGAGGCGTCGTGGTTAATATGGAAGTGTTTCCATTTAGTGCCAAGCACGACCAGGACGCTGTCTGAGATTGACTGGCCTGAGAGGCTTGTGCCGGCGGCGCGGAAGGTAACAGAAATGCCGAGGCGCCTGCAGTGTTTTAATATTAAAATTACTTCTTCTTCAGTGTCTACTTTTACGACCAGCTTTGGAATAAGTCTGTAGAAACTGGCGTCTGTTCCATAGGCAAGTGTACGGAGGTCGTCTGAAAACATTCTGTTTTCAGGGATTTTCTCAAGCAGGAGCTTATGGAGTTCTAAATATTTCCCGGATAACATCAAATCCTCATAAATTTCAATTTGCCCCTAAGGGCTGAATATCCTTTTTCAGGCTGAATAGTTCAAAAAATGCTCTACAAAATTACGAAAATATCTTAAAAATATTACGCAATAAATTCGCATAAAGTTCCCGGGGAAGGTAAAAAGGAATGCCGGAAGTGGAAGCAATTGCCCTGAAACCCTTAAAATGGCGGGTTTCAGGGTAAAAAGCAGTTTATTTCAGTATAGGTACAATTTCCCTCTGTCTATCCTCTCCGGTTGCGATCACGTCGCCAGATGGGGAGACATAGACGTCTATTTCACTTCTCACGCCGAAATCCCCCGTAAGGTAAATTCCGGGTTCAATTGAGAAGGACGTCGAAGGCAGAATGAGTCTTTCATCGCGGGTTTCAAAGTTATCCATGTGCGCGCCCGACCCGTGAGTTTCAGTTGTAATTGAGTGACCTGTCCTGTGGATGAAGTAGTCTGCGTAGCCGGCATCTTTAATGACGTTGCGGGCCGCGTCATCCACCTCAAAGCCGCGCACCTGTTTTCCTTCCTTAAAGCGCTTTTCAACGAGACTGAATGCAGCGTCGCGGGCTTGGGCAACGATGTTAAAAATTTTAGTGTATTTTTCAGGTACTTCCTGTCCCATATAGCCGACCCATGTAATATCAGCCATTACGGCCTCGGGGGTATTCATCCTGGCCCAGAGGTCAATTAAAACAAAGTCCCCCTTGTTTATATCCTTATGCACCGTGGAATCCGGGGCGTAGTGCGGGTTTGCGCTGTTTTCATTGACGGCAACGATGGCATCCGAGTCGGTAATCATATTCTTGTTCTTAAATTCGTTCATAATGAACTGCTGGACTTCGAATTCATTTACTTTCTGGCCTGAGGCAGTTTTGTCCTTAATGAAATTAAAAGCCAGTCTGACAATTTCGTAAAGCGCGCGGGCGGCGGTTTTATTTTTTTCGAACTGCTCCGGTGTCCAGAGTGCTCCGAACATCGAGATCAGGTCGCCCGAGCTTTTGATATCGATATTAAATGTCCTTAAATATTCTATGGTTCCGGCATCAACTTTAGAAACGTAAGGAATAGCATTCATCGGAGAGTACTCCATGGCAACGGTTTTAAGTCCCGAAAGTGTATCTCTTAAATGCTTATCCAGAGAGGCGTGGCTGGAATAGGTAAGCTTTTTGCCGGGCAGGTGATCCAGGTGGAAAGCCTCAATTCCGTTTACAATTTTAACCGGGGTTCCTTCCTTTGGTATAAGATAAAAGAATCTCCTGGTCAGGTGAGCTTCCGGAGAAACATTAAGTATTTCATGGGCCAGAGAGTTGGAGCCTCTGAAATCATAAAACAGCCACGCATCAAAGTTCATTTTCCTCAGGATGTCCTGAACTTTTTCCAGGTCGAATTTTGCCATTAGATCCTCACGATTTTGTTAAAGTTACCTAAATATAAGAAAAAGGGATTGGTTAATAAATATTACTTGGTTAATTATTCGATTTTCCTAATTCTGCCGGGAAATTAAATCACCCCCCCGGCTGAAACCTGCTGTAGAGTAAAATTTTGGCACTTTGTTTTAAAAAAATATTAAAGAAATTGCGGGCGGTTTTGGCAGTTTTATGAACTTTTGTCTTTTATAAAGCATTATTGGCTAAAAAAGGATGCTATGAGCCTCAGAATTCCAGCCATTTTTATGGTTTTATCTCTTTTAATTTTTTCAGCCTGCTGCAACAGCAGGCCGGGCACAGAAAGTAAACAGGCGCAAAATGTCCCAAAAGCAGATACACTGCAAAAGCAGTCCGGCGGAAGCAAAACCGTCATTCAGGAAAACAGTTCGCTTATAACGGCTGAAGTATTGGAAGTAAAGCCTGAAGGTAATAATAACTTTAGGCTCAAGGTTCTGGTTAAAGATGTTGAAGATGACGGGGCGTATGAAAGCCTCGTTGTCAAGGGTGAGAAATACCTGATGGAGCCGGGTTTTACCATGGATGGGAAAGAGATAAAACCTATAGATAAAAACAGGAAGCTGATGGAGCTTAAAGACTTAAGTCCGAAAAGCAGCTTCAGGGCGAGGGTGAGCCTGACCCAGGGCAATAAATGGGTTGTTCAGGAAGTACTGGATGCCAAAGAACCGGTAAATAAATAACATGAATTGGGAATCATATATGAAGAAACATAAATTATTACTGTCCTCTTTTCTCATACTTGCGGGCCTTATCTCATCTTTTCTCTATTTCAGGCAGCCTGAGGTTTTAACAAACGAAAAATTCAAGGAACTGCGCATAGAGGAGGGGAAAGAAGGCGAAGAGGAGGCAATACCCGGTTATGCTGATAAAATGCTGGAATGGTATTATGGTCAGAGGTCCTATCCTTCAGGTGAAATTCCGGTTGAGTGGCGTCAGAAGGCCATGAAACAGATTAATAAAAACAATCTTCAGCTCGAAAAAACCGCCTCAACGCTCAGCTGGACTCAGTTAGGGCCCCGCAACATCGGAGGCAGGGTCCGCAGTATTGTAATTAACCCCAATGATCCGACGATTATGTATATCGGTTCAGTTGCCGGCGGAATCTGGAAGACGACCAATGGCGGAACAAACTGGTTCCCCCTTAATGATCATATGGAAAATCTTTCCATCGGTTCACTGGTCATGGATCCTTCAAACCCTGATATTATTTATGCCGGCACAGGTGAGGGGTATGCAAATATTGATGCCTTAAGAGGAGAGGGAATCTTCAAATCCACAGATGCCGGAAGAACGTGGACCCGTCTGCCTTCAACACTGACGCAGGATTTTTATTATGTCAATAAGCTCGCGATCGACAAAACAACAAACACCTTGTGGGCAGCTACCAGAAGAGGGCTTTTCAAGTCAACTGACGGCGGAAACACTTTTACAGTTGTAACAAGTCTTCCTAACAGCTCAAGTGTTCATGCCACAGATATAGTTATTTCCTATGACAGTCCCTCGTCCAGGATCTTTGTGTCTTTCGGCCTTTTTAACACCGCTACTGTTTATGAAAGCGCGGATGCCGGAAAGACTTTCCAATCGGTTTTTACGGCTGCAGGAAACGGGCGCACAGTTATGGCTGCATCGGCTTCAAATCCCAAGGTGGTTTATCTTTCAGCCATGAAACTCTCTGACAACACGGCAGGCATTATGTGTGTGACACATGATGGCGGCGCAAGCTGGGACAGCTTAAAGGTGCCGGGCCCTTCCTTTTCAGGCGCCTCAACATATACGTCCAATCAGGCGTGGTACGATAATATAATTGCCGTTGATCCGCTGGATCCGAACACGGTTTATGCCGGAGGCCTCGATTTCTGGAAATCGACCGACGGGGGCAAGAGCTGGATGCAGAAGACAAACTGGTACAATGCCACGGGCTATTCATACGTTCATGCCGATCATCATGCAATGGTAATTGATCCAACAAACAGCAACAATATTTTCCTGGGAACCGATGGCGGTATCTTTAAAAGTGCAAATAAGGGGACTTCCTGGACTGACCTGAACAACGACCTTTATATTACTCAGTTTTATTACGGAGCCGTCGATCCATCTGCAAACAAATATTACGGCGGCGCGCAGGATAACGGTACAGTTAAGTCCGACGGCACAACGGACTGGTATGAGATACTCAGTGGTGACGGTGGAGCTGTTGAGGTGGATTATAACAATCCGAACAACATTTATATGGAATACGTCGACCTGGCAATATATAAATCCACAAACGGAGGCAGGAGTTACGTAAAGTCCATGAGCGGCATTCCTACAGGAGGAACCGACGAGTGGTCGGGAACTTCAGACAGGGTTGAATTTATAGCTCCTTTTACGATTGATCCAAATAATCCATCTAATCTGGTTGCAGGGACCTACAGGGTATACAAAACTACAGACGGTGCTTCAAGCTGGGCTACAATAAGCGGGGACCTTACGGGTGACGGTACGGGGTCTTCCGGGGCTAAGATTACAACTTTGGCCATAGCCAGGGGGAATTCTGACGTAATATATGCCGGATGCTCAAATGGCGTCGTACGCTCGACAACAGACGGTGGAAAAACCTGGCTCGACAAGGGAACGGGGCTTCCTAACCTTAATGCAAGAAAAATTGCAATTGATCCAAAAGACCCCGCCACGGCTTTTGTTGTATTTTCAGGTTATTCAGACGGGCAGAAGGTATTTAAGACAGCAGATTACGGACAGACCTGGAAGAACGTTTCAGGAAACCTTCCGAACATTCCTGCCAACTGTATTCTTGTAAATCCTGCAAACAACAGGAGCCTTGCCGTGGGAACGGACCTGGGCATTTTTACGAGTGCCGATCAGGGTATAAGCTGGGTGCAGAACAATGACGGGCTGGCAAACGTATCGGTTTCGGATCTGGACTACAGGGCTTCGGATAACAAGATATTTGCCGCCACGCACGGAAGGGGAATGTTCTCTGCGCCCTGGACAACAACCACATCTGTAGCAGAGGAGGGTCCAAAGTCTCCGGAGACTTTCGACCTCATGCAGAATTATCCGAATCCTTTTAATCCTTCAACAACAATCAAGTACCAGATCCCCGAGGCTGCAAATGTGAAGGTGATGGTTTATGACGTTACGGGCAGGCAGGTGGCGGAACTGGTAAATGACTTCAAACAGGCCGGGCATTATGAGGTAACCTGGATGGGTCGTGACAATTCCGGGCAGCAGGTCGCCAGCGGAGTTTACCTTTACACAATTAAGGCGGGATCGTTTTCGAAATCGATGAAGATGATTCTTATGAAGTAGGTTCGACGTTTCCGCCGTGGCGGATTCGACGTTCGACGGTATGAAAATAAAAAGGCACATCACTTTTTGAGTGATGTGCCTTTGTTGTTTTTGAAGTCTTTTAACTTAGGCCTGCTGGGGCTGCTTGGTGAAAAGCTTCTGGTGCTCTTTAGGCTTTCTTTCCTTCCATGAGCCTTTGTGGTATGCATAGCCTGTAATTAAAGGCATTGCAATTGTAGCCTCGGCATAAACCATCTGTTCGTAAGTGGTTTCAACCTTGCCCCATGAACTGGCTTCTTTCAAAGTTGAGCCTGAGAGTGCTCCGTCACGTTCATCTGCAACGGTGATCTGGACGGCATACTTATGCATCGGGGCAGATTCATTAAGAATGTCTGCAGCAACAACAATGTCCTGTGTGAAGTTTTTCGGAACACCGCCGCCGATCATGAAAATACCGCTTTCTTTTGAATTGATCTTGACCTGTGTGAGCTCAAGGAAATCCTTTGCTGAGTCGATTGAAACGTGCTTGTCGGGATTTTTAGTCTGGTGCATTACAAATCCGAAGCCTGCAGAGCAGTCACTGAAAGCAGGAACAAAGATCGGAACATTTTTCTTGTAAGCGGCATAAACAACTGAATCCTCGCACTTTGGTCCGCCGTTGTTTTCCAGGTAGCGGCCCATTTCATAAATGAATTCACGTGAAGAGTAAGGGCGCGGTTCAAGAGAGTCGGCAATTTTACCTATGGTTTCGTCGCAAATTCTCAATTCATCTTCGTCTATGAAAGTATCATAAATTCTGTCTATTGCGAGATCTCTCATTTCGTTGTCATTAACCCACTTGGTACCGATGTAATGCTTGAAGCCAAGTGCTTCGAAAAAGTCCTGATCCACGATCAGAGCACCCGTAGAAACAATGGCATCAACCATGTTGTTGTTGACGAGGTCAAAGACAACTTTCTTAAGCCCTGCTGAGAATATACTTCCGGCAAGAGTAAGGAATACAGTGCAGTCTTTTTCCTTAAGCATCATGTCGTATATCCTGGCTGCGCGGTTAAGGTCGCGGGCTGAGAAAGCCATTTTCTCCATAGCCTGCACGATCGGTACCACGTTAATTTGCTTTATGTCGTAATGCTGAATTGTTTCTTTGAGATAGTCTTTTTTCTCTGCCATTTTGTCTTTTGTCTCCTTTTTTTTACTTACTAATATAATAGAAAAATCCATATTCCACAGGGGATAATTTAGCATCTGAAAGCCATTAGAAGAACTGCTTGGCTGCTTTGAGCACCCCTTGCTTCCAGGGAACTCTGTGTGAAACACCCGACTGGTCCTTAAAGGTTTCCAGATTATCGAGGTACCATTTATAATTTCTGATCAGGGCATCCTTGTTCGAATACTTCGGCTTAAAGCCCAGAACTCTTTCGGCTTTTTCAATTGAGACGAAGGAATCTTTTGATGCCGTTTCGTAAACCCATTTATACAAGGGTGAAAGTTTAAGAAATTCCAAAAATT
>JBLMYS010000331.1:0-8933 GCA_050258415.1 Acidobacteriota bacterium | reverse complement strand
GGTTGATATTACAAAAATGTATATGGAATGGCAATTATCCGGGGTTATTCTGGAATTTCAGATTTTAATTTACAATTGGTTATATTTGACCGTCCGGGCGAGCCGCCGCTCGCCCCTACTGCTACCGATCCCAAAACCCGCCCTATTTATTCAAAAGGTACGAAACGGCATATTCCAGTATTTTATCTTTTTCCGCATTAAAGTCCGCCTGAGTGATGCTGACGGGTATTTTTGGCGCCAGACCTTTGCCTTCAAATACTTCCATATCAGCCGTGTACTGAATCCACCTCGAAAGCCTGTAGTTCCAGCCGTTCGGAAGCGTAAGCGTAATCGGGTTGCCCGAGCCCCCGCCCGTGGTGTCTCCTATTGTAACCACATTCGGAAGCACCCTCAGCATAAGTATCGTCCCCTCAGCTGCACTGAAACAGTGCCTGTTCGTAAGCAGTGCAACCGGCTTCAGGTACTGCTGCTTGCCTGCAGGCTGTATGACTGAAGGCGAAATTTGCGTGAAATCGGTGTGCTTTGGGCCGTTCCGCCATTGTATGTAACTGTAGACCCTCTGGCGGTCACAAAACCGGCTTGCAACAATCATCCCCAGGCCGTCGCTGCCGCCCCCATTGTTCCTGATGTCAATTACAATCCCTTTTGTATTTTTCAGCGAATCTATTATCTGGTCAATTGCCTGCGTCCAGTCGGAGCTGCTTCCGGAAAGATTTGGACCTATATAAATATACCCAATATCATTGCTTATTTTCCCGTATCTCAAATATCCATTTGCCAGTGTGCCGTAATCTTTTGAGAGATACTTTGTAAGCGCTTCAGACGAGATAAAATTCGGGGGATATTTTGTATACCATTCGGAGTAAGCAAAAGTACCGATGGGAGTATAGAGGTTAACGTGCCCGTCTTTAAAGATGCTGAGCATTGAAGACATGATCTGGAAGAGTTCAGCATCGGTTGTAGTGCTCTTTACCTGCGGCTTAAAAACCGAATGAACTGAGTCCCAGTTGATTTTCTTGACATCAAAGAATGAATACCTTGCGTCAAATTCTTTCCACATCGTTTCAAAGCTAAGTTCGGGTGAAAGGTTTGCCTTGAAAGAGTCAAATGTCACATCCAGAACCTGCCGCTGACCAGTTTGCGCAAACGTCACCTTAAGGCGCAACCGGCTTTCCTTTAACTCCAGAATATCAGCTGAAACAGAGGCATCTAATGAACTGCTCTTAAAAATTATCTTCGTTTCATTTTCAGCAAATTCCCAGGTGCCGCTTATGGCTGAAGAATAAAATGTCCCATTTGTACCGAATGTTATAAATGGTACCGACACCTGCTGGGTTATGTCAACTGGAGGGGCGTTACTGGAACTTATGTCGAGAGCCTTGACTATCTGCCACGATACCGATGTCAACAGTGTTCTCGTTTGGGGTACAGGTTCCACCGGCGTGTCTTTCTTGCAGCCGGCGGCAAAAACTAATATCAGAAGCAGAACGGGTAAAAGCTTCCTGTGGGCAGGAACGTGCACATGGTTCATTTTATATCCTTATTGCTTAAGAAGTCATTTGCCGGGATCCTGAAAGAACAAATAGTATATCTAAATTAACAGGCGGAAATTCAAATAGCAATGAGGAGGATTAAACAAACAGAAGATAAACCAGAATGAGGAAATATTTTAGCAGGGAATGGGGAATGTAAGCGTTATTGTGGTACCCTCATTGAAAATGCTGTCGACAGTAAGCTCGCCGCCCATCATTTTTGTAAGATTGTAGGCAATGGTAAGCCCTAGGCCAGCGCCTTCAAACTGGCGCTTGTGCCCCTCATCTTCCTGGGTGAAAGCTTCAAACATGCGCGCAAGGTTTTCTTTTTTAATCCCTATCCCGGTATCCGAAATAATTATTTTGGCGTAACTGCCTTCCATTCTTGAACTTAACCTTACCTGTCCGCGCGCCTCGGTGTATTTTATGGCGTTATCGGCCAGGGCCGAGATAATTTTCTCCAGCTTCCGGCTGTCGGCATTAATTGAAAGATTCTCGTCCTCAATATCTAAGTCAAAAGCAAGCGTCTTCTCAATGGCGGCATTCATCAGATCCTGATAGACCATCCGCAGGATCTCGCTAAGCCTTGTCCTGCCGATCTCAAACTCCGTCTCACCCGACTGTATAAGTGAAACCTCCAGAATATTATCCACAAGCTTTAGAAGCCTGTTATATCCTTCCTTCAAATACGGAAACAATTCTGAAGCCGATTCCACGTTCCCCGCAATTACGTCATCTTCAATCAGCTCTGAGTAGCCCACAATTGCATTTAACGGCGTCCTGATCTCATGCGACATATTGGCCAGAAATGAGCTTTTGAGCTTATTTATGTGCGTTTCTTTCTGGTATGCCTTCCTAAGGCGCTCTTCGTTTAAGAGCTGCTCGGTTATGTCCTTCAGGCTTATGATGAAAATCCTCTGCGATTCGTAAAGATCCTCGGTAAAAGTAATCGAACCCAGATATTCCCTTTCAAGCACGTAGTTCTTATAGCGGAATTCATGAAAATCACTCTTCGTCCTCAGCAAGGTCGTAATGGCCTGCGTAAGCACCATGAGAAAATGCTCGTCGAAGACCTCTTCAATCTTCTTCTCCAGCGCCTTTTCCCTTTTTATAGAGAATGTCTCGTAAAAGTTATCATTCGCATTCTCAAAGAAAAGCGATTCTTTTTCATTACGCACTATTAAAAGCAGATCCGAAATGTTGTTTATAATAAGCTTTTGCCTTTCCTCTGAACGCTTTATGATTCGGTTTTTGAGGATATAGTTCGTTATGTCATTAGCCGTTACTATAAAATTTACAGGCTCCGACTCCTCTTTCTGGACAGGTGTAATTGAAATCTCCTTGTACCAGAGCGATCCGTCTTCATGTATTCCGGAGATTACTTTTGTACACTTCTCGTGCTGCTGAATTTTGCTCTTTACCTCTTCTAAGGCCGGAGCCTCAAGAAACTCCTCCAGGGCCTTCTGAATCGGCTGGTTATAAAGAAACTCTATGTTTGTCTCGAGAATCTCCTCAAATGACCTAGTGGAAAATGTTACTTTACCCCACTCGTCTGTAATGATAACCGGAACATTTCCAAATTCCAGGGCATTGTGCAGAGAATTTATTTTATTCTCAATTTTGTACTTGTCCTCAAGTGAGCTTAGAACAATCACAAAGAGCTCCTGATCCCTGACAAATATTCTTTCAATTTCGGCAAGAAAATTTATCGGAATGTCGCTCCCGCCTCCCGGGAAAAAAAGCTCCAGATGACAACTGCTGTAATTGCTGCCCGCCAGCCCCTGTATCAAATGGGAAAGTTTAGGCTCCGACTCTGCTTCGGAAATGTTGTCGTGCTCTTTGAGCGAAAAAGCGTTTTCAAATGAATGATTGCAGTATACAATTCTCCCTTCGATATTTACTATCACAAGAGATTTTGTATCCGGGAACTCCTCCAGTAATTTGAAATCCTCGAGTGACTCGAATCTTTTCTGGTTGCTGTCCGGTGAATCCATACTGCCGGGAAATGTATCAGTCATTTATTACTTTTATTTTCTCAATTATTAACTTTTCATCTCTCTCATTACTAAAGACGTAATTGGAGGCTATCTTGCCGGGAGATATCCTGTCAATTAAAGTAAAAAGAGCGTCATAAATATAATCAAATTCTGCCATTAAAGTCTCTTTAATTCCATCCATCAGCTCCGGAAGCGCTGAACTGTAGTACTTGTCTATTTCCCCGCTTAAACCAAGTTCATGGACCCTCTTAAAAAGCTCGTCAAGACCCGGGAAACTGAGTAAAGCCTTTTCTTCCTGCGCGTGTTTGCTTTTCCTGGCCGCAGAAATCCTGATCCGTGCCCGGATAGTTTTACTGCCTGAAACTCTGGTGCTGGTAATTTCATAGAACTGACGTGGTGTAACATGGAATTTCAGGAAATCGATTTCCGTGTGAATTTCATAGCCTCCCATTGTAAAGGCAATGAGAAGTTTGCTCCCTTCATTATCAATGGCAAGATCTTTAAGCCGCCAGTTGATCCGGGCAAGAAAATGCGCTGCAGGAGAAAACTTGATCGAATCCTTTGCTCCCTGAGCGGTTTTTACCGTACCGGCAAGAATCCTTTCAAGGTTGGCGGTTTCAAGATTATTGTAAACGCCTCTTTCTTTCTGGTATGGCAGTGTGGCTTTTATATTTATTATTTTGTCCAGCATGGAATTTCCCTGATTGTATTATCGTAGAATCAGGGAAAATTATTAACCCCCGCCGGCCAAATTGAAACCCGTTTTATCTGCTTTTTACAAGAACAAGCGTTATATCGTCACTTTGCTCGCGCGCTCCGCGGAACTGCGCAACATCCTCCAGCACGCCCGAGATTATCCCCTCTGAAGCTTTGTCCTTATTCATCATAATGGACCTTACAAGCTGCTCTGTCCCGAACATCTCATTGTTCTCATCCATAGCCTCGCTGATGCCGTCTGAATAAATGGCGTAAATATGCCCCTCTTCAAGCTTCAGCGTCACTTCTTCAAGCGTATCGGCAAAAACACGCCCTTCCTCCAGCCCCAGACCTATGCCTTTTGGCTGGTAAACATTAACATTATTGCCGCAGACTTCCAGAAGCTGGCTGTGCCCGGCGCGGCAGAATTTTACCACCCCCTCACCGGCATCGAAAAGCACAAGCGTGGCAGTAATAAACCAGTTCCTTTCAATTCCTTCATATATCTTTTTATTGACTTCCACAAGTATCTCTCTCGGACTCTTCCCCTCAGTGCAGTAAAGCCTCATCATCGTCTGCAGCTTTGACATGTAAAGCGAAGCTGAAAGACCTTTGCCCGAAACGTCACCTACTACGGCAAACATCTTTAAGGGTGAAACCTGTATAAAATCATAATAATCCCCCCCAACCTGCATGGCTGAAATCATTTTGCCGCTTATGTCAAAGCAGGGAATATCCGGAACTGCTTTCGGTAAGAGACTCTCCTGAATTTTTCTTGCATTCTCAAGATCCCTTTGAACGGCAAGCCTCTGGGCTTCAGATTCATAAAGCCTGGCGTTTTCAATTGCAACTGCCGCCTGATTGGCTGCGGCACACAAAAGCTCCAGATCTTTTCCTGCAAACTGCGAACCTGAATGCTTAAGCCCAAATGCCAAAAGCCCGATTGTCTTGGACTTTATTACCATCGGAATTATTGTGTAAATCTGCGCCGACTCCAGAATCGTGTAATCACCGGGGAATAATTCCATGAACTGCTGGCGCTCAACGGTTATCTGCCCCTGAAGAACTATCTGCTCCCGTATGTAATGCGTAAGCCTGAGATCTTTATCCGAAATGCTTAAAACCCCTGAGCCACTGAGCCCCTTGCCTCTTTTTATGTCAAAACGGTGAGCATCACTGTCGTTTAAGAGTATCGCAAAGTGCTCCAGCCTTAATGAATTCACAAAAGTGTCCAGCATCGAGTCGAGTATATTTCCCAACCCTACAATTGAAACTACATCCTTTCCGAACTTCAGTATTACCTTCTGGTATGCAAACTGCTCAGGATAGAACTTCCTCGTCAGAAGATCCTGAAACCGGTCGCGCGTCGACTGAAAAACCAGGGCAAAGATTACAAAAGCCCCGGCTGCAATGAAACTCCTGTTTTCTGTCCCGATTACTTCTCCAATTCCCTGCCCCAGTCCGTATACAGTAAGAAAATATATGGCAGCCAAGGCAACCGTCGCCGTTCCGTATATTATTGTATTTTTTACAACAATGCTCACATCCATAAGCTGATACTTGAATATCGAATACCCGAAAGAAACTGGAAGAAGTATAACCAGTATAATGGGCATGAAATATTCAGGCGAATTAAATATCGTATCGGCAATTACGTTTGCAATTGTTGCAGTATAAACTATTGAGGCAATTCCAAGCACAAAACCCGCGAGAATTATAAATACAGGCTTCTTTTCGCTTCTTGTCCTAAGACGCCTGTAGCTTACTATCAGCGAAATAAACCCGGTCAGAAGACCCACCCCCATCAGAAAGCTTACAGACAAGAAAACGTACTTGTAATTTTCATGCGTTCCGGGCAGGTAAACAAAGAAAATCCTGTATATATAAGATATGACAAAGAAAATCGCCGGTATTATAAAGAACAGGCGGCGTACCCAAACCTTATCCACACCCCTGAATGGCTTCGGGAAATGCCAGAAAAAGTAGATAATCATAAACGGAAGCAGATAAGCTGAATATGTCCAGACAAAATCTATAATTCCCGGAACTAAAGCCGCGTTCCTGAATGAAGCTGGAATATTTTCAGATGAAAGAAATGTGTAGCTGAACGAAAGCACAAAGAGTACACCCACCCTGTAGAACAGCCGCTGCACGTAACCCTGAGGCTTGGCCATAATAACAACAAAACCCACCAGAAGCCAGATTATTCCGAGCAGGTTGAAACCCAGATTGCTGAAATTTATTAGTTTCTTAACATATACTACCGTCTCAAACTTCTGCCCGTTCCTTTCATACGTATAAGGCGCGTATTCCCCCTCATGAAATTTATTCAGCGTGGCAGAGGCTAGCGGCGTATTGGTAAGCCTTACATGATTTATGGCAATCAGACGGTCCCCGTTTCTGATGCCCGCGTTCCAGGCAACACCCCCATGCTTTACCTTGTCAAAATAAAGAAGCGTATCCCGCCCCTCAATTTTAGGAACCCAGAGGCATTCATCATTCGACATTGGATTTACTTTCAGATTATAGTACAGGTTCGTAACCCCTATAATGGTCAGCAAAACAGTCGAAAAAATGATGAGTTTCTGCCTGTATTTCTGAACGAAAGCTTTTATATTCTTCATGGATTATCTTACCTTTACGGTCAAAAGTGTTAAATCATCAGACTGATTTGCCCCGGCAACAAACGTTTCAACTTCAGTCCTTATTTTCTGCAGTATCTCTGCTGCAGTTTCATTGCTTAAGCCTGAGGCCAGAAGCTCCAGCTTTTCATCCGTAAACTCTTCCATATTCTTATTCATCGCTTCTGTAACCCCGTCGGTAAAGAGTATCAGCGTGTCGCCTCCCTCAAGCTCTACTGTCTCGGAAATGTAAGGCACTACGGTCTTCAAAACCCCGAGTATCATTCCTCCCTTTGTCAGTTTCCTTATCTCTCCCTTACGCACAAGTAAAGGAGGATTATGCCCGGCGTTAACATAAGTCAGGCTTTTTGTCTCCTCGTTGAGAACACCCCAGAAAAACGTGATAAAGTTGCCCATGGCCGTGTTCTCCGAGATGAGGTCGTTGATCATGTCCGTGGCCTTATTAAGCTCAAGCCCCTGCCGGCAAATGGACTTTAAGAAAGCCTGCAGATTGGCCATCAGAAGCGCTGCCGGAACACCCTTGCCCGATACGTCGCCAATTGCAATAAGACATTCATTTTCCGTAAGCTTTATTACGTCGTAATAGTCACCGCCAACCTGTTTGGAGGAAACATTTACGGCGGAAACTTCAAAACTCTTAAGTTTGGGTATCCTCTGGGGGAAAAGATTTTTCTGTATGTCGCGCGCAATTTCCAGATCCTCTTCCATCCTCTGCTTTTCAAGAGCTTCCTTAAATAACTTCGCGTTTTCAATGGAAATTATGGCAAGACTTCCTGTGGCATAAATAAATTCTATGTCCGACTCCTTAAACTCTTCCTTGTTAAAACGCTTGCCCAGAAGTATCAGGCCCTTGGTCTCTCCCTGTATCTGCATCGGTATTATCAGCTCAACACCAAGCGTGGCAAGGGGTAAAAGCTCTTCACTGAATTCAGATTTCCTTAAGGCACTTGTCACCTCATGAGCGTTGCAGACTCTAAGTGTCTCAAGAAGCTTCTTTGGGAAATTGGCCTCCAGAACCTGCAGCCCTTCAGCACTGCAGAGCACAACGGCGTAGTTGGATACCAGAAGCTGCCCTATCACAGAGTAAACCAGAAGCTTTCCAACTCTCGACGGGTCAAATATTCCGCTGAACTCCTTGCTCAGTTCAAAAAGCGAGGAAAGCATGCTTACCTTCGAGTCGAGACTGCGGTTTAACCCTTTAAGCTTTTCAACAAAAGTCGAGTTCTCAATTGCGGTTGCGGCAATGTTAACCAGTGTGCCTACAAATTCCTTGTCCTCCGGGGAATAATCTTTCTTATCCAGGCGCTCTCCTAAGAAGATGGCACCCCGCACCCCCTGCGAACAGACTATATTCTGGGAATATGCTATGTGGTATTTTTCACAGAATGCCTCAAGTCCTTTGGAAGTAAAACTTTCGCCGCAAAGTATGGCCTCGGGAAACTCATCGGCCATAGCCTGAGTAAAACCCTTATAGGCCTTTATTCTTAGCTTGTTGTCTTCATCAACAAGGGCAACAAGCCCTTTCGTAGTGTGGAATTTGCCGAAGCAGGTAAGAAGAAGATTGCTTAAAATAAATTTCAAATCCAGACTTGAATTAATAAAATTACTGAAATCTACCAAAGCAGAAAGATTTCTTTTTGCTCCATCTATGTCATAACTGTTCATTGTGTACTTTCTTAAAAGTATTTAACTAGGACGACCTGATTTTTACTGCCCGCAACTGAACTGAAATTCACCTCATCCATCAGCTTCCGCATCAGATAGATTCCCAGGCCGCCGATCTTATGCTGGCGGTAGTACTTCTTAACGTCAGGCTCGGGAACCAGCGACGGGTCGAAGTTAGTACCATGATCGGTAATGGAGACGGTCATTTTATTGTTATTGATACTAATGTTAACAATGATATCGCCTTCTGGGGAATACTTATAGGCATGCTTAATTACATTCGTGCAGGCCTCGTCCACTGCCAGCGCTATCTTGTCTATAGTCTCCTCGGTAAAACCGCACTTCTGCGCCGCAGACTTTGTGAAGTCCCTTATCAGCGCCAGGTTATCGGTAGTACTTTT
>JBLMYS010000330.1:0-15664 GCA_050258415.1 Acidobacteriota bacterium | reverse complement strand
CAGAGCAGGCTGGCTTCGGTTTTAATAGTCGTTATGGGAGTCGCCTTTAGCTACAATATATCAAGCATTAATGAAATATGGGGATGGCTGAGCCTTGGCCTG
Organism: Acidobacteriota bacterium; assembly: GCA_050258415.1. GTDB lineage: Bacteria > Bacteroidota > Ignavibacteria > Ignavibacteriales > SURF-24 > JAAXKN01. The sequence continues at coordinate 15,562 of JBLMYS010000330.1, read as the reverse complement.
GGCTCAGGCCTTGCAGTCCCTCTGGTTTTTAGATGGTTCTGGTGGCGCTTTAACGGCTATGGATTTGCTTCCGGTACCTTCTGCGGTATGATTACTGCCGTCTTTGTAAAACTCCATATGCCCGGCATACCCGAATATGTAAGTTTTATCATTCCTGCCGGGGCATCTTTTGCCGGCTGCATACTGGGAGCATTGCTTACGAAGCCTACAGACACGAAGGTACTTGAAGAATTCTATAACGTAACTCGCCCATTCGGCTTCTGGAGGCCGGTATCAGAAAAAAAATCAGTCTTGAGGCTAAAAGAAATTAAACGTGAAAACAGAAGAGACATTATTTCAACTTTCATCGCGGTGCCATGGCAGATTACATTCTTTATGGCTGGCATGATGCTGATTATGAAAAACTGGGAAAACTTTTGGCTGCTGCTTTCGTTGTTTACAGCTCTTTCTGTTGCATTGTATTTCAGCTGGTTCAGAGGATTGTCTTTAGAGAAAAAAGAAGACCTCCCGCAAAAAGCAGAAGAGGTTCCTGTTGAAACGGTCTGATCTTTAGCACCGGAACTAAAACCAACGCGTAAAATAAAATATTTAATTAATCAGTGACGGGGAATAGCGTGTTCTCATTCCAAAAAATAACAAGAGCATTTTATCTGATGCTAATTGCCTCTCAAATCTTATTTGCTCAGGGTGGCAAAGGAAAGATTTCTGGCAGGATAATAGACGATAAGACCAATGAATCTCTCGTGGGCGTTAATATCCGAATTATGGATACTAAAATGGGCGCCACTTCAGATGTGGATGGAAGGTTTAATATTATTAACCTGAACCCGGGGAAGTATTCTGTTACTGCAAGCATGATTGGATACGGAACTATAACCCAATCTGGCGTAGAAGTCTTTATAGACCGCACTACTGAAATTACTTTCCGCCTTAAGGATGCTTCCGTTCAGACACAGACTGTGACAATTGTAGCTGAAAGACCAAAAATCATAAAGGACCAGACATCAACTTCAGCTACCATTGACGACGAACAGATCAAGGCTTCCCCGGTTGAAGGCCTCAGGGGAATAATTGACCTTTCGGCCAGCTTTCAGAAAAATGCACAGGGCGACTACCAGGTAAGAGGCTCAGGCACTAACGAGGTCTCCTTTCAGGTTAACGGCGTCGAACAGGGAAATTCTAATACTTCTGTCCCCGGCTGGGGAGGGGGCACAAAAGCAAATAACTCCTGGAAATATGACGTTAACCCTATCGGCGTCCAGCAGATGCAGCTCATCTCGGGCGGATTCTCTGCCGAATACGGCAACGCTCAGGCGGGCATAGTTAAAGTCGTCATGAAGGAAGGAGCCCCAAAGTTCTCTGGCGAGTTCAGAGTGGAGTACAGACCCGCTGGACAGTATCACTGGGGAAATTATATTTACGATAAGAGCAGCCCGGAATGGCAGACCTGGGGTAACCTCGACTACTGGATGAATGTGGAAAAGGCAAACGCAAGGCTTTCCCCAACTTCAAATATCTTTACATTCCTCGGAATGAATTCAAGATACCCGGAACTCTATAACAGGGTCTTTACTTCTAAAAACGCTACTCAGGGTGAACTTGCCAGGTGGGACTCCCTTGCAAACAGGGAGATCGAGTGGGCGTATAACCTCTGGACAAAACTACATACACCTGACGAGGCAAATCCGCTTGGCGTATATGACTACAGAACTCATTCCTATAAGAGATATATGCTGGGCTTCGGCGGACCTGTGGGGAAAAATCCCGACCTCCTCAAATTCTTCTTCTCGGGAGAATATAAAAGCAATCCTACAAGAATTCCTTCAACGGAAAAGGACCAGGTGGCTCAAAATTATATTCTTACACTTACTTCACAGATAATTAAAAACCATAAGTTTAAGTTTACGGCCGGCTTCCAGAAGTACGTCGGCGGACTTTTCTCAGGCTCCGATGATATCCGGTGGGCAGGTATATCACCTTCATACAAATATTTCGCTTCACGCGATCCTGTTAGAACTGAACTTACAACCTCTCAGAGCTTTAACTGGGTCTATACACTGGACAATAATTCATTCGTTGAAACTCAGATTACTCACCAGTACGAAAAGTACGAGCTGCCGTATAAATACCTTTATACATGGAACGATGAGAAAGACAGACTCGACGGCTCTAATGATACAACCGGACTACTGCTGACAAGAGGCCCATGGTGGGATTCAAGATTTACTTATTATGAAAATATTGCTACAGACTTTTTCCAGGATAACAGATCCGACCAGTTCAGCTTTAGCTCCGATTATTCTAACCAGCTTACTAAAAGCAACTACCTGAAGGCTGGCGTGAGATTTAACTACTGGGACCTGGCTAACACAGGCGTAACATATAACTTTAAGGCTAATGCTTTCCTTACTCAGCAGGGCGTGGCCGAACACTATACGGCTTTTCCTGTTAATGCCGCCGTCTATTTCCAGGACAAAATGGAATACGAGGGAATGGTGGCAAACTTCGGCCTTAGAGCAGAAATGTATAATTTCCAGACCGCCGTTCCTAAAGACGTCTTTAACGTCTTTTATCAGGGCACTCAGGGCCCCGGAAGTCTGGGCAGCATTGAGACTGAACGCTCAAAAACTAAGTATATGCTTCTGCCAAGACTTGGCTTGTCTTTCCCCGTGGGCGAAAATACAGCTTTCCGTCTGCAGTATGGGCACTTTGCTTCAATGCCGATTTTTTCACAGGCACTCGGAACCTCAACTTTCTACGGCTGGAGTACCAGGGGAAATCCTAACCTGGAGCCCAAGAAAACAATTAACTACGAGTTCGGCCTCCAGCAGCTGATCGATGAAGACAACAGACTCGACGTTGCAATCTACTATAACGACAGGGTCACTCAGATCGGCTCCCAGGAAGTTGCAAGCTTTACCGGTAATGCCAGGAATTCCATCGGCTTTACTAACGATAACTTGCAGCTGTTCTACTATAACTCCTATACCAATAACCAGTTCGGTTCAACCATCGGTATTGATATTACTCTTGAAAGGGTAACAACAACTAATTTCAGCTATAGACTGAGCTATAGCCTTTCTCAGACAACAAGCGGTACCTATGGCTCGCCCATACTCTATCCAGAGAATGCGGCAGGATCGGAAACAAGAATTACCTCTATGGAAATGCTCGCTGGCTGGGACCGTACGCACAGCTTCCGCGGCCTGTTCCAGTATTTCTTCAGGGAAGGGGAGGGTCTTAAATTACTTAACATCTATCCTTTTGAAAATACTACCTACAGCCTGACATATACGGCACAGTCGGGGCTTCCGTTTACCTACAGGACTAGCAGCGATCTGAAGGATGTTTATAATAACAGAAGATATCCTCTTGAATCCAGTTTCGATTTTAATTTCAACAAGACTATACTCTGGGGATCAACAAAACTTATACTCGGCCTTCGCGTCATGAACCTTCTTAATAACAGGTGGCTTACTCCGCCTGATAATGAAAGCGACAGGAATGCATGGATCCAATATGGCGTTACGGCCGACAATCCCGATTACCCCAGGGAAAGCACTTACTTGTTCAGCCCTTACCGTGCTTACAGAAATATACCGAGACAGATCTTCTTTACTCTCGGCTTAGGAATTTAAGTTTATCATCATAAAAAAAACAATTATGAAAAAAAACTCTTTATCAGTTAAAATATTTCTCTTTGTAACTTTACTTTTCTCAACTGTAAATGTTTACGCACAGGGTGATATAGATGCCCCACTACTGACATTTACACGGGGAAAACTCTGGCACAGCCTCTTCTTCGGCAAATCGGGCCCCGGATCATTTAATAACTGGGCTCAGACCGGCATAAGCTGGGACTGGCCGGGCTTCGATGTTTCCAAAATCAAGGAGGACATCGACGGCACTGCTTCTTATATGGCAACCGGTGGACTTTATATCGGCTGTAAAAACAACAAGGACAGCGTCCTTGCCTGCGAGGACTGGTCCATTTATTCCTCCAGCGTTTCAAACGAAATTACTTCTAAGTACAAGGTTACAAAACACAAGAAGTATTCCGATAACTGGGGCATGCAGAAAAGAAATTCGGGCGGGGAAGAGACGATTGAAACAGTATGGCAGTACAACCCGAACTTCCCAAGCCAGTATGAACCTCAAAGACAACTCCCTGTTAGAGTAAGAAGAACTGCACACCAGTGGAACGGCTCGATGAGCGATGAGAATTATATTATTTATGAATACGTCATTAAGAATATCTCAAATGAACTCAAAGAGTATAAGGAAGAAAGAAAAATCGTCGATACGCTCTACGGCTTCTATGCAATGTTTAATTATGCCATAAACTGCAACTCTAAATCGTGGAGAGTCTTTTATCCCGACCTTTCCGCAGGCGCCAGAAATACAAAGTTCAGAATAGATAACGCGCGCAATATGGTCTATGGCTGGGCGGGCGACTACAAGGAGGACCCTTACTCAAAGGATAACCCGAGGGCAATGAGTTATGCCTTTGCCGCTACAAGGGGACAGAAACTTAAAAATACCGCTACCGGCGAAATTGAACCCTCGGGTGAATGGCTTTCTCCGGGCTTTGCCGGCATTAAACTGCTTTACAGTTCCCCAAACAGCATTAACCATATGCCGACTAAAATCAATAAAATAGCCTGGTCCGCAGTCGATAACAGCATCGACCTTGGTGGGCCGCTGACCGGAAAAAGCGGCGTCCTTGAAAACTACTATTCCGTACTCAAAGACCCTGCAAACGCATTCAGCCCTGTTACCTCAAGCTTCGATCCTTTGATGGGAAGCAGAAGAATGTGGACTATGATGTCTCTCGGTCCCTGGGATATTGCTCCCGGAGACTCAATTGTAATTGCAATTGCCGAATTGGTCGATGGAATAGACTACAGTAAGTGTACAGGCCCCGATATGTATAAAGGCGATGCAATAACAATGCTTGCTAAAGGACGCATAGATAACTTCGAGCCTTCGGCCGATAAAGCTCAGTTTACTTACAATAACGGCCTCAGGCACCCGAATCCCCCAATGGCTCCCACCTTCAGGGTGAACTTCTTCAAGGGGAAAGATAATTTTGTGGCTAATGAAATATCATGGACAGACTCATGTGAAAGTTTACCGGACCCGGATGACGGAGTGCTCGACCTTGTGGGCTACCGCCTCTACCGCTCGGAATACCTTCCTATAGGCCCCTGGAAAAAAATTGCCGAAATCTCCAGGCATAAGGATGGTTATTACTCCGCCGGGAACTATGTTTTCGTTGACTCAACCGTTGAAATTGGTACAAGGTATTACTATGCCCTGACTGCATTCGATAGCGGCAGGACTTCGTGGAATGTTAACCCGGCGGCAATTTATCCCGGAACACGCTCGACACAGGTCCCGTCTCTTGAGTCTTCAATTTTCGCAAACAGGTCACAGTATCCCTTTGTTGCAACACTTGCACCACCAAAGTCAATGGACAATGTACTCGTTGTTCCAAATCCTTTTGTCATTGGCGAAGGCTCCTCCCAGCCCGGAGATGCTGACCTGATACAGTTTGTAAATATCCCTAACCCTTGTACTATCAGGATCTATTCGGTAAGGGGAGACCTCATTAAAACTATTAAGGTGGAAGAGGGGCAGGGTGCAATTGCATCGTGGAACCAGGCTACTGATTACGGGCAGTTCGTTACCAGCGGTATCTATGTTTACCATATAGAGTCCCCGCTGGGTAGTAAAACCGGCAAACTGGCAATTGTCAGATAAAAATAAATAAAAGTTTGAATATTCATTGAAACTCAAGATGAAAAAAATAACAATATTACTTTTACTCATGTTGTCTGCTCAGGCGTTCCCTCAGAGCTTTAAGAAGACCGGAACTGCAGGCTATACATTTCTGGAGATCCCGGTAACGGCTAGAAATGCCGCGCTCGGTGAATCATCCATCAGCCTTACGGATATGAACTCATCAGCAGTGTTTTCAAACCCCGGCGCCCTTGGCTTCCAGCAGCAGGCGCATTCATTAAGTCTTAGCTACTCCCCGTGGTTTGCCGATATAAAGCACTACGCAACAAGCTACGCGTTCTCTTCTGAAGTGGGTGCCATCGGAATCAGCGCCATCGCACTCGACTACGGCTCTATGCCACGCACCGTTAGGCTTGGTGGACAGAGGGTATTTGAACAGACTGGATTCTTCAGCGCAAAATCGATGGCAATTGGACTCACATACGCTAAACAGCTTACTGACAAATTCTCTTTCGGCGTTACGGCAAAATATGTAAATGAAAAGATCGATGTTTATTCTTCATCAAACGTTCTGATGGATGGAGGCTTCCTTTACCTGACCGGATTGTCCTCTTTGAGGCTTGGCGCATCAATAACAAACTTCGGAACCAACTCGAAATTCAAAAACAGCAATTTCAAAATGCCCGCCATGTTCAGGATCGGCGCCGCTGCCGAGGTGTATCAGTCGGATAAGAACAGAGTGACTCTACTTGCCGAGGCTGTGCACCCGACGGATGCCGACGAAAGGGTAAACGTTGGTACTGAAATTAAACTGATGAATATTCTTACGCTTAGAGCAGGCTATAAGTTCTTTTATGACGAGGAAAAATTAAGCTATGGAATAGGACTGGCTTTGCCGATGGATTATCCCATGGAGCTGGACTTCTCGGCCTCAGATTACGGCAGGCTGGGCAATATAATTAGATTAACTTTTCAACTTGGTGTGCTATGAAAACAAAACTTCTATCCCTTGTATCTGCAGCCTTATTATTTAGTTCAACCGTTATGGGACAGATCAATTCAGTCAGCTTTTCGGCGGGCTTTTCTAACACTCTGTCCAAAAGAAATGACCTCCAGATTAAAAGCATAAATGGATTCGGGGGTGACCTTGAAGTCCGCTTTAACGCCTATGGAAATTTCTGCCTCTCTGTTACCGGCGGCTATAGCTCGTTTTCGGTAGAGCAGAATATGTATGCCATGTTTTCAGAATGGAACTGGAAATACTGGAAGAGGTACTTCGGCGACATTAATGACCCTAACTTTTCAAAATCTACACAGTGGGTCCAGTCCGTCCTCAAAGACTCAAGCTACAGCGCCACATTTAACCCGGTCCAGAAAATGGATTTATTTCCCGTATTCCTTACCGGGAGCTATGAATATATGATCACGGATAACTTTTCAGCCAGGCCTTTCATCGGCGCCGGCGTGTTGTTCTATTCAAAGAGGCTCTATGTAGAAGAGTCCTGGAAGAAAGTATTTGCCAGTCTGGATAACTATGTATACGGCTATTCATTCCGCAATATGTCTGAAAATGTATCTGGTAACCCGTATGCCGCGCTTGCAGGGCTCGACGCCGTCTACTCCGTTAACGATATCCTTAGTCTCAGCCTGGGCGCTAAATACGCCTATGTTTTAAGAACAAAAGGTAAATACGGATACGACAACTTCCCCGTAAAAGACCTGTTCTCTGCAAAGCTTGGAATAACATTTAAATACTGATTTTATAATATTCTTTTATAAATATGAAAACATCAAATCTGATACTTTCTTTAATGCTCATTTTAGGCTTTTCCCTGAAGACCTCTTTGGCTCAGGACAGGCAGCTGATTTTTGGGGCTGAAGGGGCTTACTACAAGCCTGTTGGAACGCTCAACGAGAGGTTCAAGCCCACTAACGGCGGGGCCTTTTACCTGGGGCTTCAGACAAGTGAAAAATGGACATGGCTTGTAAAGGGAGAATACCTGAAATTCGATAAAATTAATCCCGAGAGGCTCAGCCTTAATCGTACGGTTACAGTAGATGGCACCGACAGGGAAGTAACTTTCCCTATGGAAAAACTGAAAATGAGGCTTGAGATAGCAGGCTTTGGCCTCGATACTAAATATAACCTCATTCGTACAGGCCTTTTCGAGACAAATGTTGATGCGGGCTTTGGATTTTACAGGTGGACATTCCACAGGGATGGTCTCGACTCTCTCTCGGCCGATGTAGCCTCGAATTCAGGCAGTAAAACCGTCTACTATTCGATGAAAAAAGCACTGCCCATTAGCCAGCAGGACTGGAGCGGAGGCTTTAATGCGGGAGTGGAGGTGATCATTACACCATTTTATCCTGTCGCTTTATCATTTAGCGCTTCATACAAGAATATTGTCGGTGAACTCTATCCTTCACTTGAACTCGATATGGAAAATATCAGCACATTCCAGATGTTTGATTTGAAAGCGGGGATTAGAATAAAATTATGAAAATAAAGTTTTTTTTGCTCCCGGCCATTATAGCCATGATTTTTCTTTTAACTGTGCCGGCTCCTGCACAGGCACTCTATCCTGCCGTAAAAGGAGCCTGGCTTACAAATGTCGACAGTGACGCTCTCCGCTCAAAGGCAAATATTGCTGAAGCGGTTGCCTTATGCGACAGCCTCGGCATTAACACGTTATTTGTTGTGGTCTGGAACAAGGCAATGACCCTTTACCCCAGCAGTGTGATGAAGGAAATGTTCGGCGAAGAAATAGACCCTTCACTGGCAGGGCGTGATCCACTTAAGGAACTGATAGAAGAGGCGCATAAGAAAAATATTTCAGTTATCGCCTGGTTTGAATTCGGCCTTTCAAGCTCGTATAAACTTAACGGCGGAAGAATTCTTAAACTCAAGCCTGAGTGGAAGGCCTTAAACAATAAGGGCGAGCTCGTTGAGAAAAATGGCTTTGAATGGATGAACGGAATTAACCCGGAAGTACAGGACTTCATTCTTTCGATAATCCGTGAAGTAGTCAGAAACTATGACATCGACGGAATCCAGGGTGACGACAGGCTTCCGGCTATGCCGGTTGAAGCCGGATACGAAAACTATACCATTCAGCTCTATAAGCAGGAACACCAGGGAACGCTCCCTCCTGAGAACTTCAGGGACGCACAGTGGATAGACTGGCGTTCGGGTAAGCTGAATGATTTTATGCAAAGGATATATAGAAGCGTAAAGGACATAAAACCAAACGTGATAGTTTCTATGTCGCCCAGCATTTTCCCATGGTCGAAAGAAGAGTACCTTCAGGACTGGCCCCAATGGCTCAGGCAGGGCGTGGTCGATATGGTATGCCCCCAGTTGTACCGCTTTGACATTAATGAATATGTCAGGGCGCTCGATGAGGTCGTAAACTCCCAGATAAACAAAAAGGACCTTGCAAAATTCTACCCCGGAGTGCTCCTTAAGCTGGGTAGCTACTATGCGCCTGAAGACTACCTTAAATCGGTCATTGAAGAAAACAGGAAAAGGGGAGTTCAGGGTGAAGTGTTTTTCTTTTACGAAGGATTGAAGAAGTATCCTGACTTATTCAGAAAGTATTACAAAATCCCTGAAACGGCAGGCAACTAAGCATTCGCGTAATCTTTGTTAAGTTCATTAATGGCAAGCAAACAACTAAATATAAATGGAGTGAAAATGAAAAAAATGCGTACCGTTCTTTTTGTAGTTCTATTGCTCGCGCTTTATGCTAATAATACTTCCGCACAGTGGAAATATACAAAAAGGATTTCTTTCCCTGTGGCTGACAGCTCAATTGTCCAGCCTTTCTTGTGCACTGTTGATGATAACGGCAAACTTTATGTCATCTCTTCAAGGTCTACTAACCTCAACGCACACGACGTAATCTATTTCCTGAAGAACCCGAAAGATACGGTCATGACTAAGATGATCGATTATACCGAAACAGGCGATACGGTTAACGTTAAAATGCTGGTTGGAATTACGCACATAAAAAATAATATCCTGGTCTCAGGCAAGATCAATAATTATGTAGCCCCGGGTGGCCAGTCATGCTCTTATTACTACATAGACGGCGATACTTCAAAAGGAACACGCTATGGCTATAGCCCGTACCTTTCCGGATGGGGTACTTTTGTACTGGGAGTTGCGGCAACTAAGGATTCAATTGTTTTTGCCGGTACGGATTATACAAAAGGCATCCGCGCTTTCAACTTTTCTACTAAATCCAAACTCTCTGGCTTTGCAGCCTATATTTCACCGGATAACCAGACTTCTGAACCGGGCGGCCCTTCAACCGCAGGCTTTGACGTGATCAGAGATTGTGCCGTTATTCCAAACGGTGACTACTTCGACCCCAAGACACCTTTCTATACATCAAGAAACTCTAAGGCTGTCGGCGAACTCAACGGTGGAATAGCTGTATGGACGGGCGGAACACAGTTTAATAGCCAAACCGTTACTTCCAACCACCAGAACTATACTTCATTAAGGGTTGTGGACCTGGATAACTACTTGAGCTTCAACAGCTCGATTCCTTATGGCATCACGTGCGACAATAAAGGAACACTTTGGGTTGCTGGTATTGACTCTACTAGAAGATGGGTAAAGGGCTTCCAGGTTGAAACAGGCGTTGTTTCTGCAAACGCTACCCAGGTAGATGAACTTCCTTCTTCAGGCAGCAAGGTTCAGCCAGACCCGAATGGCGCCCCGATGACGGGACCTGCCGACGTGGCTTTTACTCCTGATAACAACACTGCCTATGTAATAGATGCTTGGCAGAGATGCGTCTTCCAGTTCAACAATGGAACCTCAGACGTTAAAAAAGCCAGCGTGGCTCCGGTGGATTTCAAACTGGATCAGAACTACCCTAATCCTTTTAACCCTGCAACCAGAATCAGCTATTCGCTTCCAAAGGATATGATCGTAAAGCTGTTCGTTACAAACAGCCTGGGACAGGAAGTTGCTCAGCTCGTTAATGGCTTTGTTCAGGCAGGAGTTCATACGGTGGAATTCAACGCAAATAACTTGTCAAATGGCATATATTTCTATACTTTAAAGACCGAAAATTTTGTCAAAACAAATAAAATGGTTCTTCTTAAGTAATCGTTTCTGGAGATTTTTCTTTAGAAATAGATATTATTTTGTTAAGGAAGGAAGGCTTTAAGGCTCTCCTTCCTCTTTATTCAATTCAGAGGAGATTTCCGCGGGAAATTTTATGGTAAAAAAAACAATACTGATTCTGGCTATTTTTGTGGCAGCTGCTTTTAATAATATCAATGCTCAGGCACTTCAGCAGGAACTAAGAGGAGTCTGGATTACTAACGTCGACAGCGACGTTCTTACCTATGACGATCAAACAAATGCAAAGGCGATGGATTATCTGGCCTCCATCGGCATAAATGTGGTATTCCCGGTTATGTGGAATAACGGCTATACACTTTTCCCGAGCCAGGTAATGACAAAGCTGTTTAATAGAACAATAAGCCCCAAATGCACCGGAAGGGACCCGTTAAAAAGACTCATAATTGAGGCCCACAGAAATGGAATTGAGGTGATACCATGGATGGAATACGGCTTCGCCAGCTCCTATGCCCCCGGTTCAATAAATGATGCTATTTTAAGCAAATTCCCATCCTGGGCTTCCAGATTCAGTAACGGTAATATTTTAACAGACGGCACTTCCCCGAATACAGGATTTGTCTGGATGTCTGGCATTAATCCTGAGGTGCAGAATTTTATTATTTCCCTCTGCACAGAAATGCTGGATAATTATGACCTGGATGGAGTTCAGGGCGACGACAGGCTCCCGGCCCTGCCCGTCGAAGGTGGCTACGATTCTGTTACAGTCTCAATCTATAAGGCGGAACATAATGGCTCGAACCCTCCCTCGAACTATGACGACAGCAGTTGGAAAAAATGGCGCGCGGACAAACTTACACAGTTCCTTTCCAGGCTGAGGGATTCAGTTAAAACAAGAAACAGCAATCTTATACTCTCCTCGGCACCGAGCCCTTACTACTGGGGATATAATGACCACCTGCAGGATTCACCAACATGGGTTAATAACGGTATAGTGGATAATTTTATACCGCAGATTTATCCGAATCCTCCTCAGAGAAGTTTTTCTGAATACCAGTGGATTTTAGACCGTACGATGCAGGATATCTCTCCGGCAAAGAAAAATATCTCTTTTTCGGGCCTGCTAGCTAAAGTTGGCTCCTATGTCATTACTCCGGGCGATATTGTAAACTGTGTAAAAGAAAACCGCGCTCACGGCATAATGGGGGAGACATACTTTTTTTACGAGGGCATTGCAAACCTGAACAGGAAAAATGGCGATACACTTAAAGCCACTGTTTATTCCAGTCCCGCATTACTTCCTTATAGAAACGGAAAACTCTGGCGCCCTAAGGCGGTAGTTGTTAATGAGGATGACGACTCGCTTACCACGAGGCAGGGAAGCTGGAAAAAAGAAGTAAGCAGCGCAATCGGCTATAGACCTAACGTCTACCTTTCCAGCGATACAACCTATGCCTCTTTCACCTATAACATTAACGTCCCTTACGACGGGTGGTTCGGCGTTTATGCATACGTGGAACCTAATCTCATGCTATCAGATAAAGCCTCATATAAGGTATTTTCTGAAAATGATTCATCTGAAGTATTAGTCAATCAGGCCCTGGGGCAAAACAAAGGCTGGTATAAACTGAAAGATGTATACCTGAAGAAAGGATTGCATAAAATAGTTAAACTCGATAACAGCAGCGTTAAAAACGGGAAATATATACTTGCCGATGCGGTAATGATAATGATCAACAGGAAATTGTCACCTGATGTCGTCATTACATCGGTAAAGGAGGAAGAAAAGAACGAAAGGAAAGCCGCCCTTGATAACTACAGGCTTGAGGATAATTATCCGAACCCATTTAACCCTTCCACGACGATACGCTATAGCATACCATCGGACAGCAACGTATCGCTGAAAGTCTTTGACCTGCTGGGCCGGGAGGTGACGACTCTTATTTCTGAAGACAAGCCTGCCGGCACACACCACCTTGAATTTAACGCCGGCAGCCTCTCAAGCGGAGTCTATTTTTACCGCCTTACTGCCGGAAATTTCAGCCAGACGAAAAAGATGCTCCTTGCTAAATAACCTCTTATGATGAAAAAAATCACTTTTATTTTCCTCCTGCTTTTAAGTTCAAATATCTACCCCTATAAAGCAGTCCTGTATGACGGAAGCCGCGCCCAGGCTTGGGAAAAACTAATTGCAAAGACCCTTTCAGGTATAGTTAACCGCGATTCTTCCAGACTATACCTCCTGAATGTATATGAAACATGGTGCTACTCCGGAACAGATGAAAAATGGGCTGAGATATACAGTTCAAAAGGGAATGTCACTTTCGATACACTGAAATCTGTCCAGGCTCTTATAGACCGTTTCCGCCCCTTCATTAAAGGGGGAATCAGCTACGACCAAAACCAGTACTACTCAAACTTCCAGTACCAGAACATCCAGTGGCAGGGGGAATATGCCGCACTGCTTGGAGGACTGACCGACAGGCTTCCTGTTACCACGAGCCAGGCCCAGGCTTTCAACCTTACACTTAATGACTCGGTCCTTGTAAAGGACTCATTTGATAATGATCCCGACGTCTATGTGACTGGCAGGCTGGAGAACGCCGTAAACTCATGGAACAATCCTGTCCTTTCGGACGAACAGAAGTACCTTAATATTGTCTTATGGGGCATTAAAAATCTTCTGCCCAGGTGTAATCCTTCAAAACTTTATATCCGCGAGATAACGGATTACGCCGTTCAGAAAAAAATGTTTCAGGTGAACCTTGCCGGCACTGACCCCTACAGCGCTAAATTTGAAACGCTGCCGGATAAGAGGGCTGAAATTCTGGAACAGGTTCTGAACTACTTGCATTCCAAAAACCCTCAGACAATTTTCCATATCTACGGCTGGATGACTCCGGAACCTGTTGTACAGTGGTTCGCATTCTTCGGCGCGAGCTTCCATGAGACTTTATTGTCCAACCTGTCCTGGCATTCTTCTTTTCATGTAGCCCAGGCGGAATACAAAAGAGCCTCCATCGTAAACCCCGACACACTCAGGCTTTCAGACAAATATTACCTTCTTTTTATCGGAACCGAAGGGGACGCGGGAAACTGGAACTTCGGCTTCCAGTCGGGCGCATGGCTTTCTAAAGACCGCGGGAAAGTGCCAATAGGATGGGGATGGAACCTTGAACTGATGAATGAATGCCCCTTTGTTGCTTCCTACTATTCTGAAACAGCCACCGCAAATGACGGCTTTATCAGCGTTACATCTCCTTTGGGTTATGCTTACCCCGACCTGTTCCCGCAGGAAGTCTGGAAAAACGCGGCGGATTCTGCCACGTATCTTATGAATAAATTTAATGTCAATAACATTTACGCATATAAGCATTATGCCAACGGGGCATACACTTATTCATACCGCGGCAAAATGCTCGATAACAGCTTCGATTTCAATAGGCTGGGAGAGTTTCAGAAAGCCTTAAATGCCGGACTGACATTTATCTTCGACCCAAAGCTCTCAACACAGACGCCATATCTGAACTATGGGGGATTGCTCTTTAATCATTCGGATGACGGAACCTTTTATGGCGACGTAAGCAACCCTGGAACGGCAGCCTCCAGAATACTGAATTCGCTTAAAACAAAAACTAAACCATACTTTATGCTTTCAGGATATCAGAGGCTCAGGCAGGACGATTTTACTAACCGTACGGATCCTGAAAATGCAGACTTAAGCATAGGAAAGCTCCTGCAGCTTGTTAATCTCTTAAAATCGGATCCTGCCATTGGAAGTGACATTGAAGTTGTTACGCCAGAAAAGTTCTCAGCCCTACTGAGAAAAAAGCTTGGATTGTCAGGTATGGACCTGGGTGACACTAAGACGAAGGGATACGCGCTTTTTCAGAATTATCCGAACCCGTTTAACCCTACTACTATTATTACTTTTGAAATACCAGATGAGTCGATGGTCGAGCTGAAAGTATTTGACGTGCTGGGAAAAGAAGTATCGACACTGGTAAGGGAAAATAAGCCTGCGGGCAGATATTCAGTAAACTTTGATGCAAGCAGGCTTTCAGCCGGAATATACGTCTGCAGGTTAAGAGCAGGGCAGTATACCTTCAGCCGAAAAATGTCCCTTATTAAATAACAATTTAAGTTGCCTTATCCAATATTAGCAGAGGAATATTTATTTGGAAGACGTTACTTTAACCGAAAAGCGGATATTGATATCTGAGACGAAACCTGAAAAGAAACCCTCTTCTCCTCGCGCTGACGCGCTTGATGCCCTCAGAGGGCTGGCAATTCTTGCCATGATTTTATCCGGAAGCATCCCTTTTAGCGGAGTTGCAGCACTTCCTGCATGGATGTACCATGCACAGGTGCCTCCGCCGGACCACATTTTTAACCCCAGCCTCCCCGGAATTACCTGGGTCGATCTGGTATTCCCGTTTTTCCTTTTTGCAATGGGCGCCGCAATTCCTCTGGCATTGTCTAAAAAACTCAAGGCCGGAGTGCCTGAATGGAAACTTTCCCTGCAGTCGCTCGAAAGGGGCCTTCTTCTTGCTGCCTTTGCAATTTATATTCAGCACATAAAACCTTATTCCATTAGTTCAGAACCCGGAGTGCTGACCTGGCTTACGGGTCTCCTGGGATTTATACTCTTATTTCCCATGCTCCTGAGGCTGCCACAGGCCATGAAACCGTCTTATAAAATATTAATAAGGTGCATCG
>JBLMYS010000329.1:0-3686 GCA_050258415.1 Acidobacteriota bacterium | reverse complement strand
GCCAGAACGAGCGTTCCTAAGATAACCGAGAGCATTTTCTTTACTTCGTTTATACGCCCCTCGCCGCTAAAGAATTCCTTACTGCGGACTGGTTCTTTAGTGTTTAAGGCCTCTTTGTTGTGTAATGCTTCTTTATTGTGTAAGGCTTCCTTGTGGCGTTTATCTTTCTTCTCTTTCTTTTGAGGGATCCTTAAGGGCGCATTGAACCTGGACTGGTTGTCTAAAACGAATGTAACCGACTTCATGAAAAAGTATAGCCCAAGCGAGCACCAGAGGGCCGCCATCAGATTGGCCGCGTAAACTGTGCGGAAGGGGAAAAGTACTTTTAAGAGCAAGTGCCCCGCCATGGTAAAAAGCGGGTATCCCGTAGGATGCGCTATACCTAAGAGCGCCTGGACCGTTGCGAGCTCACCCGAATCGATCTCAACAACAGTTGGGGCCAGAGTAAACAGATAAACAACGAAAACAAATATAGCCGTAAGTGCCTGGTAATATCTTTTTAAGAAATTCAAGCAGAGTTTCCATGAATTGTGATAAATACTTGGTTTAATGGCTTCAGGCGAAAAACTTCTCAAAGAAATCTATATTGCTTTTTATTACCTTCGCAAGCGCTGCTTCAAATTCACTTAAATTCTTAAAACCCGTTTCTCTGGCCAATAGCGTTCTTTTTGCCCCGTCCAATGGAAGTACCGAAGAGGCAGAATTAAATAGTGTCTGATTCCTTAATAAAAGATTCCTTAAGAACGAATAGTTTTTCTTCAGCGCCTCTAAACTAAGAAATTTATCTGAATAATTAATAAGGGCTGAAATAATTTTTTTTGCGTCCCGGCCGAGGCAATTTACGTACTCGTGGGGGGTGGACAGGAGTATAAACTGGAGCGTGAACTCTATATCTGTAAGCCCGCCGCGGCTTTTCTTAAGGTCGAAAAAGTGAGGGAAGTTTGACTGCGGCGCCGAGAGTACCTGGCGCTCGATCTTTTTGCGCATTTCTGCAATCTCACGCTTCAGATCCTCTTTCTTTAATGCTTCAATCCTGGCCTCAATTCTTTTAATCAGGGCGTCAAAGAGCTTTTTATTGCCGCAGATAAACTTAATTTTCTGAAATGCCTGCAGCTCCCAGGTCTGAAGCCGGCGGTCTATGTATTCATTGTATTTTTCAATATCCCAGACGAGCTGGCTCGACTTGCCCTCGGGCCTCAGTCGGCAGTCGACCTCGAAAGGCTGAAGGCTTTCTCTTATTACAGAAAGGAAATTCTGGAAATCGGCCTGTATCGTCTGCGATGCCCCGTCGTCTGTAGCCGCAAATATGAGGTCGATGTCTGAACCGAAAGTCATCTGCTCGCTTCCCAGGCTCCCCATTGCGGCTACAAAATAGTCGTGCTTTAAGTCCTCGTGGCTGCATACTTCCGTAAGCCGGTCTGTAAGGTAGCCGCTTAAAAGCCTGGAGAGCTTGATGCCGTCAATTATGCCTAAAGAGAACATGACGGATAAGATAAACATAGCCTGCTTTACTGTAGCCCCTTTGAGTCCTTCCTCACTGAAGGCCTTGCGGCTTAAAATGAGATCGCCAAGAGCCGGACTTACAGAGACCATATCTATTGCCTTCTGGCAGCCCTGGCATATGGAAAGTACAGAATGAAAGAACGCGGCGTCCTGAAACTCGTGATACCATATGGATGGAAGAGGCCTCGTTTTTATTATTTTTGCAAAGTTGTCCAGTACGGTATCAGGTGAATGGGCCTTCCTTAAGAACTCCAGTAGGGTTTTATCAATCCTGAGGAACGCGTCTATTGTCTGCTTGTCGAACATCTTCTGTTCCAGCAGGCCCTGACCCGTTCTTACATAGCGGTAGTTGCTCTGTGCTTTCTTTGGATCCAGGAACTTTATGTCCTCAATTGAATAGCCGGCGGACTTTTCCGATTCACCCGTAATGGAGCGGAAAACGTGGCGGACAGATTTTCTTGTCTGCTCAATTTTCTTCCTTAACTGCTCGGAAGTCTTAAAACCCAGAAAACCGGAAAGGACATTAAGCTGCTCCAGGTCCCCCGGCAGGTCGTGAGTCTGCGTATCGTTCATGAGCTGAAGAAAATGTTCAATCCTTCTGAAAAATCCATATGAAAGTGAAAGCACCACGGCCTCATCCCCGGTTAAAAGCCCATGGCTTACGAGTGCCGTAATGGCCTCCAGCGTATTGCCCGTTCTTATTGAAGGCAGGCGGCCTCCGTTTAAGAGCTGAAGCGCCTGAACGGAAAACTCTATATCCCTTATTCCCCCTGAGAAGAGCTTTACGTTCTCCTTATCCCCCATATTTTTTTCTATATTTGCCTTCATAAGTGCTATCTGTGAAAGCGGGGAAGTGGAGAAGCTGCTTGGATAAATAAAATGCTCTATATAGCCCTTAAACTGCCCGAAAAGCTTCTGGCTCCCCCCTACAAAGCTCATTTTAATGAGCATCTGGCGCTCCCAGTCCTCTCCCCGGGACTCGTAATACTGCAGGTAATCCTTCAGCGTGCGGCATAAGGGGGAATTCCTCCCGTCGGGCCTTAATCTGAAATCCACGCGGTAAATATAGCCTTTATCGGTTTTTGCCGTGGAATACTGTATAAAGAGGTGCGTGGCCTCGGAGAGCACTTCGTAATATTCCTTTTTTACCTGAGTGCCAACGGTTGAATTCTTGTCGAAGAAGAGTATCAGATCCACGTCCGAACTGTAATTAAGCTCATCTCCGCCGCACTTGCCGAGGGCAACGAGGCAGTAGCGGGGAGTTTTCATCTTTAAGCCGTATTTTTTTAATACTTCCTCGTGGCAAAGGGAAAAAAGCGCTGAATTAAGCGTTTTTGCCAGTATTGAAAGCTGAAATGTGGTTTCCTTCAGGTTGTAATAGCCCATTATATCGTTTACCCCGATACGCAGGATTTCACGCCTTTTAATCATCCTTAAGAGGTTGACCCTGGCCTCGACTGTTTTAAGGCTTGATAGGGACTTTTCAACCGAGGAGTGCATTTCCTTGTGGTCCGGCTTCCTCATGAGGCTTCCCGGACTTAAGATCCAGCTCAGGTACTCGGGGTTCCGGATAATGATATCGGTAAGATAATTGCTGTAAACGGCGATTCTGACCACAATTTCTATATAATAGGGGTATTTTAAGCTTTCGAGGAGAAAATGCACCTTATCGTACAAGGAAGACATTATCCTATGAAGGTTTGCCTCAGCGTTCGGGGTAAAATAATGCCTTGAGGCTTCCTCTTCAAAGCCCTGAACAAGCCTGTCGAAATCCTGGCTTTCAAGGTATCCGGCCGCAATTAACCCCAGATTCCTTAAAAACCCTTCTGAAAGTGTGACCTTGCCGATTGCTTAAATTTCCTTCTTTTTGCCGGGCAATTTAACCATTCAAACCCTTAAATAAAATATAATTTGGCAAATAATTAAAGCTTTAAGTAAATTATGTGTAATTTATGGAATATATCACATTTTGCGAACTAAATTGCAGTATATTTGGTTTGAATTATAGCACCAGGAATATCTGCTAATTCACGTAATTTAATTGTAATGCATTTTAAGTTTCATTGCATTTATATGCCCCTTTACTTAATTTTGAACTACATTTAACCAAAGGAAGTTTTTTAATGCTTAACAACTTTTTGAAAAAGATTTTTGGCGACAAACATACAAAGAACCTGAAAGAA
>JBLMYS010000328.1:0-10454 GCA_050258415.1 Acidobacteriota bacterium | reverse complement strand
CCACCGCTGGCAAAAACAGACTGGGTAGCCGCAAGGATCAATAGTATAATTACTAAACCAAATTTTATATTTTTCATTTTGTTCTCCTTGACTGTTATTTGACTAAAATCTGTCTAAGATTTGTTGTTCCTGAATAACAGCTACTTTTAAGATCTTTGTTTTTCCTAACTGTGGCATGTCAATGTAAACAATGTACAGACCGCTAGCAACAGGTAAACCTGAATCAGTAGCTAAATCCCACCTCTGGTGTTGATCAGGAGAATCTTTTCTGATTGTTCTGACTAACTGTCCTGCCAGGTTAAAGATTCTGATTGTTGCAGCCGGCGGCATATGGTTGAATGTTACAAACTTCTGATACTTATTCAGCTCTTCAGAGTTTGCACCATAGTAAGGATTCGGGAAAACATTAATTTTCTCGACATCCAGCTTTGCATTAGCATCACTGTAGTCAACTGTCTTTGAAGTAAATTCCCATGCATCAACAGGAAGGTTGATATGGTTTACATACAGAGACAGTTCGTCAACTCCGGTCCATGGAGCGTTATATCTTCTGGTAACTGTACCCATAAGGTCGACCGGGAGACCACCTGCAGATAGATTGTCTTTAGCTAAGTTAGGATCAAGAGTTTCTGTATAGTCGGCATCATAAATAAAGAACCATTCTCTAGGACTTTCAACACCTGTGTTGTCAGTGCCAGATACCGGAGGCCAGTATTTGCCGTCAACCAAGCCGTTAGCAACATTGTTTTCAAGATAACCTATTGCAAGTCTTCTTGGTTTAGCAGGGTTCTCAATGTCATAAGCCGCAAACGGGAAGTTCTTCTTGAAATCCTGGTATGCCCATCCGGCATTTTTATTTATAATGAACGGAGCGAAAGATTCTTTTGCAGCAGCCTTAGTTGCATTGCGAAGGTATCTGTACGCAAATGATACATCAGGATCGTTAGGATCGACATTTCCAAGTGAATCTGATTTGGCAAGTTTAAGCACAACGTTCTTCAGAGCATCATAACCTACTGTAGAGCCGAACCCTGATGCTCCGGCACCCATAGCGCCCTGGAAACCTTCAAGGCCTAAGCCTGCACCGCCCTTCCAATCGAACTGGCGTCTACCAGCTGTTGCGTTCCATCCCCACTTAGTTTCATCGTTGGTTGTGTTAGGATCTTCAGACTTCATACCTTCAGGGCATCCGAATACTCTTACAAGTAAACCGTCTACGTTCCTGACAGAATCCTCAGAACCTGACTGATCGAGCATTCTGGTTAATTTAACCTGGTTTGTTGTAAGATCCTTTAATGACCATACATTTTTTACTTCCCATACACTATCTACTTTATTGAAAACAGAGGCAGTATCAAAGGCAACACGGTATTTGTGTCCGTTTACAACCTTAGGATCAACTACTGTAACTTCAACCTTACCATCGCTCTTTCCGGCGACTCTGGTTACTTCCAGTCCCTCGCCATAAGAGGCGTTGTATCTGTAGCCCGGGTCTGCTGAATGAGGTACAACAGTGAAAATGGAAGGAGGATTCTCAAGGTTGTTTGGAACAGCCATTGGATCCGGAGTATAGGCATATGCAGTTACTGCATAATAGTATTTCTTTCCATTTACGAGCGGAAGATTGGTAAAGTAATCTTTATCGATTTTAATTGAACGCTTGAGTCCGGTATCGTTACCGAACTGCTGAACAGCTTTCAAGGTAACACCAGTAGTAGGATCTACCACGTCACCAAGGATATACTTCAGTTCGTCAACTTTATCGAAAGTTGCAACTCGTACAGCTTCAGTCTGTGAGGCTGTTGCCGAAGGGAACTGATAAACGTTATAACCCTGGAATGTGAATCCTTCCTTATCATGGTTTTCTGTTTCAGCAACCTGCTCGAAGTTCCAGCCCCAGTCTAAGTCAACTTCCTGATTAAGTTCAGTAACGTTAACCATAGGCTGTCTTGGAGCTGAAGGCAGAACGAAGAATTTGTTATAGGCGTCCTGTGCAATTTTATCGTAATTTTTCAGCATTTCAACTGCTTTAATATTACTAAGGCCTGTTCCGGGGCCGCCTGCGCAAATCTCTGCGATTACAATTTCCTGTGTATCACCAGGAGCCATTGTAAATGGACCTGAAACCATACCGATTCTGCGGTCGCCCTTCGAGAAGAGTTCACCATCGAGGTAACCAGTTCCGGCAACAGGATCACCAGAAAGCGGGAACGGAGTTGTACCGGCACCAAGCGATGGCGGATAAGGGAAAGGTGTACCGCTTGTAGAAATTGTACCGTTCAAAAGGTTCCAGAAACGCATTGTACCATTTGTATAGTTACGTCCGATAGTCGGATCTGCCATTACAGCATTGCTGTTAATAAAGTAGTAGAAAGCAGTCATGGGCAGGTTTTTCTTGCCACCAATTTTTCTACCAAATGAAATACCTGTATCAGTCGGTGCACCACTAACCAATGGACCCTGGAAATAGTCAAAGCCGAAAGCAGGTGGAGTTTTGCCATAAGTAGCATCTTCACCAACGGCATTGTAAACATAGCCAAGGCTCAGTGTAGTATCGCAGCCAGCGAAGTCATCATTTGCATCGCCGAGATCGGGATCTGCCCAGATGGAAACGTGTGCTTCATTGAACGGCTTTCCGCTCTTATTGATCATGGTATACTTCTTAAAGATCATGTTACCTAAAGGACCTGCAATACCATATGCCCAGGCAGTTGTCTGGAGTTCGATACCAATAGAGTTTGAGCCGTATAAAGCGTTTGCCTTATTGTTATCGAGATCATTGGTAACAAACCATACGGTCTGGTCTGCACCAGGAACGCCGGGTATATCAACTGCAGGATTGTACTGACCATCGCCGTCGACGTCTTCAAAAGGAGCGCCGTCTTTTGCGGGCCATTCCTGCCAATCCTTGGCATACTGAGCTCTGATAACGGCCTCAGAAGCGGCTTCGCCGTCTCTCATCTCAGCGCCCATTCCGCCTGTCTTATAGTCTCTTCTGACTCTGTAGATTCTAACGTTGTCAGCATCCGGATCTTCAGCAACGCCCGGAGAAATAATCTTGCCCGGCTGGAGGCCCGACTGGTATGTAGAACCGCCAACACGGACTTCCCCGTCAATTTTACCGCCCCAAACAAAACCCTGCATATAGTCTACGGCCTTGTTGCTGCCTCTGGGGTAAATAAGACCGGAGTTGCCGAGTTCGTTGTTGTCTGCTGTGTTATCGTACCAGAGGTACGCAGACAGTTTATTTATATTCAACCTAGTATAGGTGGGAACGCCCATAGTTTTTCGCAGGGACTTTCCGCTTCCTTTTTTTACTCCTTCTGCCAGGACCTGCGAAGTAACCAGTCCAACCAGCAAAAGTATACTCAAGTATCTTATGATTCTATGATTCATATGTTTTTTAAAACTCCTATCAATATTTGTTTGTAATAGCAAATCAGAAATTAGTATTCTAATCTAATTCCCAATCTAATTTGACGAGGAGCGCCATAAATACTTGGAACAGTCTGCAGGAACGGAGCGTTCTGGAACTGCTGATAGTAATCAATGTTTATGGCTCTGTATAACTGGGCATAAGCCTCGCCATTGGCTGTAACCATTTTGCCGCCGAGCTCAGGATTGCTGAGGAATCCGTCGTCATCGGGAGCACCGGTTCTCAGGAATACGTTTTCAATATTCTTAGTATCGAACAGGTTTATAACCTGTACATAAATATTAGCTGATAACTTGTCGATCAATTTGACAGTCTTGTCAACGCGTAAATCAACCTGGAATATTGAAGGAGTAGTTGAAGAGTTGAGCGGTTCAACCGGTCTTCTGTCTCTAGCTTCACCTTCAAGGTCAGCACCGCCGACACCACGTGTATAAGGATGTCCGCTGTTATAGGTAAGCAGCAGAGATGCGCCAAACTGGTGCAGCAATGCCGGTCCATCATCCTCACCGAAACGGTAGTCGAAGCTCAGGTTAGCTCTAAGAGCATTATTAAACTCGAGAGGTGATATATATTTAGGAGCAAATACTGTAACACCATCGAGAGGAGAACCGATAATACCACGGTTTGAATACGGAGATGAACCTGTTCCCTGTGCATCCTGGAATGCTAAAGTACCGTTCATTGCGAGTCTCTCGTATCTGCGCATTGTAAATGTAAGTTCAACACCCTTGGTTGTTGCAAAGTCGCCATTGATCAGCGTATTGTAAGCCTTGAATTTTGAGTTTGACAAAACTCCCTGCTGATAGAATACAACCTGATCCTTAACATCCTTATAGTATCCTGTAATATCAACAGACATAAAGTCTGTCAGCTGCTGTGTAAAACCTAATTCATACTGGGTTGTACGTGTCGGCTTTACATACTTTCCAACCGGAGCGCCAAAGAAGTAACCTGTTTTGATTTCCCAGGCAGTTCTTAAATATCCCTGATACATATCAAGACCTCTGGTCTGCTGAACGAATTTTCCATACTGAGCGTGGAAAACCGTTTTGTCAGTAACCGGGAATGAGAAGCCCAAGCGCGGGCTGAGTTCGCTGAATGTAGGAACTTTTTCCCAACCTGAGGCAATCAGGTCACCAGAGTTTTTATCTACTGATTTATCCGGGAATGATGGGTCTACCATCATCTGGTTGTCAACATCATAGTAATCGTATCTTAAGCCAAGGTTAAGTACCAGGTCCTGATACTCAATTTTATCCTGGACATAAGCTGAAGCAAAGACCGGTTTGTGAGGAGCATCAAAGCCACTGCCATTGTATTCATTGCCATAGACATCATAGCCATAATAGTTAACGCCGTTATCTCTAAGAATGCTTCTCTTAGCCGTCATCTCATCCTCACCTGCGGCAAGTGCACGTGCAAGGCTTCCTGCGAAAGAAGACTGACCGCCGACGCCCCAGCTTCTTAATGTGTACTGCTGGAATTCGCCGCCTATTTTGAGTGAGTTTGATTTTCCAATCATCCATGAGAGGTTACCATTGAAGTTAAGGCCTCTTCTGTCGTACTTTGCGTAGTTTACAGGTATTGCACCATCGCCAGTGAAAGCAAATCCATAAATGGATCTGTCGCCGGGTTCGGTATAACGGCTGTTAACCCACTTATTCTTCTGGAAATTTGCAATTTCCTTAGCAGTTCTGTTCCAGACAATTCCGACATTGGCATTGGCAACGCTGTCGCCATATTCCCAGAATCTGTCTTTAAGATACGGGTCAGTAGTCTCAGAATTCTGAATGAAGTATCCACCTGAAATTTCATAGAACATGCTGGGACTTAAGACATGGGTTGCCTTGAGGTTAAAGGTACCGTTGCCCTGATTAACTTTTCCCATTCTCTGGTTGAAGTAATCCTGAATCAGGCCGTTAAAGGGTCCGAAATCAAAAGCACGGTTGGTATATGTTCCTGATAATCTTACGAGAACAGGAGAGAAGTCCATGTTGAATGTACCTGTATAGGTATAGGACTCATCCTGATTTCCGTGCATAGCGCCACCGGGAACAACCAGGTCAATTGAATCGGGATTGGTTTTAATATTATCTACAATCGGGCCAATATTGATACCAGGATAGGGGCGAGGATTTGCATCTCTTCTATATTGATAGTTCATGTTACCAAAGAACTTGAATCTCTGGTCGATAACAGGGCCGCTTAATACAGCACTCATTTCGTTGTAGCCGTACCAGTAAGCACCTAATCTTTTCTTGCCGTCAAAAGCATTATCCTTGCTCTTGAAGGTAACGTTGTCAGTAATATATTCAACGCTGGCTTTCATCTGAGAGCCGCCTGACTTAAACTGCTGGCGAACGATACCAGAGTTAGCGCCGCCGAACTCAGCCGTATAACCACCGGCCTGCACCTGAATTTCTTCAAGAGCATCCTGTGAAATTGTAACTGCGCGTCCACCGGTCATAGGGTTGTTGATTGAAACGCCTTCGAGATAGAAGCCAACTTCATCAAGACGGCCGCCACGGATAAAGATGTTGTTATCTTTTACAACAACACCAGCTGTAAGGCCAACGATATTGTTGACGCCTCTTACAGGAAGTGCGTCGATGTCTTCACTTGTAGTAACACGGACTGCGTTCGTATTGTCCTTGTTAACAAGGGGTTTGGGAGCAATAATAGTAATTGTTCCCACAGAAATGCCTTCAGCAGGAAGCTGGACGTTCATTTCTGTTGTCAGGTCTGCATTTACTCTGACGTTTGATATAGTTACTGTTTGATAGCCGATAAATGAAGATTTCAGAGTATAGACACCTGCTTCCAGGTTCTGAATCTGGAATTCTCCATTAACGTCTGTGGAACCACCCTGTGATGTCCCTTCGACAACCACGTTGGCTCCGATCAAGGGTTCGCCTGATTGCAAGTCAGTTACTTTACCCTTAATCTTTCCTTTTGTCCCTGCAAAGACTAGCGCAGGCAGAAGGAGCATTAAAAATAAATAGTAAAATAATTTTCGCTGCATACTACTCTCCTAATTTGTTTAATTAACCTAAGGATATAATTACCTCATAACCGAAATTTTCAGATTTGACCAACCTCCAAAATTTGTTATAAAATGATATTTTATAAGTATATAAATGAAAACACCGTCACAGAGAGAGCACAGTACTCCCTCCTGGGTAAAAACGGAAGAATAAATTAACATCGGATCTAATTGTTGACAAGCAGGATCTATTCCTGAAGCATCTAGACTTGAACCCCTCAAACTACAAGCAAGACAAACTTTGAATACACGTAAAATGTATTCACATGAATCTGAAAAATAATTTAATAAAAAAAAGAAAAAAACAAAATCAATAATAGAAAAAGCAACCGGCATCACTCCCCTTAAGGCATTTCAGATGCCTGAGGAATAATAAGGGTTACAGATTCTCATATTTAATAATTTTCGCGCCCTGATTCTTAAAACGCAAAAGTAAATAAATGTACCGTCTAACGCAACATGATTGTGGAACTTTGAACGTTTTTTTTTAGTGCGTAATTCCGATACCTTTTTACTACCATAAGTTAATGAATATTTTAGAAAAGAAACAATACTTTCATGAATAAATATTCATCAAAAATAAGAAAAGCCCTGCTTAAAGCAGAGCCTTTACTTTCTGCTGGAATTGCCCCTTTGGAACAGCGCCGATAATTGTATCGACAACTTTTCCCCCTTTGAGGAACAGCACAGTAGGGATGCTCCTGACGCCGTACTTGATAGCCGTCTGCTGATTTTCGTCGACGTCGAGTTTTCCGACCTTAAGTTTACCTTCGTACTCACCGGCCAGTTCTTCTATAATGGGAGCTATCATTCTGCATGGTCCGCACCAGGTTGCCCAGAAGTCAACCACTACGGGCAGAGATGATTCCAAAACCTCACTGGAAAAATTCGCATCAGTAAATTGAAGCGGTTTCATTAGTCTCTCTCCATTTCGTAATTAATAAATATCGTATTTCTAATAATCTAATTATTATACTGCACCATTTCTCTTGAGTATGTCGCGGGCAATAATGCCCTTTTGTATTTCATTGGTGCCTTCAAAGATCCTGTTGATACGTGAATCCCTGTAGAATCTTTCAATAGGCAGTTCACGGGAGTATCCCATGCCGCCATGGATCTGAACAGCATGATCGGCAATTTTGTCGAGTGATTCAGAACAAAAATATTTAACCATTGCGCTCTGGCGTGAAATACTTTTCTTCAGGTCGTAGTCGACGGCAGTACGGTATACAATAGATTCCATGTTATAAATCAGTATTGCCATTTCTGCCAGCATGAACTGGACTGCCTGGAAGTTGCTGATTGAAGTGTCGAACTGTTCTCTTTCCTTTGCATATTTCGTAGACATTGCCAGCAGTTCCTTTGCGGCGCCAAGGCAGGCAGCTCCAAGGCCTAATCTTCCGGCATCAAGAGTTTTCATAGCTATTAAGAAGCCGCGTCCTTCCTGGCCGATCATATTTTCCTTGGGTACCCTGACATTGTCGAAAGTAATAGCGTTAGTAGTACTTCCCTTAATTCCCATTTTCTTTTCCGGAGGGCCGGCCTGGAAACCAGGGGTATTTGTTTCAACTACAAAAGCAGTAATACCTTTTGGTGTACGGGCAAAAACTGAAACCACGTCGGCAATGCCGCCGTTTGTGATCCAGAGTTTGTCGCCATTGATAACCCATTGGTCGCCATCCTGGTAGGCTTTAGTCTTAAGGTTGAAAGAATCGCTTCCGGCCTGTGGTTCAGTAAGGCAGAAGGCGCCGATTTTTTCACCCTTAGCAAGGGGCACGACATATTTTTGTTTGAGTTCCTCGGAACCTCCCAGATAAATTGCATTTGTTCCGATGGACTGATGCGCTCCTATAAAAGTAGCAGTTGACATACAGCCGCGTGCGATTTCTTCCTGAGCGATACAGTAACCGACTTCACCAAATCCCGAGCCGCCGTACTCTTCAGGCATAGAAACGCCGAGCACGCCAATTTCAGCGAGCTTATTTATTAAATCGCGCGGAATTTTTTCTTCAGCATCAATTTTTGAGGCAATTGGTTTAATCTCATTATTTGTAAAATCCCTGACCATCTCACGCAGCATCTGCTGCTCTTCGGTAAAACTAAATTCAAACATGATCAATTAACCCTGATTATTTATTTTATTGTTTATTAGTGTGAGCCTAAGCTATAGCATACCAGTAGTGACTTACATACAATTATCAGGAAAATGGTTTACAGACTTTATCGCCCATATAATTAACTACATATTCTCCACCGTCGACACGAATAGTATTACCGGAGATCCAGCTTGCGTTTTCTTCACAAAGAAGAGCAATAGCATGAGCCACCTGTTCAGGAACTGTAAGGCTACCCATAGGATTTTTAAGTTTTGCTGCTTCAAGCATTTTGTCGCTTCCCGGAATTTTCTTCAGTGCCGGAGTGTCTGTTACGCCGGCCATAATTGCATTGGCAGTAACCTTCATAAATCCAAGCTCAACTGCAATCTGGCGTATATGAGCCTCGAGGGCAGCCTTGGCAGCCGACACGGCGCCATAGTTTGGAATTACCGTTTCAGAGCCGGCGCTCGTAAGGCCGAATATTCTGCCACCTTCGGCTAAAAGATTCTTTGATACCAGTCCCTGTGTCCAGTAAACCAGGCTGTGGGCCATAACATCAAGAGTCATGGTCATTGAAGCCTGTGTGACAGCTTCTTCGGAGTTCTTTGCAAAGTAAGGTCTCAAGGTTCCAAAAGCCATGGAATGAACAAGAACCCTGACTTTTTCCTTAGTTGCTGCAAATCTCTCCTCGAGTTCATCCAAAACCTCTTCCCTTTTAATCGGGTCCGCTCCGTTTATATTAAAATAAAGGGCCTTCTGGCCTGTCTTCTCGATCTTCTTAATGATCTGGAGAACATTAGGCATTGTAACCTGCCTGTCCAGATGTATACCAATAATGTTATATCCCTGTTTAGCCAATTCAACAGCTGTTGCACCGCCAAAGCCGCTGGATGCACCCAGAATCAATGCCCAATATTTTTCATTAGTCTTTTTTGTTTCCAACTTATGTCCTTTTTCGTTAATTCGTAAAATATGATTCTCATAATACAAAATTAGAATATGTTATTCAATAAGCTTTAAGGCTGCAGTCCAATCAGAAAAAGCCCAAAAGTCTTTGCTTTGAATACTAAGTACAATATAGAATACTGTCTTCTCCAAGCAATTCCAAAAGAGAATGAGCAAGCTCATCGCAGATTTTGACCCTGCAGGTCTTCAGGTGAAAGAGTCTCGGCTTTGCACCGTTATTAACAACGTGAAGAATGACGGGTATATTGCCCTGTGATTTTTCAAGTATCTTCTTAAGTTTTAGCACCACCTCAGCACTGGAGAATTTTTCCTGGTCTATTACGACCTTGAGGCTTTTCGTAAACTGGGCTTTTGTAGCCTCGAGCGGCATGGCGTTTTCAATCTGAAGCTTTATGGCATCACCGCTGCTTTCAGGGCGGCCTACGAGAAGAACAGTTGCCTCCTCAGTGATATACTTTCCGATTTTTTCAAAAGTTGATCCGAAGACGACGCACTCGCAGGAGCCTGAAAGGTCATCGAGACTAAAGAAAGCCATGGTTTTTCCGGAGCGGTCAATTTTCGTTTTAAGGCCAGTAACAACCCCTATTGCACGGACCTGCTCAACGTTTTCGAGAGTTTCAGTCTCACCCAGGAAAACCGTAGCAAACGATCTGTACTCCAGTTCGAACTTCCTTAAGGGGTGGTCTGTAAGATAGAAGCCGAGGACCTCTCTTTCTTTTGAGAGTTCTTCCTTGGAAGTCCACTTTTCAACCTCAGGCAATGGAGGTTCGGGTATGGCAACTTCCTCCATGCTTCCGCCCCCGAAAAGGCTGTCTGTAATGCTGAACTTGGAATTTTTCACCTTGCTGCCGAATTCGAGTGCCATTTCGACGGCTGCTATGTTTTCGGCCCTGGTGCCTGAAAGTTTATCGAG
>JBLMYS010000327.1:0-2723 GCA_050258415.1 Acidobacteriota bacterium | reverse complement strand
GTAAAGCTTTTGAGAGTGCTTCAGTTCGGAGAGATCCAGAAAATCGGTTTCGACAGGACTGTTAATGTCAATGTGCGTGTAATTGCGGCAACGAACAAAAACTTAGGGATTCTTATTTCAGAAGGGAAATTCAGGGAGGATCTTTACTACAGGCTTTCGGTCTGCGAAATCTGCATGCCGCCTCTCAGGGAAAGGAAGGATGAGATACCACTGCTGTTGGATTACTTCCTCAAAAATACTTCGCAGGAATTAAAACTTCCGATCCCGGAATTAGGCCCGGAACTCAAAGATTTTCTTTTCACTAGGTATGATTATCCCGGCAACATCAGGGAGCTTGAAAATATAGCAAAGCTCGTTGTTGCCCTGACGCCCGAGGGAAGCGCAACTTCAGTTGAGCACCTGACAGAAGGTTACCAGATAAGATTCAGGGGAATAAATCATCCCCTGCCCGGGAATTTACCTGAAACAGAGAATTTACCTGAGAAGAAGAATTTACCTGAGAAGAAGATTTTACCTGAGAAGAAGAATTTACCTGAGGCAAATAAGTCTTCTGAAAGTTCTGAGAAAGCTCCAAATCGGGATCACCTGATAGAAATAATGATTGAACATAGGGGGGAAATAAAGTTAGTGGCAAAATCCACAGGCCTGTCAGCCTCAAGGATTTACCAGCTTTGCACAAAGTACAACATACATCCTTCCTCATTTAAGGAGAAGAAATAATTGAACAAATATAAAATTACAGATGAAGAAGGCATAAGGCTTTTCCTGGAACAGGAAGAGACTCCAAAAGAAGAGCCTACAAAGGAAGAGCCCGTGAATGCGTTCAGACTCTCGAAGAAAAGGAAGACTATGCTTGGCCTAACCTTATTCGTGTTCCTTTCTGTCCTGCTTCTTACTGTCCTCTATGTCAGGAACGTCCGTGAGGAGAATCTGTATGTAAAAAAAGTCTCGGCCGAATTTGACAGTTATCTGAAATATTCCGAAGGGAATTTCACCACTATGGAGCAGATTGACACGCTGCTTACAAAGACAGATAACCTTATAGAATCCTTCAGAGTTGCATTAGAAAAGTATCCATCGAGATCCGAATTAAAAAAGGTTTATGGCGAGCTCATTGTAAGAAAGAATGTTATAAATCTTGAGATTGAGTTCGGAACTTACGGCGATGTAAGTGAAGTTTCTTTAAGTGAGGATGACTACAAGACAGTAAAACAAAACAACCCCGGAATGCTGTTTCTTGTTGACCTGTTCAGGGAAATTGTTCCCTTTGCCAAGTTTTATAATGAGTATCCCCTTCCGCCCGAGGCCGCCACGGTTGCGCCGGAATCCTGGAAGATTGATTCCCTCTTTAAGTACGGGAGCAATATTACTAATCTTTTGCGGGCCAACGACATCGTGCTGAAGGAAAAGTTTCCCGGTATGTACAGCACTGTTAAATACATATTCAACAATCTTTACCCGAAAGCCTTTGCATGGAAAAAGTTCTGGGATAAATATTCCATGTATACAAAGTCCACCAATGCTCTTGAACGTGCTGGTTTTCTTGAGGATCTCCAGGCACAGTTCCCAAAGCTCACCATGATCGGCAACAACTCCCTTCAGGGAATTGCAGGCATAAACAACGTTGTAGTAGGCGTCAGCAATACAGCCGTCCTGCCAGTTGGGAATACCACCATGTCAGCCGAGTGGAAACCTGTTCTGCAGTTCCTTGAGCAAAACTGCGGTGTTAAGTTCCAGCTCAGGATTTACAACAATGAAGATGAGCTTTATGAGGCTTACAATAACGGAACAGTCGGGCTTGCTGTTTTCAATAACATAATGTCTGACCGCTTATATTCTTCAGGTGCAGGCCGTCCGATTCTAATAAGAACCTGGAGCAAAAAGAATTACGTCAATATGGTAGCTGTTTCCACAAACAGAACCTTTCAGGATATTTTTGCTACCAGGGGCGCAAGAGCCGCTTTTTCAAGGAATGCTTATCTTGCCCCGTTTCTTTCACTTTACAAAAGCGGCATAGAGCCAGAGACATATTTTTCAAAGCTCAGCTACACCGATATGTCCTTTAATGCCATAGACTCCGTAGTTCACGGTAAGAGCGATATAGCCTTTGTAACCGAAGAGGTGGCCTTTTATTACAAATGTGCAAATCCAAATACAAAGCTTATTGAAAACTTTTCCGTCGGAACCGAACCATTATCACTCATGTGGTGCAAGGATAATGTTGCCCAGGATGTAATTTCAAATATTCAGGCAATTCTCAGAACGGCCGATCCGACTGTCATTTTCTCAACAGGTTCCTTTGCAATGCATCCTTATGGCGACTGGTCAGCCGTGGATGAAAATAAACTCAGGAGCATTTTCCAGGGCTTTAATTCAGAAACATTTTCCAAGGTCAACAAAATATTCCTCATGCCCCTTAAGGCTTACGGGAACCTCGACCGGAACAAGCTTAAAAATGAACTCATTTCAAATCTTACCAGGCGCGGCTATGAAGTTGTGGACGTGGATAACTTAAGACTCTCAGAGAAAGCTTTAGCCGGCATCAGCAAAGTGGCGCTCTACTGCCAGGTAAACCAGAAGAAGGGCGTTAATGATTATAATTTCACCTGCAGCAGGGAAGCTTACGGGAAAAAACAACAGCTTTTCTCCAGCAGGTTCACCGGGAGGAGCTATCCGCCAAACTTATTCCGCCTTACTTATGAAATTACGATGCACGTTCCGTT
>JBLMYS010000326.1:0-3420 GCA_050258415.1 Acidobacteriota bacterium | reverse complement strand
TATATTCAAATGCCGCGGCAGCGGCATGGTATTGATAGCCCAGGGTGACCAAATTCGCCGCAGGCGAATGCGGGAACCCCGGGAATAATGATTCCCAAACCCCAAGGAGCCGCGGCAGCTGCGACATATTCCGATAGCATATGGATAAATTATAATGAAATTAAATCATCATTAATATTATATCGGGATTTTTATTATCGGTGTGCGCATTCCCAAAACATGCCGCCGCTGCCGCGGCTAGGGGGGTGGTGGGGGATCCTCAACCCGGGGTTCCGGCGTCCCTTCGGGACTTGTCACCCTGGGCTACAAACATATCGTCCTTCCAGGACTCTTTTCAAAGACAATGCGAAATGGGCTTACTGCAGGAAATCTTTCAGCTGGTAGCCTTTGGTGGGGCGCTTGATCTTGCCTGTTAAGCCCGACTGGATGTGCTTAAAAAGCTCGTGCTTCGTCTGGAAATCCTTGAGGTAAAATACCCTTACATTATTTCTGTTGCGGATGAGCCAGTTTAAGGCAATTTTTATCTTGTCCAGGTCACGCCTGTCGGCTTCAAGGTGGTAATTGATCGTGTTATCAAAATAATCATCAAGGGCTTCGTCAAAATGGTCATCGTCTCCTACAATGTAATCTTTAATGTATATCCTCCCCGAAAGAAGCAAAATAAAATCCTTTTTACCCGTTGTCCTTACCTCAAGGAGAACCTTGGTTGAGTTTACAGGCTCAGATAAAATTGACGTCTTATGGATCTGCGCCAGGACAAGGTTGATTAAATCCCTCATCTCCGATGCTTCCTCAAACCTCTGCTTTTCCGAAAAGTACTTCATTTTTGCGATGAGACTCTCCAGGGCATACTGGTTCTTTCCTGACAAAAATTCATAAACTTTATCGAGCTCTTTTTCATATTCCGACTTTTCAAAATCCTTCATGCAGGGCCCCACGCACCTGTAGATCTGCATTAAGTAACAGCCTCTGTGCTTATTGAACTCACGGTCGGAACACTCCCTTAGCTGAAATGTACTATGAACAAGCTTCACCATGTTCCTGACTGAGTCCCTGTTTGTGTAAGGGCCGAAATAATCGTCCCCGTCGAAGTCAAACCGGCGGGCCATTTCAACCTTCGGGTATTCATCCTGCCTTAGCACTTTAAGGAAAAAGTTATTCCCGAATTTTTTTAAGAGAACATTGTGAACAGGGTTGTGAATCTTTATGAGTTCGCTTTCTGCAATGAGCGCCGTAAGTTCGGAGTTTGTCGTCATAAAGCCCAGGCGTTCTGCCTGACGTACTATTTTCCTGCTTTTTGAAGGGGCGGTACTTGAGAAGTAGTGCTTAACCCTGGTCTTCAGGCTTTTAGCCTTTCCGACGTAAATAATATCACCTTTGGAGTTTTTGAAAAAGTAAACCCCCGGAAGGTCCGGAAGCCTTGCAACGTCACTGGCCAGTTTTTTCTTGGTAAGCCTGTAGTCCGGCTCTTTAAAAGGCGAGCTCTGGAAATCTATGATTTCAGCCGCAGTCTTATAGCCCTCTTTCGCCTTCAGTTCCTTTATCATCTTAAGGAGCACCTTACCAGTCGCAGTTGCGTCTGAAAGTGCCCTGTGGACGTTCTTATTGCGAATTTTGAGGTGTTTTACCACTGAGGTGAGCGACTTACTGGAAAGCTCGGGATACATCTTTCTTGCAAGCTTCAGCGTGCATAAAAGGGGATTGGCAAACTTTTCGTTACCACAGTCCTCAAAAGCCCGCCTGAGGAAAGAAACGTCAAACTGCAGGTTATGGCCTATTAAAATGCTGTCGTCCATAAATTCTTTAACCTTGTTTGCAATCTCATCAAAATAGGGAGCCTCATAAACGTCTGAATTTGAAATTCCCGTCAGAGTAGTAATAAAATAAGGTATTTCCATTCCCGGATTGACAAACGTCTGGTAGGTTTCAACTATCTTGAGCTTTCTGATCCTGACCATGCCTACTTCAATAATGCGGCAGGTCGATGGGCTCATGCCTGTGGTTTCAACGTCCACGACGCAGAACTCTGCATTCTCAAAGGGTATATCTGTTAGGTTTTTGGGCGACATCGCTAATAATATGAATTTTAGGTTCAAATATAATAATTATGCATGATACAAAATTGTACAATTATTTATCCCCGCGAAATTATTTACTGGGCTCCTGTTCCAAAATTCGCAATATTTTCAGGAATCCCAGCAATAAATTTAGTATTATAACTTATTAAACTTTTTTACTTCGCGTAAAAGCAAGTGGAAACAAATATTCTGTAATCAAATATATTGGATTTTATGGCTCTTATTAACATACTTTTTATTGGCGACATAATTGGAAAGCCGGGAATGGATATGGTTAGAACATGGCTGCCCGGACTGGAAAAAAAGTACAAAGCTGATTTTATTATAGTAAACGGTGAAAATGCATCCGATGGTAAAGGATGCACGGATAAAGAGGGGAAGGCGCTCTTTGAAATGGGTGCCGGCGTAATTACAGGCGGCAACCATACCTGGGATAAACACCAGTCGCAGGGCTACCTTAAGACAGAGGAACGCTATATTCGTCCCCAGAACTACCCGAAAGGGACTTTTGGCAGAGGCTACTATATAGCAGATACCCCGAAGGGGAAAATTGGAGTCCTAAACCTGCAGGGAAGGGCCTTTATGGCTACAATCGACTGCCCGTTCAGAACTGCTGACTGGGCAATTGAAAAGATTAAGCAGGAAACGAAAGTAATTATTGTGGACTTTCATGCCGAGGCTACGGCAGAGAAAATTGCTCTGGCAAACTATATTGACGGAAAAATAAGCGGGTTCATCGGAACCCACACGCACATTCAGACTGCGGATGAACGTATTCTGCCCAAGGGAACGGGATATATAACTGACGTTGGTATGACGGGGCCTTATGATTCCGTAATAGGTATGAAAACCGAGGCAGCAATAAACCGTTTTCTTTATCAGACACCTCAGAAATACCAGACTGCGGAAAATGATCTGCACCTCTGTGGGCTATTTCTGAAAGTCGACTCTGAAACCGGGAAAACAGTTGAAATAAGCAGGATTATGATGCCGGAGTTCGTTAAACAGGCTGAATAAGCCTTTAATAAGTCATTAAGATACGCTGAAAAATTTATTTAAGTAAGGCTGAATAATAACTAAGACAAGCTGAATCAGACTATGGAGAAGATGACTCTGCCAAGGCTGGACAGGGACGAGGAACTCTGCCGGATGCTCCTGCCTTACTGCAGGATAAAACCGGGCGAAGTGTGGTGCGACCCTAAAGGAAGGCATAAAATAGGCTGCCTCGATGCTGCAGACATTGAGGGACTTAAGCATCTTTTGGAAAGTGAAAAGGCGGTAATGGCAATCCATGATCCGCCTTATAACATGGTTGCATTCGGGGAGATGACCTCCGGGGAAT
>JBLMYS010000325.1:0-4964 GCA_050258415.1 Acidobacteriota bacterium | reverse complement strand
GTCTGCATTGCATAAAGCCTGTCTTTCAGGAATATCATTTCTGAAACCGACTGAGGATCGGATGATAAAGGCCAGGGCTCACAGACACTCTCCCACTTATTTTTGGGAATGATATATCTGTAAAGACTGTCCCCAAGGCAGTAAAGCGTGTCGCCATGCATTGTCAAGGGGCCTACTGACCTGTTAAATTCCCTTACCAGTGTCCATTGAGATCCATCACTTGTCTTATAAATAATTCCGGCGTTGCTCTTATTCGGCCTTACTGCGGACAGATACAAAGTGTTGTCATATTTCAGAATATATCTGACACTAAGGTATGCCAGCTCTGACACTAGTTCCCATTTGGTACTTTCCTGCTTTTTTTCTACCGGCGGTTCATTTACATGGCAGTTAAATGAAGCAATAATTAAAGCAGTTAATATTACATATTTTAGAAAATTTAGTTTCATCTAATATCCTGTTGTTATGATAGTTCCCCAGATTCAACCGATTTATTCCGGAAATGAGATATCGCATTACTGCTTATCAGCAGCCTGAAGAATTAATCCATCATCTTAAAACTTCACGCCGATTAAAACAGAATGTGAATAGTTCTTTATATCCAGCATAGGCAAATCATAGTTGTTGGTTAAATCTTTCTCAAACCTGTACTCTACAAGAAAATTCAGAGACATAATTTTTAATTCTGTTCCTGTTCCTGCAGTGTAGCCAAAGATACTTTTTTTGAAGTGGTTATAAGGACCGACAAGCAAAAACTCTACGTCCTTACCCGCCAGATAATTAAACTGGGGTCCCAGTAAAATATAAGGGGTAAACATTCCGAGGTTGTATTTTGTCTTACCCATTAAGGAGGCCGATAGGTAATCAAGGCAGTTAGTGAGTTTACGTTTTACAGGATCCGGATTTTCTACAGTTGTAGTAAAAACATCAAGCCTTGCTCCTTTTTGCAAGTAGCCGATTTCTCCTTCAATATTGAAGTTGGAAAAGTTTAGAAAATCGGCAAATGCCCTGGCGGATATACCTGAATGGTTATCCCAATGAAAATCAAAATCCGCCGAATTATAGTGCCATGTATGGTTTGTAATTCCCATTCCCAGCTTAATTCCATATCCATTAACTAACTGCGCCTTAAGGGCCGAACTGATTAAAAAGAAGCAAAGGACTACACAAAACTTTTTCACCTTTAGTCTCCGGAATATTTATAAAATAGACATCTTAAAATACCAAGTCATTTCTGAAAATGACAGGATCTATATACATATATATATATGGTGACGAGAGTCGTTTTCGGAAAATTTCATGAAAATATTTTTTTTGGGGATTGGGGGATTTGAATATTTTTCACGGGTGCTGCTATGGCCATGCATGTGCCGCGGCTGCCGCGGCTCCGGGGTTTGTGGGGATCTTTTTCCCAGGGGTTCAGTCGCCCCCGTCCGGGGGCTTCCTCACCGCCGGGCTACAAACAGAGCGCCCCGCTTCGGGGCTTGCTAATCTGATTATATGGGCCAGGTCAAGTTTTCTTTGCAGTTTCCCTGAAGATATGCAAGATATGAGCGTTAATTTGATTCTGTATGTCAGAAATTTTTAATTTTTAATTCTTTCATCCTGTCTGTCACATCCATTAAAGTCAGGACCGCACCGGTTGTAATGCCGGCTTCATTTGTAATAGGGATCAGGTTAAAATCCCAGAGATAGTTTGAGATTTCAGGATTTGAAACCATCGGCATGTTTTTTCCGTAATATGAATAGCCTTCCCCCTTTTCAAGCACATTCTCAAATATGGTTTTATTTTCCGCTTCGGGAAATATGCTGAAGAAATTCCTGCCGGTAACGTTTTCAGGCTCAACACCAAAAATCCTCGCAAAGGCAGAGTTTACTTCCAGGATGTTAAACTGCCTGTCCAAATGGACTACAAGCATATTCATGTGATCAACGATATTGTTAAGAAGCTGAAGTGTCCCGCTATGCTTCCTTTCGGAGCGCTTGCGTTCTGTTATATCTTCAGCAACAATTATGATATACTTTGCCTCGCCATTCTGGTCGCAGAAAAGCGATGCCGTTAAAGAGGCCCACAGGACCGAGCCGTCTTTCCTGAGGAATCTTTTCTCCAGCGTGCAGGATTTTATTTCTCCTGAGAGGAGATTATTCTTAAGTTCACGGATTGTCTGAATATCGGCCGGATAAGTTACGTCATCCATCGAAAGCAGGAGGAGTTCATAGACTGAATAGCCCATCATGCTGCAGAATTTCTGGTTAACCCTGATCCATTTGCCGTCCAAGTCCACGTGGGCAATTCCAACAGCCGCCTGCTCGAATGTGACTCTGAAGCGGTCTTCACTCTCAAGCAGTTTTTCCTCGCTTTTCTTACGTTCAATTGCATACCTGAGCGAGCGCACCAGAAGGACGCCGTCAATCTGGAGTTTTATGAGGTAATCCTGCGCGCCTGTCTGCATGGCCTTAAGGCCGATCTCCTCACCATCGTTGTAGGTCATAATTATGACAGGCACACTGCCGGCCCTTGCGTGAACCTTCCTCAAAGTGTCCAAACCCGTGCTGTCGGGCAGGCCCAGGTCCAGCAGGATCGCATCAAACTGGCACTTTGCGAGTCTCTCAAGTCCTGTTGAAAGCCTGAAGGCATGGTCAATCTGAATTTTGCTACCGGCCACGTCGCTGATCATTTCACTGATAAGCCTGGCGTCACCGAGGTTATCCTCGATAAGAAGCACTTTTAATCTTTCAGTATCCATTTTACCCCTACAAATAGGTAGCCGATAAAGCGGTTAGTATATTTTATCTATAAAATAATAAAACTCATATTTTATGCAACTTTTTTCTATCCTCGTGGTCATTTTGCCGTACATGGAGCATATTTACCCCATAAAATTTGTCTTTGATTTATCCAGCAATTATTTT
Organism: Acidobacteriota bacterium; assembly: GCA_050258415.1. Lineage (GTDB taxonomy): Bacteria > Bacteroidota > Ignavibacteria > Ignavibacteriales > SURF-24 > JAAXKN01. Next base: position 2,051 of record JBLMYS010000325.1, on the reverse strand, counting down.
TATTATTGTGTCACTTGAAAAAACAGGTCACAATGAGCCATGTAGATTACCCCTAAACTGCCCTTCAAAAGACAATTTACAGGTAAGCGAAAATAAATTTCAGATAATAAAGTGAGGAATTAATGGAATTGAAAGAAGTACCAGGAAGCGTTCAGGAAGTAGTTAAAGAACTCTCATCCAAGTTCAATTACGATTATAAGGAAGTTGCCATTATTCTGGCAGCAGGCCACGGGAAAAGAATTAAATCGCAAACCTCAAAAATGCTTCATGAGATCTGGGGCGTTCCGACAGTAGAAAGAGTTTACAACGCCTGCCGCAAAGCATTAAACGGGCTGAATATACTTCTGGTCGTTGGCATTAAGGCCAAGGACGTAATGCAGGTAATCGGCAAAAGGGAAAGCACTCTTTTTGCATTTCAGGAGCAGCAGAACGGTACCGGGCACGCAGTGCAGGTGGCATTGGAGAAAATTGTTCCTGAAAAATATGAAGGCACTGTTTATGTTCTGCCGGGCGACATGGGACTTATAGACGCCGAGACAATTGCAATGTTCAGGGACGAATTCCGCCGCTCAGAAAGCGATATGATGGTACTGACCGGCATCTATTCAGGTGACCCGAAGTTAAACAGCTACGGAAGAATTGTCCGCGTTAAGGAAACTGACGCCGATGGCAACTCCTCGGGTGATGACTTTGGAAGGGTAATTGAAATTATTGAGCACAAGGACATACTCCACCTGGATGAGAATAGGCCTTACGAGCTTTTCTACAATAACAGAAAATACTGTTATTCAAAAGAAGAGCTGATAAACAACAACGAATTCAATTCAGGCGTTTATGCCTTCGACTATAAAAAGCTTATAAGCCTGGTTTCAAAACTGAGCAGCAATAACGTACAGAAGGAAATTTATATTACAGACCTGATCGATCTTTTCAACAAGAGCGGCTATTCTGTAAACGCCGTAAGCCCCCGGCAGCAGTACGTTCTCATGGGCTTTAACAATAAGTCGGTCTTGAGGGAAATGGAAGCCGTGGCACGTGAAAACGCATATGAAAAACTCAAGGACGTAATTGAAATAGCGGATCCGGACGACTTTTTTATTGATGAAAGCGTTATTGAAGACATTCTGGAAATGGACAGCAAAGGTATCCCGCTTGATATTAAGATCGGCAAAGGGGTTTATATCGGTAAAGGCGTCAAGCTGAACTATAATCTCACGCTGAAGAAAAACGCTTTTGTCAACTGCAACGTAACTTTCGGAAAGAACGTCACCATATGGGAAAACGTGCACATGTCGTGCTTCCCGCACCAGACATTCATTGTAGGAGATAACGTTGAAGTCCTCTGGGGAGACATCATTAAGGGAAACATCATTATTGGCGACAACTCCGTTATTGAGTCAAGCGTCAATATGACAGGCAGCGATGAGAACCCGCTGGTAATCGGGAAAAATGTTCTCATTAAAGGAACGAGCTATATATTCGGATCAATAATTGAGGACGACATATTTATTGAGCACAGCGTGATTATCAGAAAGAAAGTGGAAAGGTTATACAAGAAAGACGGCAGCATCCAGAAGGTACGCTTCTATCTGCCGATGCCTGAAGGAGCAGATACAATTGAGGACCTGTAAGAACCGATAACGAAATCGAGAAAATAAAAAAAGCAATGTAAAGAGCACGTACATTGCTTTTTTAATTTCTACGAATAAAAAGAAAGCTTATTCTGCTTGTGTAGCAGGTGCAGCAGCAGAATTTAATGTATTTAAATGCCTGGTCAATGCAGATTTTCTTCTGGCAGCGGTATTCTTATGCAATCTGCCCTTGCAGACATTCTTATCAATAAGAGAAACTGCGTCTTTGTAACTTGTACCAACTTCAGTTACATCTTCAGAAGTTAAAACTTTTTTAACCAAAGTTTTTATCTTTGAAATAGCAGCTTTATTCTCAACTCTTCTTTTTTCGCTGACCTTAATTCTTTTTTTCGCTGACTTATGATGAGCCATCTCTTACCTTAAATTTTTTATTTTGAAAATTAAATATATACATTTACT
>JBLMYS010000324.1:0-9989 GCA_050258415.1 Acidobacteriota bacterium | reverse complement strand
ATACTGCTTCCGGTATTTTCAAAGGTAGTACGGTACCTTTCTTCGCTGAGGGCAATGGCTTCCTGGCTGCGTTTTCTTTCCGTATTATCGCGAATAATGGTCTGAATGGCGGGCTTTCCCTCATACAAAAAGTATCCGGCAGATATCTCAACGTCAATTATGGTTCCATCAAGGCGCACAATCTTTTCTTCTTCCAAAGGAACGCTTCCGCGGGTTTCCATCATGTATTTAACACGCTCAGCTGCAATTTGATGAAAGTCGGGATGCACAAATTTAATTGCAACCTCCCCAATGACATCCTCGCGGCTTTTGGCCCCGATGAGCTTAACGGCAGCCTCATTGCAGTATATTGCCTTGCCGCCGCTATGAACCAGTATGGCATAGGGGGAAAGTTCAATCATGTTACGCGCGTTTTCTTCAGATTGGCGGAGTGCCTTTTCAGCAATTTTTCTTTCCTTGATATCACGGAAAACCAGGACAACGCCAGTAATAGCCCCTTTTTCGTCTTTTATGGGTGAAGCGCTGTCGTCTATCGGAATCTCCACTCCGGATTTAGACCTTAAAATGGTATGATTTGCAAGTCCTACAATTACCCCATCCCTGATTACCTTTGCAACCGGGTGTTCCATCTTTTCATGTGTATTTTCGTTGAAGATGTCGAATATTTCCTCAAGCGGCCTTCCCAGGGCTTCTGTAAGCCTGAAACCTGTAAGTTCCTCGGCAATAACATTCATAAAAGTTACTTTGCCCTCGAGGTCTGTAGTAATTACTGCGTCTCCAATGCTTTTTAAGGTCGTGGAAAACCACATTTCATTTGATTTCAGGCGGCTTTCGGCATCATACTTATAGAGGGCCATTTCAATTGTGGTCTGAAGGTCCCTTTCATCAAAGGGTTTGAGCACATAGCCGAAGGGCTCTGTAATTTTTGCGCGGTTTAAGGTGGCCTCATCAGAATTTGCAGTAAGATATATGAGGGGAATATCGAGTTTCGACTTAATTTCTGCGGCGGCTGTAATGCCGTCTGTTTCGCCTTCAAGACCTATATCCATTAAAACCAGCTGAGGTTTGGCTTCCAGAATTTTCTTTACCCCATCTTCAGCCGTCGATGCTATACCGCAAACCTCGTAGCCGAGGCTTTCAAGACTGTATTTCAGATCGAGCGCAACAATACTTTCGTCTTCAACAATAAAAATTTTTGCTTTTGCCATCAGAGGGCAGACTCCTATGGAAAATTATAAAACTCAGAAATTATTCCCCTCAGAATAATATTTACATCAAATTTTCATGCATCCAATTTTACGATTTTTTTACCGGAAATGTAACAATAAATTCAGTTATAAGGCCAGTATTTAACTGAAAACTTCCTTTTAGCTGTGAAGAAAGAATGCTTACGAGCTGAAGGCCTAGTGTCTTCGGATTTATTAGGTCAACCTGATCTCGTGGGAACTCCGTCCCATCATTATAAACCACTAGTGAATTGTTCAGTCCATCTGCACAAAAACGGATTCCCACCTCACCCGAGGGCCTGTCACTGAATGCATACTTGAGAGCGTTTGTCAACAGCTCATTTATAATAAGCCCGCATGGGATCGCCGTATCAACGCTCAGGTAAACATTTCCAGGAATGTCTACTTTAAGCGTAATGCAGTCATGATTTACACGATACGACTTAAAAAGGTTTGAAGCGAGGCTTTTTACGTATTCCCCGAAATTAATGCTGGAAAGGTCACCCGACTTATATAATTTCTCATGTATAAGCGCCATGGATTTAACGCGGTCCTGGCTGTTACGGAACATTTCGAGTGCAGTTTTATCCTCTGTAAATCCCGCCTGGAGGTTCAAAAGGCTGGATATTACCTGAAGGTTATTCTTCACCCTGTGGTGAATCTCCTTGAGGAGAATTTCCTTTTCCCTTAAGGAGGTCCTTATTTTATCCTCCGAGGTCTTACGGTTTGTGATGTCGCGTATAATTGAAAGGAGTATCACCTCACCCTGCAGTTCCACTTTATGGAGGTTAATATCGGCAAAGATTTTTTCCCCTGTGGGATTTATGAACTGACTTTCAAAATGTTGGAGCTCACCTGAAAGGGCCTTCTCAATTATTTCATTCACATTCATGCCGAACATGTTTATCCCGGAACTAAGGGACTCACTTATTTTTATGCTGGCCGCTTTTTCCTTTGTAATGCCGAAGAGCTGCGAGGCTTTTTTGTTGGCTTCCAGAAACTCGCCGTCTTTTACGAGTATAATACCGTCGCTTGCCTCATCAAAAATTGATCTGTATTTGATTTCGCTGTTCATGAGCTCGCTTCTTTGCGCTTCCAGACGGTCGATCATCCTGTTGAAGGAATCTATAAGCCTGCCTATCTCGTCATCCGATTTCCCTTGAAGCTTCAGCATGTAATTACCTTCTGAAATCTCCTCCATTCTATGGCTGAGTTCTCTGATCGGTTTACCGATAACTTTTCTCAGCGTGAAATAAACCGAAACAATGATTACGAGCGCAATAATAACCGTCTGCAATAAAATCCTGAGGATTATATTCCGGATCTCACTTTGAACTTCCTCTTCCGAAAAATGGACTTCAAGATATCCTATTGGCGAATCACTTCGTTTAATTTCATCCTTAATTACAACGATATCCCCTGATTTGGGTAACCTGCTATTAAGATCCTTTTCCGAAACATATTCAAATACGGAGGAACCTTTGCGCACTACGGCTTCAAAAAAATCCTTATTTTCATTTCTGATAATGATTGCCATAATATCATTGTTTGTCTCATCAAAGGATATTATACGCCTGGCTGAAACGTTGTCATACGACCAGAGAGATTCTACGAGGCTGTTGGCTATTCTCTTAAATCTGATCTCCTGCCTTGTCTTTGTCTCGTTTAGCAGCCTTTCTTTTTCAAAAGTGTAAGTATAATGGCCGAAAAAACAGAGGAACACAACCACGCTGGCAGTAACAATAAGGATTGTCTTAAAAAGTATTGAATTCTTAAATTTCATTGAACAGTTAATTTTAGGAAAATGACTTTTATTTATTCAGCATACGGCTTCAGGAAATTGCCACACCGTACTTTTTCAGGATCTTTTTATACTTCTCAGTTTTCTTGAATTTTGATAGTTTTTCCGAAAACTCTTCTGAAAGCTGCTTTTGTTTCCTGGCTTTTGAAAAAGCTATATAGAGGTGCTCATGACTTAGGTTGGGTTTTAAGATTGTAAATTTTTCAGCAATACCTTTCTGTTTCATCAGATATTTCAACAGGCTTAAAGTTCCGGCTCCCAGGCTCACCCGTTTTTTTTCAACCAGGTTGATCACAGACTCTGTAGAAGGCACTTCCTCTTTTCTGAGGTAACTTGCACGGTCAAAATTTTCTCCGTATGAGGTGCTTGTTATTACCCCTATAGTATATTTTTTCAGCTTTTTCAGGTCTCCGTCAAATGTGATCCCCGATTCCTTCAGTTTGAAAAGCGCATTGGGCTCATCCCGGGTAAACTCCGAAGGATAATAAAGATATTTCATTCTTGTGCTGTTCCTGAAAATTGTCAGTATGACGTCTGCAGATCCTGATTTCATCATTTCTATGCACCTTGCCCATGGGTATACTTTGTATTGCGGTTCAATGCCGAGGCTGGAAAAAACCGCCTTTGATGTCTCAATTTCGAGGCCAGTTACTCTAAGAAATCCTATCGGGTAGAGGATGTCTTCAAGTTTTTCAAAAGTTACTTTATCAGCCTTTCCCGAAAGAATGTACTTGCCTGATTTCAGGTGATATATGGAAAGGAGGAAATCCCTATGACTTTTATTTTTAATTTTTTTCAGAATTGAATTCTCGAATTCGCTTTCAGGAATTTCTTTCGGGGAATTCTCGATAAAACAGTCGGGAGGATGGTTTTCCATTACCACTGTTATTTTCCGCACCGGAGCTTTTAGGAGGGTGTTCTTTTTTGTAGATGCAGCCTTTACAACTCTTTTAGGCAGAGATTTTTTTTGTACATTTTTTTTCTGAAGAGAGACCTTTGGAAGGTTTTTTGTCTTAGAATGAGTTTTGGCCGGAATGCCTGGTGAAAGCAGCAAAAGAAAGACTAAAAAAAATATGGAAAAATTCAGGACTGCTCCTGAAAAACCGGATCTAAATTTAGCCATGTTCTGTACTCTCTCTTCTGCTCCAGTTTAGAATTATTTACCTCTTTATAATCGGAAGAAGATGGGAAATATTGAATCAAAAACACACTTTTCAGTATGTTTTATATCATATCATTAAGGAGTTCCTGCCTTGGCTGTGCAATAACAACCTTGTTAACCAGTAAGCCCTTATCAGCAGCCACTTTAGCGCCAGACTCAACGGCAGAGCTCACTGCTGCAACTTCACCCGTACAGGTAAAAAATGCCTTTCCGCCTAAGGCCATGGCAAGCCTTAACTCAATGAGCTTAACGTTTGCAGACTTTACAGCCGCATCGGCAGCCTCAATTAAAGATGCTACAGAAAAAGACTCCACTATACCCAGGGCTTCAAGCATCTCAACCCCCGTGTGGCCCGCAATTGCCGGGAAGATCTGTTCGTGAACGTTTGGAATAACAAATGTGTCTATTACGGCAAAGCGCACCATATCCGAAGCAGCATCCACCGCAGTCTGCACTGCAGCCACGTCGCCTCCGATAAGGACCATATATTTCCCAGAGCAGATCGACCTGTTCAGTATGAGCTCAACATCGGAAGTCTTGAGCATGATATCGGCAGCAAGCATTCCTGCTGCAATGCTTGTCAGTTCTATTAAACCTATCGAATTCTTTTTATCCATTTTTTCATCCTGTTAATTAGTGTTATCATTCACACGGAAACTACTTTGCAATAATTCTTATAAAGTCCTCTGTAATATTGGTCACTACCCCGTCAATGGAGGCATGTATGTTTGCACCAAGCTTTCCCTCAGGAGGCCTTGCAATCAGATCCCCTTTCTTAACACTTTGGCCTGAATCAACTACGGGGACCGATTTTTCGCCTGTATGCTGTTTTAATAATATCTTAACGCTTTCGGCTTTTAAACTATCCCGTATAAATGGCGTAGGTACATTATAGTCCTGCAGGTTCAGTCTTTTTATTAGCTGCTTTACCGGGACTCTTCTTCCCTCTTTTACAGGATGCACTTTAACCGGGTGAGTCTGAGTGTACTTTACGCCCTGACTTCTCATCTCTTTTTTCGACCACTCGCAGGCTTCCCTGGGGTAAAGGTCCTCGGGGCAGGCATATAGCGTACAAATGCCGCATGAACAGCAGAGTTCTGCAAACTGGTTCCAGACGGCGCTTCCTGTCTCAGAGAATACAAGCGAGCGCATAACCTTATGCGGCTGAACGTTATATCCAAGTAAGTAGCGTGGGCAGAACTCTGTGCAGTAACTGCACTGATCGCATGCCGATTTCCCGATGCGGTATTTGGATTTTTCGGTCCTGTCTTTCCTTTTTACGAGGTAATGCTCCTTGGGAAGTATGATTATTCCGGATGTGGTTTTTGTCACCACTTCCGAAGTATCGTAGGTAAAGCCCCCCATCATAACGCCGCTGATAAATATGCAGTAATCCCTGATGGTTGTACCTCCTGCAAATTTAATCAGGTCCTCAAAGCTCGTCCCTAAGGGGGCAAAGAATGTTGAGGGCTTTCTTACGGCACCCGTTACGGTAAGTATCTTTTCGGTTACCGGTATCCCCTCTTCAGCTCTTGCAACGTTATAGAGCGACTCGACGTTATTTACAACACAGCCCACATTAAGCGGGATTCCTGCCGGCGGTATAAGCCTTTTTGTTGCCGAATAAACGAGTTCGTATTCGTCTCCCGAGGGATAGAAGTCCCCCAGTTCACAAATTTCAATCGGGTGTCCTTCAAGCTCTTTTTGAACGGCTTCAATGGCATCTGCATTTTTGGATTTTATTCCAAAGTAGCCCATTCGTGCAGAAGTTGAGTCCATCATAAGCTGCATGCCGCGGACGATCTCTGGGGCGAAATGCACCATGAGCTCAAAGTCCTTATGAAGCAGGGGTTCGCACTCGGCGCCGTTTGCGAGCATGAATTCAACCTTGGATTTTGCCTTAACGTGTGTCGGGAATCCCGCTCCACCGGCGCCCACGACGCCGGCATTTAATATCTTCTCTGCCAGTTCCATTTTACTCAGTCCTTTTTATAACAACCAGGGTCTTATCGTCTGAATAAGTTCCGTCTTTTGAAAAATGTATAACATCGTTTAGAATTGTATATGCAATTTCCTTTGGAGAAAGATGAATTACCTCTTTTAAGGTTTTCTCCAGGCGCTTCTCCTCGTAGCATTCCTCTTCCGTATTTGCGGCATCTGTTATTCCGTCTGTATAGATTAAAAGCACGTCACCTTTAGCGAAGTTGATGTTTTCGGTTTCATACTTAGCATGTGGCGCGGGACCAAGCAAGGGCCCCGTAGGCATAAGGTAAGTTACCTCACACGTACTGCTTTTAATAAAAATGGGAGGGTTATGCCCGGCATTTGCATAAAGCATGAGTCCGTTTTTGTCTGTGGCTATTTCCCCGTAGAAAAGAGTTGTGAACTTTGCCTCGCTGAAAATCTTATGCACCAGCTCATTCATTTTTTTCATCAGCGGCGAAATTTTAATCTGGAATGCGCTTGCCATTCTGAGTGCGCCTGAGACGTACATCGCCTCTGCGGCCGCGCTTAAACCCTTGCTTGCAGCGTCCCCGACTGTAATACCCAGGCGCTCTTCATCATCTCCTATCTTAAGATAATCGAAGAAGTCACCGCCAATAATTTCGGCCGGAAGCGTTAGGCCGAACATCTCAAAATTATGGAATTTATATTCATGTTCCGGCAATATGCTCTTCTGGAGCTGCTTTGCGCGGTCGATATCGGCCTTAAGGTGCTGCGCGTTTTCACTTATGCGGCGCTGCTTGAGCTGTGAAGTAAGGACGGTGGCAACAATGTTCAGCGTGTGCCTGAGCTCGTCGTTGATATTATTGCTGTTTAAGGCGAGCAGAAATTCATAAAACTGTTTTCCATCCACCTTCTGCCTGGAGCCCACACCGGAAACTGAGTACTTAAAGATACCTTTTTCTCTGAGCACCATATTGGTTTCATCAGAAAGAACAGTCCGGTCTGTTGCCAGCATCTCAAAAACAGGATAATCCTCTATATAGATCTGGAAGTTATCTGTTATTTTTTCAAGGTTGCCCGTCTGAAAGAACAGCCTGTAAGATTTATTTACCGCATCAAGCCTCCAGAGCCTGCCGCCAATTATTCCCGCCTCTTCCTTAAATACAATTTGATTAAGAACAGTCTCGAGCATCTCCTCTTCGGTCTGAAACTTTCCTGCAGCTACAGTCTCTATTGTGCGGTATAATCTCTTCTGATTCATTGTTTCCTTTATATGCTGAATATTATTCTGAATAAAAACTTATCATTTGCTCAATTGCCTTCTGGCATACAGGGCAGAAGTTATTTACTGAAATAGACTTCATCGTGCAGTCCATTCTCGGCCTGTAGACTCCCTTTGCAACGTAGCCGCCGCCTTCAAAAACCCCGACAGTTTTATCGAAGTTTTTTTCCATCGGAGTGGGCACGGGTACGTTTTGGGCTACCATATTTTTCCACTTGTTCTCAAAATGAACAAGCGTTGTAAGGTTCGGCTCCCAGGGTTCAACCCCCTCGGGGTAAAAGTTTTCATACGCCACGTCTGAAGTGTAGTACTCATCTCCCAGACCTGCAAAAGCGTGGCCGAACTCGTGAGTAAATATGTATTCACCGAAATTGTTGTCCGATACGCAGACAGAGTAATGGTTATAGATTGCACCGCCGCCGTAGATATCCGTATTGACAAGAATATAAATCTGGTCATATGGAACATTTGCCGCAATGTCCCGTAAGGACTTATTGTCGCTCGTCATGCAGTAGCGTTCCAGGTCGAATGTATAGAAAGTTGTATTAACGGCCGTCTTCTTCCAGACGTTCTTAGCCGGAACATCCGTTCCGGATTCTTCAGAAAAAGCCTCAACGCCCCAGATGTTGAACTTATCCTTGTTCTCCTTGTATGGAGAGGCATTAAAGAGGTATTGGGCAAACTTCTTACAGTCGCGCCTGAACTTTTCCATTTCGTCTTTTGTGTATCCATCGGGTATAATAACGAGGTCTACCTTCTTTTCCGGGTCGCCAGATTTCACAACCTCAAATGTATTGTACTTCCTGTGGAGTTCAGGAGAAATAAAATAATCTTTCGGGTTAATGTAATATTCAAAGCTCTTCTGAAACCTGTTCATCCTGTCACGGCTTAAAAACTCAGCGCGGACTGTTTTCTTCGGGAAAGGGAGCGTTACGGTTTCGCTAAAAGTCTTTGTAGTTTTCTTAGCCTCAGCCGTAGTCTGCCACTCGCTGAAAAGTGTTGAATAGCCTCTTGAATAGATGAGCTTATTGGAAGCCGAGTCGTATACCATAAGCATATATTTGCCGTATTGGAATGTATCTATGAGGTTCTTGTGCGAGCCTCCAAAGAAGGGTTCCACCCTCATTTCATCCATGGAAATAGACTCACTTTTATCAGTACCCGTATGGAAGTAGTCGACCCTTAAGGTTTTAGGTTCAAAGTAGTCGTTAAACTCCACCTGGGCCATTACCGTCACGGTCAGAAGAAAGAAAAGTGCAAGAGTTTTCATTGTGAGCGTCCCCTATAGAGGTTAATTAAACTTTTCTCGAACCCGGCTTAACAACGGGAATACCCTGTTTGCAGAGGGGGCATTCTTCTGGTGTATAAGAAACAACGTCCAGCTTAAGGCCGCTTACCTGGGGCACTCCAAAATCGACCTTGCCGTTTGAGCGGTCAACGATCATTCCAACACCCACAACCTCGCCGCCAAGCTTTCTTACGATATCCATAACCTCGAATACAGAGCCGCCTGTTGTTACAACATCCTCGCATACAAGGACCTTTTCGCCCGGCGTTATTGTAAAACCGCGCCTTAATGTCAGTTCCTTGTCTTCCCTTTCAGCAAAAATGGATTTTTTCCCTAGCTGACGGGCCACTTCCTGGCCAACAACAATTCCGCCAATTGCAGGAGCAATTACGGTATCAATTTCATAATTCTTAAAATAGTCAGCTATAATGCTGCAGATGGTTTCAGTATGGTTCATATACTGGAGGACCTTTGCGCACTGGAAGTACTGGCTGCTGTGGCGCCCCGAGGTCAGGCGGAAGTGGCCGTTCAAAAGAGCGCCCGTTTCGAGGAATATTTCCAGAATTTTACTGTCTGTAAGGCTCATTATCGTTCCTAAAATGATTATTTTACCTTGAAAAATAACTATAGGTTAGCTGGCTTGCAAGTGAAAAGGAGAAAAGATATGGTTTATGGGAGACTGCTTTCTGGTGGTAATCAGGAACAGGGTAAAATAAAAAAGGCGGGCATGTCTAAAAGTGACAGCCCGCCTTTATTTTTTTAATTCAGGTTAATTTAACTCTCGGAACGTCCGGTTTTTTCCTTTTCGTCCGAAACACCGGCCTCAGAAGTGTCCTCTATGAAGTAGAGCTCATCCTGGCCTTCTGCATGCTTTGCAATAATCTTGCTGCCCTGCTTGAAGGTGCCTTTTAAGATCTCTTCAGCAAGCGGATCTTCAACGTACTTCTGAATTGCCCTCTTCAAAGGTCTTGCTCCGTACTTCGGATCAAAGCCCTTCGTAACGAGGAATTCTCTTGCCGAGTCATCCAGCACAATCTCCATCTTGTTCTGCTTCAGGTTATCAATAAGATCCTTCAGCTCGATGTTGATAATCTGCATGATGTCTTCTTTCTCGAGACTTCTGAATACAATGGCTTCATCTATTCTGTTCAGGAATTCCGGATTAAAGAGGCGTTTCATTGCATCTTCAACCGAGGTCTTCATGTTCTGATATTTGCCTTCTTCAGTTGCCCCGCCGAAACCGATACCGCCCGTAGGCTTGATGTCTCTTGTTCCGACGTTTG
>JBLMYS010000323.1:0-6568 GCA_050258415.1 Acidobacteriota bacterium | reverse complement strand
ATCCTGCGTTTTCAAAAAATGCAGGATTTGTTTTTTTAAAGGCGGAGAAAAGATTAAATGCTGTTTTCTGAAGAGGTATACAGGTTCATGTACGCCGCCCTGAGCGAGGCTGAAAGGGCGCTGGAGGAAAATGAAGTCCCTATAGGCGCTGTCGTAGTTCATAAGAACAGGATCATCGGGCGAGGCTATAACCAGACAGAAAGACTAAAGGACCCCACGGCACACGCTGAAATCCTTGCCATTACCTCAGCCGCAAACCATCTAGAGAACTGGAGGCTAAACGAATGCGACATTTATGTAAACGTTGAACCATGCGTAATGTGTACGGGTGCCATGATAGCCGCACGCATAAACTCCCTCTATTTTTCAATATATGAACCTAAGTACGGAGCCTGTGGATCACTGTACAATATTGCCGAAGACGGACGAATGAACCACAAAATTAAAGTCTATTCCGGCATTTATGCAGAGGAAAGCCAGAAACTAATGAAAGAATTCTTCCTTAAAACAAGATCTTCCGGCAACTAACTATTTTATTGAATTATATATTTCCTTTGTAGTAGATTACATTAACAGAAAATAATTTTCAGGACATAAAAACATGCGAATAGTAATTTTTGGGGCTCCCGGAGTCGGTAAAGGAACTCAGGCTCATATTCTCTCGGAAAAACTCGGGATTCCTCACATTTCAACCGGTGACATTTTAAGAAACGCTATAAAAAATGAAACAGCCTTAGGGCTTGAAGCAAAAAAAATTGTCGAAAGCGGCAACCTCGTGCCAGACGACATCATGGCAGGCATTGTTAAGGATGCCCTCTCAGATAAAACATGCCAGAAGGGATTCATACTCGACGGATACCCCAGGACACTCGACCAGGCAAAACTCCTCGACGAAATCCTGAAAACCCTTCCCAAGGACAGCGAGTACTTCCTGGCTATAGATGTAGATGATGAAATCATTGTCCAAAGGCTCACTAACAGATTAACCTGCAAAATCTGCGGCAACATCTTTAATATAAGCGACCTTAAGGACCTGAAGATCTGCCCCAAATGTAACGGCGTAGACAGCCTCTTCAAGAGAAAAGATGACGATGAAAGCGTTATCCGCCAAAGACTTACAGTTTTTCATTCGACAACAAAACCGGTTCTGGACTACTATTCCGCTCAGGGAAGGCTTAAATTTGTTGACGGAACACTGCCAGTTGACAAGGTCGCCGAAGAGCTTCTTGCAGAGCTGAAAGCCTGATAAGACAGGTTTTAACTAAAAAGGCCGTCAATTAATGCCGGCCTCTTGCATTTATTAATATTCTGCGGTGCTATTTTTCTGCTTTAATGTAACCTTAAGTGCCCTTCCCCCTTCAAGTTTAATTATCCCGGCGTTGTGTCTTCTAACCAGGTCGTAGTTGTGAGTTGCAAATATGACGGAATTACCGCGGGCATTGAGCTTCTTAAAAACTTCCATTATTTCAAGAGTAGTTTCAGGATCAAGATTTCCTGTCGGCTCATCTGCCAGAATTAAAAGCGGCTCATTTATAATTGCGCGTGCAATGGAAACCCTCTGCTGCTCTCCGCCCGAGAGCTCATAAGGCATGCTCATCTGCTTGTGCGACAGGCCCACTTCAGCCAGAGCCTTAAAGACTTTTCTTTTTATCTGCCTGCGGGGCGTTCCTGTAACTTCAAGCACAAAAGCCAGGTTATCATAAATGTTCCTGTCCATGAGAAGCCTGAAGTCCTGGAACACGATCCCTATTTTCCGTCTTAGGTCCGGAAGATGCTTATCTTTCAGGGTTGATGAGTCGAATTCATTAAAGCGCACAGTCCCCTTTTCGGGACGCACGTTCATATAAATCAGCTGCAGGAAGGTGCTTTTCCCGGCGCCGCTTTTCCCTATAAGAAATGTAAACTCCCCTTCATCCAGCCTGAAGTTCAGGTTCTCAAACACAGGCTGTTTGGAATAGCTAAAGGAAACGTTATTAAAGGCTAGCATAATCTACTTTACTTTTAATGCTACAAACTGAGCTCTCTCGGCATCCATATCTGCATCTTCAAATGAAAAAGCATTGAAGCATTCTTTTATTAAAAATCCGTTTTTGGCAAGAAGTTCAAAATAAACTTCCAGAGGAAATATTTTCTGTTTGTGAATTTCCGTAAAAACAGTCCCATTAGCAAGCCTGATGTCAAATATATTGGTATGAATTCTTCTTTCCCTGTCGTAGCGGCTCTTCTGAACGTAGCTGATCCCTTTGTATGCACCTTTTCTGTTCAGATATCTGAGATTTTTAAGGCTGTTTGTCTCGAGGCTAACGTCAAAAGAAAATACGCCGCCGGGCTTTAGACAAGCATTTACTTCACTGAAGAGCTGATTGATCGATTTTCTTGTCAGTAAATAATTAACGCTGTCGAAGGCGGAGACGATGAGGTCGAACTTTTTCTTAAACGGGAGCAGGAGCATGTTGCAGCAGACTTTCTTCAGAAAAGCATCTTCAGACTGCAGGAGCATCTCGTATGAAAGATCGGAGACAATTACGTCCTTATAATATTTTTTCAGCCTTGAAGAAAGCTTGCAGTTGCCGCCAGCCAGTTCAAGCACACTGCTTTCAGGAGGGATATAATCCTTTGTAAGCATGTAATAGTATTCAGCCCAATCGTCATAGCTTATAAAGCGCATGAGGTGGGAATAAATTTCCGCAATCAGCTTATAAGGCTTAACTTCTTCAGCCATTTTGCCTCTTTCGGTTCTGGACTATCCTGCGGGCAAGTAGAAACGCCTGAAGTATACTGCTTTCGTCGGCAACATACCTGCCTGCAATGTCAAATGCCGTCCCGTGATCAGGACTGGTCCTTACAACAGGAAGTCCTGCCGTAAAGTTGACTCCAGAGGTAAAGTTCAAAAACTTGAAAGGAATAAGGACCTGGTCGTGATACATTCCAATTACTATGTCGTACTTCGTATAAATCCTGTTTGCAAAGAAGGCATCGGGTACAAAGGGGCCTGAGACGAGCTCACTGAAGCCAGAGGTTTTAATAGCAGGCGTAATTACTTCCAGTTCCTCTCGTCCTATTCTTCCGTTTTCACCGGCGTGTGGATTAAGCCCAAGTACTGCAACCTTAGGGCTTACAATATTAAAATCATGTTTTAATGAGGAAATCACAACCTTAAGGGTTCTTTGTACGCTTTCTGCCGTAATAAGCTTCGGGACTCTTTTTATCGGTTCATGTATTGTTACAAGTGCGCATTTCATTTTTTTAGAGTAGAACATCATAACGAAGTCTTTAACCCTGCTCCATTCGGCATACATTTCCGTGTGTCCAGGGAAATCTATCTTAGCCATGCCGAGGGCTTCTTTGGAGATTGGTGCCGTAATTATGGCCTCGGCAAGGCCGCGCGAAGCAATTTCAAATGAGCCTTTTATTGCCCTGAAGCTAACACGGCCTGAAGTGGCGCTAGGTTTGCCGGGTTCCTGTATTGACCCGTCCTCTTTAATGTTGATTATTTCCACCAGAGCCTTCCTCCGGCTTCCTGAATCAGGGATTGTATTTAAGACCTCAAATGGAAATTCCGGCGGAATCCTTTCTGAAACTCTTTCAAAGACTTCAGCCGGGCACATGTAATAGACTTTAGCATTTCCCGCACCGGAAATCCTGTTTAGTGTCTTCTGAACAATCTCAGGTCCTATGCCGTTAATGTCGCCGCAGGTAAAGACAAATTTATTCATAGTTTTCCGTTCAGGATGAAGTTTCCAAGGCCCGACTTATCAACAAAAATAAACTGGCGGTTAGGCTCTTCATAGACCCAGACTTCCTGCACATCTTTGGAACCGGTGTAGATTCTTTCCACAGACTTAGGTTTGCCGAATTTAATGTAAATCCTTCCCCTGTCCGTATCAGCGCCGTCGGGATTACTGATAAGTGAAAAGCTCATTGCAGCATAATCAACACGCCTGTAGAATTCAGCCATCAGCTCGTTATATGCCGTCTGAGGCGTTGGGTCGAATTTCTTCCAGTAATTCAAGAGCTGTGGGTAGTCCATTTTGTTTTGAGCTTTATCTTTCTTTTGAGATTCATTGTCCCCGTCAATATTCTTAAGGACTTTTACAGCATACTCAAGGTTATTTAGCGAGCGGGGTTTGTTGTACCAGGTAACCGAGCGCCTGAAAAATGTTTTTCCTTTCTTCCCGTTTTCGAGGCTTATAGAAAGAACCCCTTCCTGAAGCTTCTCATTAAACTTCGGCAGGACAAAGTTGCGAGTAAGTGTGCCATGTGAATTATACTCGGCCGCAATATTCTCCTTGTCGGGGCTGAATGATAATGAGGCTACAAATGAGTTTTTAATGGAATCCTTAAATATGAGAGAGTCGTTATTTTTCAGCTCTACAAAAACTGAAGAAACATTCGTATCTGCTACAGGAATAACCATATCGTAATCTTCATGTGAAAAGGGTACATTTCCATCAAAGCCCGCCAGCACGCGTTTCTGCGCACCATTTGAACCAGGGAGGGTTTCCTTTAAGACTATTGGAGAAAGCGCCCAATTTAGCTCGGGTGGTGTAACTTTAAGATCAAACTGGGAAAGGACATGCTCGCTGCTTGTGTTATAATCATATATTACCGGTACCACCTTATAGCTTCCCGATGGAAGCGATAGTTTTAGCACGCCCTGTACATATTTGTTCTCGGAATTTGTCTCTTCAAAATCCTTAACCGAGTACTCATTGTCGGTAATTTCCCTGTAGACTTTCCCTGAAAGGCTGTCCACAACTTCAATACTCAGGCTAAAGTGTGTCTTAAAAACATCCTTGTCTTTAACAAAAACAAGCCTGTTGCAGGTGGTCTGATATGCTATATAGCAGTTGGAATTATTTCCCGAAGGAATTACAATAGTATCGAAGAATATCCCCCGCATCTGGTTTAAGCCCTGTCTTGAAGGCTGCGCCTGGGTAATTGTGCCAAGTATGATGAGGCAGAATAATAAGATATTTTTCATATTAATCCTTTTTGAGAAGGCAATACATATGTGACTTTTTCTTAAGATAACAAAAAGCCGGATCAAAGGGCAAACATCCCGCCCTATAAATCCGGCTTTAATTAAAGAACTTTAATCAATAGATTAACTATTCATATTGTTTATAAATTCCTTATTATTTTTTGTTCCCTTCATTTTGTCGAGGAGGAATTCCATTGCCTCAATCGGGTCAAAATCACTGAGGATTTTTCTTAAGATCCAGATCTTATTGAGCTCTTCCTCTTTCAAGAGGAGCTCTTCTTTTCTTGTACCCGACTTATTAATGTCAATTGCCGGGAAGATTCTTCTGTCACTTAAGTCGCGGCTTAAGACAAGTTCCATGTTGCCTGTACCCTTGAACTCTTCAAAGATAACCTCGTCCATCCTGCTTCCGGTTTCAATGAGTGCCGTTGCAATGATTGTAAGGCGTCCGCCGTCTTCAGTATTTCTTGCAGAACCGAAGAAACGTTTCGGTTTATGAAGAGCGTTTGCATCCACACCGCCTGAGAGTATTCTTCCGCTATGCGGGGCAACAGTGTTGTGTGCTCTTGCAAGCCTTGTTATACTGTCGAGAAGAATGACAACGTCCATGTTCGCTTCAACCATTCTCTTGGCCTTTTCGATAACCATGTTGGCGACCTGAACGTGACGTTCTGCAGGTTCATCAAATGTTGAGCTAATAACTTCGGCCTGAACCGAGCGCTGCATATCTGTAACTTCTTCCGGACGTTCATCAATTAAAAGCATGATAAGTCTTACTTCGGGGTGGTTACGTGATATCGAGTTGGCAAGCTTCTGAAGGAGGATTGTTTTACCGCTTTTAGGTGGTGAAACGATGAGCCCTCTCTGCCCTTTTCCAATAGGCGAAAGCACGTCCATTATTCTCATTGAGAATTCGCCCGGGGCAGATTCAAGAGTAAGTCTTTTGGTCGGGTAAAGAGGCGTCAGGTTGTCGAAAAGTGTTCTTTCCCTGATTGTATCGGGGTCCTGCCCGTTTACAGCTTCCACCCTTAAGAGGGCAAAGAAGCGTTCCCCTTCCTTTGGAGGCCTTACCTGGCCAGAGACGTGATCCCCTGTTCTTAAGCTAAATCTTTTTATCTGAGATGGAGAAACATATATATCGTCGGGAGACGGAAGATAGTTATAGTCGGAGCTTCTTAGAAAACCGTAGCCATCAGCAAGCACTTCAAGAACACCTTTGGAGAAGGTCAATCCGTCTTTTGTCGTCTGTGCTTCTAAGATTTTGAAAATAAGTTCCTGTTTTCTAAGATCGCTATAACCGGTAATTCCAAGTTCTTTAGCTATCTTATTTAAATCAACAATCTTCTTAGATTGAAGTTCAGAAATATCCATTGGCATATTTCAATCCTACATTAAGAATTATTAAAATACTATTATTGTGCATTATGTTAAAATTATAACCGGATTAGTTAATCGGGGTTATTTACTGATCACTCTGTTTTGAAAGCTGTGAAAGGAACAAGAGGAACTATAGTAAAATTATACTTATTGGTAAAAAATGTCAAGGCTTTTTTTTCTTCAACAGCTCTTCCTTGATCTTCCCCA
>JBLMYS010000322.1:0-14062 GCA_050258415.1 Acidobacteriota bacterium | reverse complement strand
TATTTCCTACTCCAACAGACTTGAACGAGAAGCCACTTGTTACAGTTGTAAATGGAGTGCCATACATAAGCTGGCTTCACTACAGTGACTGGACCTACCTGCATGAAGCGGCTCTTGCAAGAAATACGGGAGGCTCCTGGAACTTATTCAACAGATATGGTAAAGAAGATGACATTACTTCTGTCCACATGAATAATGTAGGCTTAAACGGCTTCGTTCTGGCCTGGAACGTGGATGGATATGGAAACGAGTTCGTCCGGAGTACCTCGATGTCAACCCCTTACTTTACAAACACCACCGGGCGTTACATACAGGTTGCAAACGGAACTGATTTTACCAATACGAGGCTCATCTCATTTATGAATGATGCTGTTCCATATTACTTCACGACATCAAATCCCATGTCAACTGGGACTCTTGCCAAGGGAACTCTTTCCAAAGAAACAGGTGGACAGAACGTTTCCAGAACCGTTGAAAGCCGTACAGGCATAATAAAGATCAATGGAGCATCTTTCAGGGCAAGTCTCGGTGAAATCAAAGCTGGGGAAAGTGATGTCATGTTCAAAGAAATCGAAAAGGATTTCACTCCTGGTAAGAAAAGTTTCCTTCGGGCACTCGAATCCATGGAATTCGAGGTGTCGGATAAGACAATTCTTAGCTACATGTCTGAATTCACTTTCAATGATTCAGCCAAGACTGTCTTTCTTTTACAGGGGGATCTTGAGAGTCTTAGTTTTTCCTTGGAATTAGTTGACGTAAGAAGTGGTGAGGTCCTTAAGAAGCTCAGTTCCAAAACATTTAACGGCAACTCCGTTGTAATGGGGAAACCTCAGGCCTTCAGGCTTGACTTAAATGGAATCGGAAGCCGCACAGTTAAACTCAGGATTTCATATGACCTTAAGGCAAAAAATTCTTTAATAACTGAGTATATACTACTTAACAGTTATAGACCTGAAAGCAGCTTGAAAAAAGAAAATTATGTGGATCTGTCCTACAGTGAAGTAAAACCCGTAACAGAATACGGCTTAAGCCAGAATTATCCGAATCCATTTAACCCGTCAACAGTCATAAACTACCAGATTCCGAAGGCTTCAAAGGTCATGCTTAAAATCTATGATATGCTGGGTAAAGAAGTTACGACTCTTGTAAATGAATATAAAGAGCAGGGAAGGTATTCTGTTGAATTTAATGCTTCAAACCTCCCATCAGGAACCTATATCTATGAAATAAGGGCTAATAACTTCGTTAAGAGCGGTAAGATGATGCTTCTCAAGTAATCAGGTCCATAAATTAACAAAGTTCCTTTTGTTAGTTTTAAGGCAGGAGTTCTTTCGGGGGCTTCTGCCTTTTTTGTAGCCGGAAAATGCCGGAAAAAAGGAAGTGATTTAATTTTGACACATAGTAGAAAAAACACCCTTTTCCCCTTTTGTCCTGCGCCTCAATTGCCATTCTTTAATCGTTATTATAATAATGCTTTAAGCCGGTGATATATTGCCCCGGCGTACAATTTTTCTTTACCCGGGGAAGAAAATTGGCACTTACTTAGCAGAACCTTTCTTATTTTTCACCGTCTAAATTTACAGAAGGAAGAAAGGAATAAGCATGAAAAATTTTACGGTCCTGCTGTTGGTTTATTTTATATCTCAAACCGGCCTCAGCGCACTTACGCGCACACCAAAGCAGGTCCGGGCTTTTAAGGCAGCCAGGGAAATTGTAATTGACGGTTACCTGAACGAACAAATATGGCAGAACCAGGCTATTGAGGACTTTACACAGAAAAACCCCGAAGAAGGCGCCAGGGCTTCGGAACTTACAAAAGCCTGGATAGCATACGACGAAACATACCTTTATATAGCTGCAAAACTCTATGACTCGCATCCCGATTCTATCGTCGGCCGCCTGGCAAGACGCGATAACCAGATCGACTCCGACTGGTTCGGCGTGGGACTCGACCCCTACCTCGATAAAAGAACAGGATACTTCTTCCTTATCAACCCTTCTGAAACAATTGTAGACGGAGTCTTCTATAACGACAGCTGGCAGGATAACTCATGGGACGGCGTGTGGTACTATGCCGCAAGAAGGGATAACGAGGGGTGGACGGTTGAGATGAAAATACCTTTTTCTCAGCTCAGGTATAAATACTCCGAACAGATGACCTGGGGAATTAACCTCTACAGGAACATACAGCGCAAAAACGAGGAGGACTACTTCCAGATGGTCTCTAAAAAGGAAAGCGGCTTCGTTTCCCATTTCCCTGAACTTATAGGACTTAAGGGAGTGGAAAAAAAGCAGAGACTCGAAATCCTGCCCTATGTGGTTTCAAGAGCCCAGTACCTCGTGCACGACGCACGCGACCCGTTCTATAAACAGAACCAGTATAAGGTCTCTTTGGGCGGCGACATGAAGGTGGGCCTTGGAAGCAACCTTACACTCGATGCAACTTTTAACCCCGACTTCGGGCAGGTGGAGGTCGATCCCGCTGTTGTTAACCTTAGCGCGTTTGAAACTTTCTATGAGGAGAAAAGGCCTTTCTTTATTGAGGGATCTAATATATTCAGCTTCGGTTCTGGCGGATCGAACAATAACTGGAACTTCAACTGGGGAAGCCCTAACCTTTTCTACTCACGCAGAATTGGACGCAGCCCGCAGGGTGAAGCCAACGATAACGACTACTCTAATTTCCCAAACGAGACAAGAATTATAGGCGCGGCTAAGCTTACGGGCAAAATAGGAAACGGCTGGTCGGTGGGTGCTGTAAATGCCGTGACTCAAAGGACATTTGCAGAACTGGACTTAGGCGGCGTAAGGACAAACCAGGAAGTTGAACCTCTTACCAACTATACGGTCTTAAGATCACAGAAAGAGTATAATTCCGGCAGCCAGGCCCTCGGCTTTATGTTTACTTCCGTCCTGCGCAACCTCAGGGATGAGGGGCTCAAAGAGCGCCTTAGCGACCGTGCGTATGTATTCGGGCTTGACGGCTGGACAATGCTGGATGATGATAAAACTTACGTCCTTACAGGCTATATGGCAGGCTCCTATGTGCACGGAACAAAGGACTATATGATCAGAATGCAGGAATCCCCGCTTCGCTATATGCAGAGGCCTGACGCAAAGTACGCCGTTCTGGACAGCAATATAAACTCCATGTCGGGCTTTCTGGGGCGTGTAACGCTTAACAAGCAGAAGGGAAATTTCTATGTAAATGCGGCCCTTGGCGCCGTGTCGCCGGGCTTTGAGACAAATAACCTCGGCTATCAGTGGAGAGCCGACGTCATAAACTCTCACGTTGCCGTGGGCTACAGGTGGTTTGATCCCGACAACTTCATGTTCAGAAACAAACAATTATATGTGGCGCATTTCAGGAGCTATAATTTTGACGGCGATGCCCTTATGCAGGGATACTTCTTTATGTCGAACCTGCAGTTTCTGAATTACTACGGAATGAATGTGCAGGCAATATACGTACCCAGAGTTTATAACAACACTCTTACGCGCGGGGGCCCGATGGTAACTAACCCCGCGGGTTATGAGATAGATTTCAGCGGATACACCGACAGCAGGAAAAACGTTGTGCTGAACGTTTCCGGTTCCTATTCCGGAGATGAAATGAAAAGCCTCTACCGCAACATTTCGGCTGAGGTTCAGTGGAAGCCCGCGCCGCAGGCGACCTTCAGCATAGGACCTTCCGTAAGCACGGTTAACGAGCACCTGCAGTGGATAGACAATTTCAGCGACCCCCTGGCCGTTAATACGTACGGCACGAGCTACGTGTTCGGAAAGATGAAGCAGACAACCATTTCAGCCAACATAAGGCTCAACTGGACGTTTACCCCAACGCTCAGCCTGCAGGTATTCATGCAACCTTTGATATCAACGGGAAAGTTTACGGATTTCAAGGAGCTCTCGGCCCCAAGATCCTTGAACTACAGGACATATGAGGCTTCACAGGTAAGCTACGATAAAGAAAATAATGAGTACACTGTAAAGCCTGATAAAAATGCCGAAGCCTTCACGTTCGACAATCCCGACTTTAACTTCAAGTCCTTAAGAGGCAATATAGTTCTAAGATGGGAATTCATGGCAGGATCGTCATTATACCTCGTATGGACGCAGTCGAAATTAAACGAGGACAACCCGGGCGACATCTCCTTCAGGCGCGACTTTACAAATCTCCTGAACGCCCAGCCCGACAACATCTTCCTCCTCAAGTTCGCCTACTGGCTGAACTATTAGATGGACTTATACACATAGCAAATGAAATGTGATCATATAGAACTACGCACATATTAAGCCCGACTCGGTCGGGCGAAACCTTAGTAGCCCGGGGTGCGAAGCCCACTTTAGTGGGCGCCAAACCCCGGGTACCATAATCAAAAAATCCCCCAAGCCCCGGCCAGGGGCGACATCTCTCCCGCCCCGTTAATAACCTATCTCACGCTGAAACGGTACATTGTGGTCGAGCGGTACTCTTTTCCCGGCTCAAGAATGGTGCTTGGAAATTCAGGATGATTCGGAGAGTCGGGATAGTGCTGCGTCTCAAGGGCAAGCCCGTTCCTGTAATTGTACGCCATGCCGCTTTTGCCCTTAAGACTTCCATCCAGGAAATTGCCCGAGTAAAACTGTAGCCCCGGCTCCGTGGTTAAGACTTCCATAAACCGCCCCGTCGCGGGCTCGTAAACCGTTGCCGCCACTTTTATCTCACCGTCATTCGTGGTGCTTAAAACCCAGTTGTGGTCGTAGCCCCCGCCATACTCCAGCTGCTCATTCTTATCCTTTATTCTTTCACCAATTTTATGCGCCGCCAGGAAATCAAATGGGGTCCCTTTTACTTCCTTAAGCTCACCCGTTGGTATAAGCCCGCGGTTGACGGGAGTAAATTTTTCAGCGTTTATCATCAGCTCATGATCCAGTATGTCGCCCGTGCCTTCACCTTTAAGGTTAAAGTAGGAATGGTTTGTAAGATTAATGGGTGTGGCCTTGTCTGTTGTTGCAAGGTATTCAATCTTAAGCGCGTTGTCGTCTGTAAGGGAGTAGGTTACCGTTACATCCAGGTTTCCCGGGTAATGCTCTTCACCGTCCTTGCTTAAATAGTGAAGCTTTAACTGCGGAACGTTATTCTGAACAGACGCTTCTGCCTTCCAGACAACCTTGTCAAAACCTTTTATTCCCCCGTGAAGCGAGCACGGTATTCCGCCCGGAGTATTGTTTATCGCAAGCTTGTACTCTTTATCTCCTATCTTAAAAGTCCCGTATGCGATGCGGTTGCCGTAACGCCCTATGATCGCACCGAAATAAGGGCAGCTCTTTATGTACTTATCCTCAGTATACCCGTCAAGAGAATTAAAACCAAGCACAACGTCCGAAAAGTTGTTCTTATTGTCCGGAACGGTAAGCCTTACCACTATGCCCCCGTAATTCGTGATATCGGCTTTCATACCCTTGCTGTTGCTTAAAGTGTATAAAGTGACATTCTCCCCATCGGGAGTTTTTCCGAAAGGACTCTCGTTTACTGTCTGTGCCGCACAGCTGGCAAACAAAATAAAGAAAGAAAATATGGAAAGCATCAGTTTTGACATGTAACACCCCGGATTATGTATTTATAATTGAAAAAGAAATTTTCCTGACTGATTACACCAATTCCGGAACAGAGGCTTAATAAAACAAATTTAATTTTGTAAATATTTTTTTGATAAGCAACTCTTGTGAATAGCTTTATTTTCTTTAAATTGCGCCCTCAAATTCTGTTTTATTTCTCATGTTTTTGATATATTGTTGCAATATTGTGCAATAAAGAAAAAGATTTTTTTGAACTTTGTTCCGGATTATATGAGTATTAAAATTTTCCATACCGCCGATATACATATCGGCCTCAGATTCTCGGGCCGCGATTACCCGCAGGAGCTTAAAGAACGCCTCGTCCAGGAACCGCTGGAAACACTCAAAAGAATGGTTCAGACGGCTAATGAAAGAAAATGCGACCTGTTTGTAATTGCGGGCGACATGTTCGACAGGACGAACACTCCCAAAACGGAAGTCAGGAAGGCTGCCCAGGCGTTAAATGAATTCCAGGGAAGCGCGGTTTGCGTCCTTCCCGGAAACCACGATTTTATTGAGGATGACCCTGAATCCATCTGGACCGCCTTCCGCGAGAAGATGAGTGAACACCTTATGCTCTTTCTTGAGAAGCCGGAGCCCGTAAGCATTAAAATAGGCGAAAAAGAGGCCGTTTTTTATCCCGGAGCCTGCCATACAAAGCACTCCTCTGAAAATATGATCGGATGGGTTAAAGACGCGGCAAAAAATAAGGACGCTCTTCATATAGGCGTTGCCCACGGAAGCGTTGAAGGCGTTTCACCCGACATGGGGCAGAACTATTTCCCTATGACAGTAGATGAAATGAGGCAAAGCGGAGTAAATTTCTTTCTTTTGGGGCATACGCACATTCAGTTCCCGAAATCCGGCGGAAGCATGAACCCCGTCTTCTTTATGCCTTCAACCCCTTGCCCCGACGGCTTCGACTGCATGCACGAGGGCTACGCGTGGCTGATTGAGGTGATGGAAGACAATTCCTTAAAATATGAATCCATAAGAACCGGCACATATACATTTAAGACTTGGGAAAAAGAGGTTTTTTCACTTCAGGACCTGGAGAAAGTTAAAAGTGAAATCCTTACGCTTCCAAAAGAAACTACGCTTATGAAGCTTAAACTCACAGGGCGCTTAAATAACATTGAACTTGAAACACTTCCTGAGTTTATAAACGGAATAAAGGAACAGCTTGCCTACATTGAGGCGGATACTCAGGACGTTGTTCTTAATATAGATAAAGATTATATAGAAAAAAGCTTTTCGGCCGATTCACTTCCTTACCGCCTGCTTAGTAATATTGAAAACAGCCAGAACGAGCTCGCCCTTCAGCTTGCATTCGGACTTATAGAGGAGGCTAAGAAATGATCATAAGCCGGATTAAACTGAACCCTTTTGCAGGCACAGGAGACAGGACTATAGAATTTAACCAGGGACTTAATGTTATCCTGGGGCATAATGAATCGGGCAAAAGCACGCTCGTTAGTGCAATTAAGTCGGCCCTCTTTGTCGACACAAATCTTCCCCCCGCAAAATTCAAATCCCTGATGGGAGGCTTTATCCCGATCGGAGGGGGCGACACGGTGCACGTCGCCATGGAGATCCTTTTTAATGATGAAACCTTCTGCCTCGAAAAGTACTGGGGCGCTACAAAAAGCTCCCGCCTGAGCTTTAATGGCGGCGGATACTTTACTTCAAGCGAAGAGATCGCGGAGAAAATGAACTCCATACTGGGGCTTAACCGCGGCACTTATGAGAATGTGCTCATAATACGCCAGGCCTCTTTAGCCGAAACTATTAAACAGATGGAGGCAAAAGGGGAAGCCTCGGAATCCATTCAGCAGATCTTAAGAAACTCCCGCTTTAAGATGGACGGCGTCTCAGTCCCGAAATTAAAAGAGATGACAGACCTGAAGGTGAAGGAATACTTCTCGCGATGGGACAGGCTTTCCGGTAAACCCGAGGGAATGAGGGATTACGGCAATGAGTGGAAAAAAGACGTTGGAAAAATTCTTGATGCCTACTACGGCTCAAGAAAGGCTGAGGACCTGTACAATAAGGCGCGCGATTTTGAAAAGCGCCTGGATGAGATAATACTGAAAGTAAGGGAAATCTCGGAAGAGAAAAACTGCCTTGAGGCTTTTGTTCTGCGCTATAAAGCGGCCTATGAGGCATCGGGCAAAAGACAGAACCTCGTGCTGCAGAAAACTGTGGTCACAGATAAGCTCCAGAAGCTCGTGGAAGTCCAGAAACTCTGGCCCCGTGCCGACATTGAGATCCAGTACCTTACTGAAAACCGCAACGACCTCCTGGCAAAACTAAAATCCCTCGAGGAAGAGGAAAAGAAAGCCGAAGCCTACGAGGCGCAGCGCTCCATAAGGGAAAAGTATGAGCGGGCAAAAAAGATCATGGATGAGGGTAAGCTTGAAAAAGAAAAGCTGGAAAGCCTTCAGAAGGTAACCGATCAGGACCTTAAGGATGTGGAAAAGGCTTCAAGAAGCCTTGATGCGCTTAGAATAAAATTTGAAGCCCAGAAGCTGAGGCTGAAAATTGAGGCGGGGAAAGACATTAAGTTAAAAATAACTGAAGGCCTTAATTCCCCTAAGGATATAGAACTGAAGGAATACGAGTCCTACGAAAGCGTTATAAGCGGAAGCGTCGTTCTTCATGACGGCGCCTTCAGCATTTCTGTTTCTTCAGATAACGAGAACATTCAGGAAATCCTCCAAAAGCTTGAGGATTCCCGCAGGGATTACCTTGAACTCCTCGGGAAATTTTCAGCCGCAAACGAAGGTGAACTCAGGCAGAAGGCCGAAGTGTACAAAGAGCAGCTGGAAAAAGTAATGAGGCTCCGCGAGAACCTCAGGCACGAGATTGGTAATAAGAGCTTTCCCGACCTGCAGAAAGAGTACGAAAGCCTCGAGGAGGCAAAGCCGCAGAGGTCTGTCTCCGAAATCCTGAAGGAATCGGGAGAACTCGGCAAAAAGCTCACGCGCGTTGAAAAGGATATTGAAGAAAAATCAAAACAGATAAGACAGTGGCAGAGCAGTTATATTTCGGAAGACGACTTAAGCCGCATACTTACCGAACAGAAAATTGAAGAGCTGAGGCTGGACGATGAGATTAAAAAGCTTCAGCCCCTGCCAAAAGAGTTTACTGACGCGGCCCTTTTTATAAGGGAGTATGAAAAGAAAAAGTCCCTTTATGAAGAGAAAAAAGACCGGCTTAACGACCTCAAGGTTGAAAAAGCCGAGCACGAGAAAAACCACCCGGGCTCTTCTGCCGAGGAGCTCTTAAGTGACGTTACCGAAACCAGGGAGGCTTTCGAAAGGGCAAAGAAGGAAGGGGAGGGATACCTCCTTATTCAGAAAGAGCTGAATAATATTCTTGAAGAATTGGACCGCGACACATTTGAGCCGCTTAAAAAAGAGGTCGGCACTTTTCTTAAGACTCTTACAATTGATAAGTATTCAAATCTCTCCATGAAAGAGATAGTGCCCG
This sequence comes from Acidobacteriota bacterium, assembly GCA_050258415.1. GTDB lineage: Bacteria > Bacteroidota > Ignavibacteria > Ignavibacteriales > SURF-24 > JAAXKN01. The sequence goes on along the minus strand of JBLMYS010000322.1, from coordinate 4,969 downwards.
AAGGTGTGCATTCCAACGGCAATGTAATGCCCGTGGAACTCCTTTCAGCCGGCACAAAAGACATACTGGCTCTTGCCGTAAGGCTCGGCATGGCGGGCTTCTACCTTAACGGCCGCAGGGGATTTATAATAATGGATGACCCTCTGGTCAACCTCGATCCCGGGCGGCAGAAGGTTGCAGTCGAATGCATTAGAAAAGTTGCCGAAGAAAAGCAGGTAATTGTTCTTACCTGTCACCCTTCGCATGCTGAGCTTTTCCAGTCGGGCATTATCGCCTTAAAATAATTGCAGGCAGGCCCTAAAATTGAATTGATCTGAAATGTTCTATTAAGTATCTCATTATAAGAGCATTTTTTATACTATTACGGTTCTCTAAAAGATATGAGTGAAATTGTTACTGAGAGAAAAATAATAGATCTGAATCCCTCACAGCTCAGGATGGTTAAAAGCGGATGGGGGGAGGAGGCTGTTGAGAATTCCACGGTTGAAAAAATAACCTACATCTCCGACGGCCTTAGGGTAAAAGGCTTTATTGCATACCCGAATGAAAAGGGCAGCTTCCCATGCGTAATCTGGAACCGCGGAGGCGTGGGAAGTGAAGGGGCGATAGACGATTTTACGGCGCGCGGCATATTCGGTCAGCTCGCGGGCTGGGGCTATGTGGTCCTTGCCTCCCAGTACAGGGGGAACGTTGGAGGCGAAGGGCACGATGAGTTTGGCGGCGGCGACGTAAACGATGTGCTGAACCTCATCCCTCTGGCTTCGGAGATCCCTCAGGCTGATAACCAAACCTGGGGAATTGAAGGCTGGAGCCGCGGCGGAATGATGACTTACCTTGCACTTACTCGAAACCACAATTTCAAGGCTGCTATAGTTTCCGGCGGCATTGCCGATCTGCACTGCAGCGCCTCGGAAAGCCGCTTTATGCGTACGCTCTATGAAAGAACACTTGGAAGCTTCGACTCGGAAACTTTCAAGGAGGCCTGCTCAAAGCGGTCAGTTATAAACTTCCCGGAAAAGCTTCCTAAAAATACACCTATTCTTCTTCTTCACGGAACGGCAGACGAAAGGGTATCTCCCATGGATTCACTCACACTTTCAGAGAAACTCATCAAAGAAAAAATTACTTTCCGCCTTGTAATGATTGAAAACGGCGACCACTTCCTCCGTGCGAATAAAAAGGAAGTGGACGAAATGCGTAAACAATGGTTCAGTAAATACCTGAAAGGAATAAAATGAAGAACTGTACTGCTAAACCTGATTTTGGACTTTGCGGTAGATAATATGAATCTCAAAAGGGTAAGAGTATTAAAAGAAAGTACAAATAAACCTGGTGCGGTAATCTACTGGATGAGCCGCGACCAGAGAGTATACGATAACTGGGCGTTTATATTTGCCCAGGAGCTGGCCTTGAAGCAGAAGCGCCCCCTGGCCGTAGTCTTCTGCCTCGCGCCCACTTTCCTCGATGCGGCCTACAGGCAGTACCATTTCATGCTTAAAGGGCTAAAGGAAACTGAAAACGAACTAAGGCTCTACAACATTCCTTTTTATCTCTTAACCGGGGAGCCGCAGGACGTGCTCGTAAAATTCATATCTAAAATGAAAGCCGCCTCGGTTGTTACCGACTTCGACCCATTGAGAATAAAAAGAAATTGGAAAAGTGAAGTTGCCTCCAGGACGGACGTCTACATCTATGAGGTTGACGCCCATAATATTGTGCCCTGCTGGGTTGCCTCCCCTAAGCAGGAGTTTGCCGCATATACCTTCCGCCCCAAAATAAACAGGCATCTGGCTGAATTTCTTGAGGACTATCCGCTTCCCGTGAAAATGCCCGAAAATTCATTCCCCATGCAGAAAGAGACTGACTGGAATAAAATTGAAAAGTCATTAAAAATAGATTATAGCGTAAAAGAAGTCGACTGGCTTACGCCGGGAGAAGGGGAAGCCTTGAGAACGCTGAACGTTTTTATTGAAACCAAGGCGGCGCTTTATACCGATGGGAGGAATAACCCGAATAATAACGTGCAGTCCAACCTTTCGCCCTACCTGCACTTCGGGCAGATTGCCTCTCAAAGAGTCGCGCTTAATATGGGAAGCTTTGTAACTAACCCCGGAATAACGGAAGCTTTCTTAGAGGAACTTATTGTAAGAAAAGAGCTTGCCGATAATTTTTGCTATTATAACGAAAATTACGACTCTTTTGAGGGCTTTCCCGCCTGGGCGCAGTATACGCTTAATGAGCACAGGACCGACCCCAGGGAGTGCGTGTATTCATTTGAGGAATACGAAAAGGCCAGAACGCACGACAATCTCTGGAATGCCGCCCAGATGGAAATGGTTACAACGGGCAAAATGCACGGATACCTCCGGATGTACTGGGCAAAAAAAATCCTCGAATGGGCCCCATCTCCCGAAGAGGCCCTGAGAATTGCAATTTATCTGAACGACAAGTATTCGCTCGACGGGCGCGACCCCAATGGATACACGGGAATTGCATGGTCCATAGGCGGCGTGCACGACCGCGGCTGGGGCGAACGGAAAGTCTACGGCAAAATCCGCTACATGAGTCAGTATGGCTGCCGCAAAAAATTCGACGCCAAGAGCTACATTAGCAAATATCTCGGTGAATAATAAACAATTTTTTGTAGGGGCGAGCGGCGGCTCGCCCAAACGGGCCCAAATAATCAAATCAAAATTGAAATTTGAAATTTCCGAATACAATGGACAAATCCAATTGCACAATATCGACCCGGAGGGCGAGCCCTGCCTGCCGGCGGGCACGGCGCCGCTCGCCCCTACACAAACAATAATAGATTCCCTTTTTAAATTCCTTTTTGTTAAAACTAGTTTATTTTATAATTTTGTTTAATATTTAATTATTCAAAGAGAGAGGGGAGGATAATATGTACTACAGGATCTCTGACTTTCAAAAGGACTGGCAGTTTGAACTCGAGTCTACCTTAAAGGTAATGCGTAATCTTACCGGCGCCTCATTAAAACAGCAGGTCGTGCCCGAAGGGCGCACACTCGGATTTATTGCATGGCATATTACTCTGTCCATAGGTGAAATGATGCAAAGAACAGGGCTCAGCGTCGATTGCCCTAAGGAAGACGCTCCCATGCCTGAAACCGCTCAGGAGATCTGCAGCACATACGAAAAGGCTGCAAAGTCTCTCCTCGAACAGATTACTTCAAACTGGACGGATGAAACCCTCCTCGTTGAAGACGATATGTACGGCGAAAAATGGGCGCGCGGCAACACTATCTCTGCCCTCAGCGCTCACCAGATCCACCACCGCGGGCAGATGACCATCTTAATGCGCCAGGCGGGACTCATGGTCCCGGGCGTATACGGGCCTTCCAAAGAGGAATGGGCGCAGTTTGGAATGCCGGCTGCAAAATAAAAATGAATTTTCTTAAATAAACTTAAAGAGGCTGTTATGTTCGACCAAAATTATAAGTTTACCTGCGTGGAAAGATTTTTGCGTTACGTTAAGTACGATACGCAGTCCGACGAGGAATCAACAACTTTTCCAAGTACCGCAAAACAGTTAATACTCCTTCGCGACCTGGCAAAAGAGCTTAAGGATATGGGTCTTGAGGATGCTCACGTCGATGAGCACGGCTATGTAATTGCAACACTTCCTTCAAATGCCAGTAAGGACGTGCCCGTAATAGGCTTTATAGCGCACGTGGATACTTCACCCGCCGTTTCGGGCTACAACGTCAACCCCGTTATTAACAGGAACTACCAGGGCGGCGATATTGTGCTCTCAAAAGACAATTCACAGGTAATTGAAGTGGAGAAAAACCCCGACCTTAAGAATATGATTGGGTTCGACATCATTACTACAGACGGTACAACGCTCCTCGGGGCCGACAATAAGGCCGGCGTGTCAGAAATCATGGACGCTGTTAATTACTTCCTTACTCATCCTGAGGAAAAACACGGCACAATTAAAATATGCTTTACACCCGACGAGGAAGTAGGCCGCGGAACAGAGAAGTTTAACGTCGAAAAGTTCGGCGCAAGATACGCCTATACGGTAGACGGCTCCTCCAGAGGCGAAGTTGAAATTGAAACCTTCAGCGCCGACGCCGTTGTGGTTAAATTCTTCGGGAAGAATATCCACCCCGGATACGCCAAAGGCAAAATGGTCAACTCAATGAAGGTTGCCTCTTACTTTGTAAACAGCCTGCCCAAGGACACCCTTTCTCCCGAAACAACAGAGAAAAGAGAAGGCTTCGTTCACCCAACGGCATTAAACGGCAACGAGGAATTGACTACGGTAAAATTCATCATTCGCGATTTTGTTACCGAGAAACTTAAAGGATATGAAGATACACTGAAAGACCTGGCTCAGAAGGCTGTAGACCAGTACCCCGGATCCCGCATGGACTTTGAGGTAATTGAGCAGTACAGAAATATGAAGTATGTGCTGGATAAGCACCCGCAGGTATCTGAATATGCCGTTGAAGCCCTGAAGAGGCTGGACGTTGAACCTATCATGTCGCCTATACGCGGCGGTACGGACGGGTCGCGCCTGTCATATATGGGCCTTCCAACGCCGAACATATTTGCAGGCGAACACAGCTTCCACAGCCAGCTTGAATGGGTTGCAATCCAGGATATGGAAATGTCCGTAAAGAACATTGTAACCATCGCACAGGTTTGGGAAGAAAAAGCCTGAAAAATGCAATAAAGAAAGAGCTTTCTTTCCTTTAGCTGCATTTTATTAATGTGCGCATTTTATTAAATTAAACCCGGCTTTATGCCGGGTTTTGAATATTAGAAATTATCAGACAGGTTTATTTTTTATGGCCGATCCTTTGAAAAAAGCCACCACGCTGGCTCTTTTTCTGAATATCATTCTTTTTGTGCTCAAGCTGACTGTGGGAATTTTATCCAATTCGCTTACTGTTATCTCCGAGGCTATTAACTCGTCGACCGACGTAATATCCTCTCTTGC
>JBLMYS010000321.1:0-4031 GCA_050258415.1 Acidobacteriota bacterium | reverse complement strand
AAAAACCGGCTTTAGCGGGCTGAAGTCGGTTTCTTAAAAAATGTAATATTATACACTGCCAACTTTAGCCCGTATAAGGGGTTGGTGTCATCCACATGGTAGTGTGCATTATGGCAGTGCTATATTTATTTATCAGGTAATTCATTAGAATTAATTAAGTCCGCTTTAATTTCCGGGAAAAATACCTAAATATATTTATATTGTCAAACCCAATTGCATAAAACAGGGGCTTATTTGTATTAATATAAGAATTATTACATTATTATCGCAATCTGCCCTCCTGGCATTCTATTTATTTGCCTCTGCGGCGCCCGTGGGCTCTGGAACACCTCCGGGATATTTATTAGATAAATAGCTCCTTATTGCAAAATAGCCGAACACACCGGCTAAAAGCGCCGCAATGCCTCCAAGAGCCAAACCCCAGCGGGGATTTGTATATTCTGAAAGCCACCCTACAATTGGCCCCCCAATGGGCGTGGATCCAAGAAATGCAATCGTCCAGAGCGACATTACCCTGCTTCTCATCTCAGGCGCGCTCTCGAGCTGAAGCGTCGTGTTGCCAAGTGTCATAAATCTTATTGAGAATATACCTACAAATACCATTGTAATTGCTGCAAAATGAAGCCCCGGCGAAATAGCAGTAACAAGAATTGATATTCCGAATAAAAAAAGCGTAATTACAATGCTGAAAGGCGAGGCCTTTCTTCTTCCTGCCGTGGCAAGCCCGCCAACAACAGCCCCAACACCCATTGCCGAGGTAAGTAAAGCATAACTGTCGGCATCGCCATGAAACGTATACTTTGCCATTAATGGCAGGCTCACCTCAAACTCATAGGCAAGCGTTCCAATTATACCCATCATTATTAGCACAAGGCGCAGCAATGGCTCGTTTTTCACATACCGGAAACCCTTCAAAAGCTGCCCTTTTATTTTCTTTACGCGCTCAGCCGTATGAAGCTCCTCTTTCCTCATCATAAATAGACAGACGAGCACTGCAACAAATGAAGCGGCATTTAAGAAAAAACACAACGCCAGCCCCGCCCCGGCAATTATTACTCCAGCAATTGCGGGACCAATTACTCGGGCCAGGTTAATTTCAATTGAGTTCAGTGTAACGGCGTTGCTGAGCTCTTTACGCCCTACCATCTCAAAGACAAAAGTCTGCCGTGTAGGGTTATCCACCGAATTGGTCAGTCCGAAAAAGGCGGCCAGAATGTATATCATCCAGAGCTGCACTGTGTTGGTTGCAACAACAATGCCCAGTATAAGTGCCGAAATGCCCTGACTTGCCTGCGTAATATAAAGCAGGTTCCGCTTTGAATAGCGGTCTGCGATTACACCCCCCAGCGGGGTAAAAAGAAGTACAGGCAGGAATTGTAATGCCGTAACGAGCCCAAGTGAGGTCCCGGAGCCGGTAAGCTTAAGCACAAGCCACGCCTGTGCAATTCTCTGCATCCATGTGCCGGGAAGTGAAATGCCCTGCCCGATATAATACAAGCGGTAGTTTCTGATCTTTAACGAGGAAAACGTATTGCGGAAAATATTTCTTGCCGAATCCAGTACCCCTATATCCTTCAAACTAAACTTTAATGCCATATTCCTGTTATTTCTTATTCAATCTTCTTTATATAAAACAATCTATCAAAATCGGGCCTTAGATTCACTTTATTATTTAATGGGCTTCTTATTTCGGACTAAATCGAGGTAGAGTGTTTCAATTTTCTTTTGAAAGACCCCGGGGCTGAAGAGTTTTACCCTTTCCATTGAATTCTTTGATAGCCGGCTTCTAAGTTCCGCATCCGAAAGGAGTTCCTTTATGTTACCGGCAAGCTTCTCATACTCACCCCGGCCGTAGGTAAGGCTTGTAACTTCTTCAAGCGCAATATCCTTAACGCCGTCCGAATAGCAAACCACATTCGGCAGCCCGACTGCCATTGCCTCCAGAAGCGAAAGCCCGAACGCCTCGGCATGCGAAGGGAACAAAAATATGTCAAAAAGTGAAAGTAGCTCCGGTATGTCTTTTCTGAATCCCGTAAAAATAAAATATTTATCCAGCCCGTACAGCATTACCTTTTCTTTTAACCCCGCCTCGTAATGCCTTTCATTTTCCTGGGAGGTCCCGACAATAACTACCTTAATATCCGGCTTATCTTTGCTTATAAGTCTTACAGCCTCAATTACATCCTCATGCCCTTTGCCGGGACTAATCCTTCCCACCATACCGATTACGGTTTGTGAAGGTGTTATCTGAAGCTCCTCCTTCAGTTTTATGGAGTCGCCCCTTTTTACAAATTTATCTACATCGATGAAATTGTGAATGAGCGCAACCTTCTTATCGCCCAGGATGGTTGTATCAAGAAGGTTCTGCCTTATTACTTCTGAAATTGCAATGGCACAGTCCAGGCGCCTGTAAATAAAGTTATGCAGCAGATCTTTTTTTTCTATTGCAGAGCCAATGTGTTTTGTCATTACGACAGGGGTTTTAAGCCCCGAGATCTTCAAGGCAGGAATAATAAGCCAGAGGTCCTTTGAAAAGTGCGTATGAATAAGGTCAATTTTCCCCATCTGCAGGGTTTTCTTAAAAAGCATGATGCTTCTTAAGCTTAGCGGCGATTCATCAAAATTCACGCTTGCAACATTCAGCTTTCGCGATTCTTTATCTATGGGGCTTTCTTTAATTGAAGCCAGTGTTACAGAGTGACCTTCTTTTAAGAGCAGTTTGATGCTGGAGATAACAAACATCTCCATTCCACCCCACGATTTTGACAGGCAGGAAACCAGTATATTCATTGTATTTAAATTATATTAAGCCGAAGCAGGTTTTATTCATATTTAATTAGAGGGCTCAATAAGCAAAATATTTATTAAAAAAACAACCGCTCCTTACAAGTGGGCATACCTTCAGGAGCGGTAACTGCCGGGATTTAACAACACGAAATTTATTTAGCCAGTTTGACATCAAATGTATAATCCAGAGGCTTGAAGTCTCTTCTTCCCTGCCCTCTTTCTCCGCCCTGGCCACGGCGTCCGCCGCCACCACCGCCTTCTCTACCACCGCCCATGGGGGGACGGTTGCCGCCTTCGCCGCCGCTACCCATACGCATTCCGTTTCCTCCACGCTGAGGCATATCCATTTTACCTGTTTCAATCTTTACTTCAACGTCATCTCCGGCGTGGGCTTTTAGAACAGCCTGTGCATTAGCGTTGCCTTCCAGGGGGACTTTCAGTTCGTAGACAAACTGGTCTTTCTGGTAGCTAATGGCAGCCTGAAAGTCTTTTGCCGTCGAGAGTTCCGAGGTATACAATGGGAGGTCTTCTTTATTAGTAACTGTAAGCTCTTTCTGCATGGAGATCAGCTTTTGAATTCTTTCCTCTCGCGAGCGCGGCGAAGCGCTGTCCTGTTGAGGCATCTGCATCCTGAAATCCCTCATTTCACCGCGTTCAGGCCTTAGGGGAAATTTTACGCCTATTACATCTTTTGAGCTTCCGGGATCGAGCCAGATTGTAAGGCCCATCGTCAGAATCCTGAGCGCCTTCGAGGCATCTGAAGTAACCAGGCAGAGGTAAAGATTTTGCCCGTCATTCTTAAAACCGTAGGCCAGGTTGTCATCTTTAACAGTCTTAAGGCTGCCTGCCCAGTCGGACTGCTCTCCATCTATTTTGATCTGGCTGTTATTTAGGGAGCTTTCAACCTTGGAGGCGCCTGAACAGCCAAAGAAGAAAAATCCTGTTAGCACCGCAACTGCCGCATAATTAAGATATTTCATAAACATTCTCTCCTGTTTATAGTAAAATCCTCCTTCAAAGGGAGACTTCAGAAAAACCCAAAACCCTAAGGAGGCAATATTCTATTATTCATACTAATTAGACATTAATATTCACCAGGAAAGTTTAATTGTCTTATTGGAAGCAGAGAAAGAGAGAATATGAACATTGAGAAATGAGGGTAATTTGTGGCCTTAAGGACACAATTTGCCCTTAAGACCCCGTAATCATTTTCCCTCCCGGCTCATTGTCCTTTTCCAGAAAAG
>JBLMYS010000320.1:0-3218 GCA_050258415.1 Acidobacteriota bacterium | reverse complement strand
TCGAGTCCCGATTCGCGGGTATTCTTAAAGCAGTTCCTGATTTCTCTTTCAATTTTAATTTCCGTAAGGCGTTTAATAATATTGCCCGTATGGCGGTTAATGCTCGCCTGCTGAATGACGTTGAGGAAATAATCGCGGAGTTCGTGGTGGTTGCCCTGAATGAAAAGCCTGTCGTAGAGCTTGTCAAAAGTAGGAGCAAGTCCCGTCTCAAAGAAATAACTCATAGCCTGCGAATAAATGGTTCTGTGTTCCTCCCTGGAAAAAATTCCTGAGGGGGCATTAATAGCGGCAGCGCTGATAAAGCTGTGTTTATCGGTAAGGATTGTGTTAAGGACTTCCGCTTCAAGCCGGAGGCAAATTTCGTCTTTCATAGGAGTATCCTGGGTGAATTTGTTTGGAGATTTTGATTTTTCTTTTCGGCATCTGTCATCTGCATGGCAAGAGTTTCGAAGTTAAAGTTGAGTGAAGAGGCTGAACGGATTCTTGATTTCCAGAAGTCGGTATTTTGAGAGAATTCAATAACGCGCAGGATTTTTTCAAAGGGGATGCCTTCATTGATCATGTTTGAAATCTCTTTCTGCCATTTAATAAACTGAGGTATTCTGCGTGGCGCATAGTTCTCAGTCATTTTTTGAAGAAGGAGCGCACAGAGTCCTGATTCATCAGGGCTCTGTATATTTTCTTTTATATAATTGTTGATTGTATTAATACATTGTTGATTGTGGCTGGGATTTTGAGTTTCGGGTGGCTGAAGATTATTGCCCGGAGCCCCGATATTATTTGTTTTCAGCTCATTTTGAAGACTTTCAGGTGGCCGGGAAATACCCGTTTCGGGTGGCTGTGACGAAAGGCACACCGGAGGCTTAAAATTATCATCTTTCAGCAGATCAGGTTTTAGGGGAGTTGTTTTGCGGAGTGGTTGTTTCTGGTACTTTCCCCAATTTACAAGTCTGATAACCGGAGTATTTGCTCCCTGAATAATTATTACGCTTCCTTTTTGGGATAGGTATTTAAGGAATTTTTCCACAAAGAAGCGGCTGGTTTTCCAGCGTTTTGCAAGGAAGCGGGTGGAGTATGGGACGTCTCCCGGTTCTACGTGGATTTTAGTATTTCTGATTTTGATAGTTCTGGCGTTATGGGAAGCAAGAAGCAGGAGGTCAATAAACGCCATAGCTCTGTTCATGGCGGGTTCAGAAGTCCAGATTTCATCCCGTGTAATTGATCTGTAGAGCAATACGAAACCTTTCATATCAGCTCCTTATTTGAGAGTTAGAAAAAGTAAGATGAAGTTAATGCAGAAAACAAGGAAAAGACTTTACGGAACTTTACATATTTTTACATTTTATATACGTCAATCAACCATCAGTAAAAGTAAGTTTACAAAATAATTTGAGAATGTCAAAGCATTTTCTATACAAAAATTTCCTCTCAGCCTCCTTCAGAAAAAAGCTGTGACGAAGAGCAAGAAATCAATTAAAAATTAAAAATTAAAAAGTAAAAAGTAAGATCAGTGAACCCTCAACACCTTCCCCTCCCACCAGCCCTAGAACCCTTTCTCCCCGTCGGATCTAGGACCTCGGATCCTTCCCTGGCTCAGGGCATGCTTTTTACGCAGAAAGTTTCCCCAAACTTTGTCAATATTGTAATAGGCAAGAATGGGAGGAGAGATGGAATTTGATGAATTCATAAGAGACGTAAAGCGCAAGGCAGTATTAGACAACCGTGATGAAGTAATAAAAGCGATAAAGGTAACATTAGAGACCTTAAAAGAGAGGTTAGCGGGAGATGAGCCGAGGCACATAGCGGCGCAGTTACCGAGGCAGATAGGGGAGATGCTGGAGGAAGATGGCAAAGGGGAGAATTTCTCAGTAGAGGAGTTTTTCACGAGGGTAAGCAGGAGGGAAGGCACGGAGATACCGGTTGCGATGTTGCATGCGAGGTCGGTATTAGAAGTAATAAAGGAAGCGATAACGGCGGGTGAGATGCAGGATGTACGGGCGCAGTTGCCGGTAGAGTTTTACGAGTTGTTTGAGGAAGAGAAGTAGGTCTAAAGTCCGAGGTCCGATGGGAAGAAGAAAAGAGGGTAAGAAAAGGGAGAAAAAAACACGGAAAAATTTATAAAAAAAGCTTGATTAATAAGAGTAAATTTGTTTTATTTATAGACACGATTTGCGGCGGTATGGTAAGAAGTTGAGTCGCAGTTCATAGAAATATTGATAATGGGGTCGTAGTTCAGTTGGTTAGAACGCCTGCCTGTCACGCAGGAGGTCGCGAGTTCGAGCCTCGTCGACCCCGCAACTAAAAGCCTTGCTAAGCAAGGCTTTTTTGTTTTAAAGCCAGTCTATTCTTGATTGGATCTGGTATTGCTGGCAGTTTTGTTGAGATTGTTTAAAAAATAATCAGCCGGGGTAAAGTTACCCAACATTTAACAATAGGGGTTTCATTATGTCGAAAAGTTATATGAAATCGATTCTTTTGTTTTCAATATTATTAATCACATTAATTTACTTCTTGTTTATCGATCAGAAATATGAGCTTAGGAATATCCTTCCTTTTTCGCTTTTATTAATTATTGCATTGGGCAGGTTATATTTTCTATTTAAAATAGAACAGCAGGAAAAAGTTATCAAAAGCGATAAGTAAAATAATGAGTGCGCCAGGAATAGCCATTAAAAAGCCTTGGAAATTTAATATTTGCAAGGCTTTTTTGTTTCTAATATTCTCAAAAAATTGCCTCATGTAGCAAACTTTATTTTATAGGTATTCGTTGTAATTTACCAATCCCCAATGAACCACAATTGGATTAGTGCAATATAGATTATTCTTTAGATGTTTTTTATCTTTGTGTTACCATACTTGAAAAATATAATTCATTGTGCAAACAAGTTCGCGGATATTAATTCCTAATTAATTTTACTATATTTTATTAAAGAAAAACCTATAAAGTAAATACATAGTATGCAAAAAAGAGAATATTACTCTATTAGAACAGGTAAGAATCCAAACGGGAAAAAATTTACTTTGGATATTCTTCTGAGATTGTTAAAAGACACTTACTTAAAATTCAGGCGAGATGGATATTTTGATGAGTATTTTGGATTTAATTGTGTCGATAATGGGGATATTCCTGGCAAGCTTGGGAATGATATCGAGGCTCAAATTTTTCGGGCATTAAAGAAGGATAATATCTACCCATTTGAGGATCATTTCATGGAATA
>JBLMYS010000319.1:0-4100 GCA_050258415.1 Acidobacteriota bacterium | reverse complement strand
ATTCCATTACAACCGTTACTGTATCGGGAAAAGTGTTTGTTGATACAACGTTTGTCAATGAACGTTTTTCAATCGATACCAATAACGACTCGCTGCCTGAATACAGTCTTAACTTCGGACCGTACTGGTATAAGCCTTCTTCTGGCGCGGTAAGGCCCAAAGATGGCGAGAATGTTGAGATTACGGGCGGGCTGCTTAACCGCAATAATAAGCCTGTGATAATCGTCTTCAAGATAAATGGACAGGTATGGCTTGACAGCGCCAGTGTAGGAAAGGAACTTGGGGGAAGCTGGATTGGACGCGAAATGAGGAAACACATGAAATTCCATTCACCCTTTGATACCCTTTGCTCTGTTACGGTTAACCCGGGCTGGGCTGGTGGACTTATGGGCGGAATGATGAAGAGTATGATGTATGGACAGATACTTGAGCTTATGCCTGGTGAAGTGCCGAATCAGGGTGATGAAAAGGTTCTTGCAGCATATGAAGTAAGCATGTTTGACGAAGCCGGCAACAACGCCATGCTCAGAAATGGCATGAGAGGAAGCCACATGAATTTTGGATCTACTTCGCAGGTTCAGCTTCACTTCAATGATTATCAGCTTCAGTACGGCAACTTCACAGAAAACAATATCACAGCCAAGTACTGGGATGATAATTCAAATGAGTGGGTAGCCGTAAACAACGCAACTGTCAGTACAGCATCAAACACCGTTACATTCCAGCAGAATACTTTGAGTAATCTTGTTATTCTGACCGCAGCCAAGACCGCTACAGCCATGGACAGCCAGACGGGAGAAGTTCCAGGCAACTATCAGCTCAGCCAGAACTATCCTAATCCTTTCAATCCTTCTACAGTAATCAATTACACGATTACGAAGGCAGGGTTTGTAAGCCTGAAGGTATATAATATTCTGGGCAAGGAAGTTGCAACGCTTGTAAGCGGCCAGATGGAAGCAGGAGCGCATTCAGTTCAGTTCAACGCTTCAAATCTTCCGAGCGGAATATATATTTACACAATTCAGGCTGGAGAGTTCAGCGCCAGCAAAAAGCTAATGCTTCTGAAGTAATTAGACCCGATATGAAGCATTTTTAAGGGCAGAGACATAGTCTCTGCCCTTTTCTTTATCTTGTGCTGAATTTATAAGATGTAACTGATTTAAATATTTCTCCCGGCTTGAGCATTGCAGAGGGGAATTCGGGATGGTTCGGAGAGTCCGGGAAATGCTGAGCCTCGAGGGCAAACCCATTTCTATGATTATATGGCATGCCCTTCTTTCCGGTAAGGCTTCCATTGAGGAAATTGCCACTATAGAACTGCAGTCCAGGCTCTGTAGTATAAACTTCCAGCAGCCTGCCCGTAGAAGGTTCATAGGCTAAGGCGGAAAGAGGTATACAAACCTCTTTTTTATTCAAGACATAGTTCTGGTCGTAGCCTCCGGAGAGCTTCAGTTGCTCATTATCTTCTGAAATCCTTTCTCCTATAACGTGCTCGACTCTGAAATCGAAGGGGGTTCCCTCAACAGGACGAATTTCGCCAGTTGGAATTAAGCCCTTATTTACTGGAGTAAATTGCTCAGCATTTATTTTAATCAGATGATCCAGTATATCCCCGCTTCCCTCCCCTTTAAGGTTAAAGTAGCTGTGGTTTGTGAGGTTTAGAGGAGTTGTCTTATCCGTTGATGCTGTGTATTCAATTCTGAGCTCGTTATTATCTGTAAGGCTATAGGTGACCAGAACTTCAAGGTTACCGGGGTAACCTTCCTCGCCGTCCTTACTTAAATAAGAAAGATTTAACTTCGGGATGTCTGCGCCTTCATCAACACTTCCCTTCCAGAGGACCTTATTAAAGCCCACATTGCCGCCATGAAGCGAGCAAGGGATTCCGTTGGGATCGTTGTTAAGAGCAAGCTGATAGACAATTCCGTTAAGTATAAAGCGCCCGTGTGCAATTCTGTTTGCATAGCGACCGATAATTGCGCCGAAGTACGTAGAGTTATCCTTCTGATATTCTTCAAAGGTGTTAAAGCCAAGGACAACATCATCAAATTTCCCATTTCTATCAGGAACAATAAGGCGCACCACTATTCCGCCGTAGTTTGTTATTTCAAGGGTAATGCCATTTTTGTTTGTAAGCTTATATAGCAATACATCTTCACCTAATGCTGTTTTCCCAAAGGCTTGAACGCTTATACCTGAATCCATAACCTTATCCTTTTTATAGATTTACTCTGCATGTACCGTATTCCCTCATAACGACCTTTCGTACCGAATCGGGCCCCAGGACGCTGTTCATCAGCTCCATATAACCCTCAAAGAGATTGTGTTCAACAAATGTCAGAATGGTGCCTGCGAAGCCGCCTCCATGGACACGGCAGCTTCCGCGGCTGAAGTTTTTCTTCAAAAAGTACTCTGTTACTTCCAGTGCAATTGAAAGACTCTGCTCCTTATAATTCTTATTCGAGTGGATGTTCTGCAGAAACTTAAATGAAGAGTCCCCCGACTGTTTGATTAAAGACATTAACTGATCTATTTCTCCGGTTTTAAGAGCCTGGACTTCATTTTCAACCCTTTCATTTTCCTCCAGGAAGTGAAGGGCCCTTAAGACGGCGCGGTCGCCCAGTTTATTCCTGAGGTCTTTCATATTCTGCAGAATGTCACCGCGCTTAATGAAGCGGCAGAGGCTTTTCCCAAAGTATTCTGCAACAGATCTCATCTCGGAAGGGATTGCGGCGTATTCATCGGTAAGATCTACATGAGTAGCCCCTGTGTTAACAATGACTGCCTCAAAACCGTAGTCTGAAAAATTAACATCCAGCTTTTCAACCCTGGGATTATCCTTTTCGAAGAAATCCACGAATACAATCCCGCCAACAGCAATTGCAAGCTGATCCATAAGTCCGCAGGGTTTTCCGAAGTAATTATTCTCTGCAAACTGACCGTATTTTGCAATTTCTATGGGAGATACACTGCCGGTGTTATAGAATTCGTTTAATATTGTACCTATGATTACTTCAACCGAGGCCGATGAACTGAGGCCTGATCCTATGGCAATATCACTTTCAAGCACGCAGTCAAATCCCCCGATCATGTGTCCTTCCGAGAGAAATTTTTCGGCCATTCCACGGATGAGAGCTGCTGTTGTCCCCTTTTCTTCAACATTTGTCTGAAGGTCACTCAAGTCCACCAAAAATCTGGATTCGAGATTCCTTGAAATTAGATTTATCCTGTTCAGGCTGTTCTTTTGTGCAACGGCAATTGTATCGGTATCTATAGCGGAGGCAAGAATTAAGCCGTTATTGTGGTCAGTATGATTGCCGCCTATTTCAATTCTGCCGGGGCTTGTAAAGAACGCAGTTTCAGTAGTCTGAAAGTTTTCATTAAAGTACTTTTCAAGACTTCTGAACCTGAGCGCCTGTGCCTCAAGTGTGCGGTTATCCTTATATAATTCCTTTAATTCCATTTTAGTGTTTTTCATTGAGGATACTATTATTCCCTCACCCTGTAATTAGTAAGAATAAACAGGCCGCCAGAGGCCACCATCAGGCCACCCCACCAGAAATTGGGATTGGTTGATGCAAGTACTGTAGCCTTTGCAGGAGGATTAAGATATAGCATGAAGCCTGCAAGTAAAACAATTATTCCCATTACCACGAGTATTACCCCTACAAAATACCAGATGGGTTTCATCACAAAAATCTCCTTTTATATTTACCAGTAATAAATATTTATTGCAATTAAGATAGCGAGTGAAATGACAGCCCAGAATTCGGGCTTTTCGAGCAAAGGAATGTTCTTCTGTTCAGGTGCCTCGGCAGTCAGGCCCTTTACAAACCCAACAAGTTCCTTCTTATCTTTTTTCTTAGTAAAGAGGCTGATTACTATAGTTACGACAAAACAGATGAGCCATGCCCACCAGGCTCTCCAGAAGTTTGTTGCCATAACGCTCGGTTTGCTGGAGAGTGTAATGAATGTGAGATCCATCCATTTCATCTTATCGATAAGGAAGAGTGCAAATGAAGAAAGCATTCCTGTTATGAGTCCGAAGAAAGCCCCATTAGGGGTTATCCACCAGACGAACATTCCAAGGAGCATAGTTG
>JBLMYS010000318.1:0-34618 GCA_050258415.1 Acidobacteriota bacterium | reverse complement strand
ATGGTGCGCTCTTCACACTGGAGGCTGTTCAGGAAATCCTCAGGAAATTTCTTAAGCAGGCCGCCCTGAAGCCTGCTCACCCATTCAGAAGTAAATTCTTTTTCAGTCACTTTAGCCTATTCTCATGTTTTTGCAATTTTACTAATTTTATCACAAAAATGAAAGGAATAAACACCATTGGGCTTTCTTTTCAGGAGGTCTTAAACTGAAAAGAAAAGTTTGAAATTCAGCATTGAAATGGACACCTTAAATAAATGTAAGTAGAAGCTTTCAGAGCCCCGCGATAGGGAAATATTACCTTTGGAAAATACAGGCTAAAAACCTAAATTGTGGCACAAATAATGAATTTTCCACAAGGAAAAGTATCCTTATTTCAGGCCTGGAAGTAAATTGTTTAATATAAATCCGGAATATGGAGTACAAGGGATGAATGTATTGGTAACTGGCGGCGCCGGCTATATCGGTTCACACGTAGTAAGAATGCTCCTCAGGCAGGGGCATAACGTTGTTATTATAGATAACCTTTCAAGGGGACATATTGAGGCTGTGCCCGAAGGAGTTAAGTTTGAAGAGGTAAATCTTCTTGACTTTGACAGCCTCAAGACTGCAATAAGCCGTCATGAAATTGATGCCTGCATCCATTTTGCGGCTTTTGCATATGTGGGTGAATCCGTTGAGAACCCGGGGCTTTATTACGTGAATAATGTTACAGGAAGTATTAACCTTATTCGGGCCCTTAATGAAAATAATATCAGGAAAATTGTCTTCTCCTCTACATGCTCATTATACGGAAACCCCGAGCATGTCCCTATTTCAGAAAAAGAGAAGTTGAACCCTATAAACCCTTACGCAAAGACAAAGTATTTTATTGAACAGGTCTTAAGCGACTTTGATACCTCATTTGGAATGAAATATGCTGCTTTAAGATATTTTAATGCTGCCGGGGCCGACTTCGACGGCATTATTGGTGAAAGCCACGAACCGGAGCCACACCTGATCCCTATTGTGCTTCAGGCTGCTTTGGGCAAAAGGGAAAAGGTTATGATCTTTGGCGACGACTACCCGACTGAAGACGGCACATGCATAAGAGACTATATCCACGTGTACGACCTGGCCGATGCCCATATAAGGGCTCTGGAATACCTAAGCAAAGGCAATGAGTCAACAATTATTAACCTTGGAACCGGCAGAGGGTATTCGGTAAAGGAAATTATTGAAAGCGCCCGAAAAATTACCGGACGTGAAATTAAAGCGGCTATTTCTGAAAGACGTGCCGGAGACCCCGCAATCCTTATTGCGGATAATAAAAAAGCCCGTGAGATCCTGGGATGGATTCCCAAATACGGACTTGATGATATCATTAAAAGTGCATGGCAGTGGCACCAGAATCCGAAGTACTGAGATAATTAAATATATTTTTAACTTAAAACAGGTAAAAGTTCATGAAGGGAATAGTTTTAGCAGGAGGAGCAGGTTCACGCCTCTATCCTATTACCAGAGTCTATAGTAAACAGCTGACCATGATTTACGACAAGCCTCTTATTTATTATCCTCTTTCAATCCTCATGCTCGGAGGAATCAAGGATATACTTATTATATCCAATAAAGAGACTATTCCCTTATTCCATCAGCTCTTCAATAGCGGCAAACACCTGGGCCTGAATATCGAGTATGCCGTCCAGGACGCCCCTAACGGCATTGCAGAAGCATTCATTCTAGGCGAAAAGTTTATCTCGGGCGACAGCGTTACTCTCGTCCTTGGCGACAACATTTTCTACGGAAAAATGGATTTTCTCTATAATGCCCTTAAGCAGGAAGAAGGAGCTACCGTCTTCGGCTACCAGGTCAACGATCCTGAACGCTACGGCGTGGTGGAATTTGACAAAGACGGAAAGGCTATCTCAATTGAAGAAAAACCCCTGAATCCAAAAAGCAATTATGCCGTTCCGGGACTTTATGTCTACGACAACTGTGTGGTGGAAATTTCCAAAAACCTTAAGCCTTCAGCCCGCGGTGAGCTCGAAATAACTGACGTCAACCGCAGGTATATGGAAATGGGAAAACTGAAGGTCGAAAAGATCGGCCGCGGCGTGGCCTGGCTCGATACCGGTACACCCGAGGCTCTGCTCCAGGCCTCAAACTTCTTTGGCGTCATTGAGGACCGGCAGGGGCTTAAGGTTGCTTGCGTGGAGGAAATCGCATATACTATGAAATTTATAGACAAAAAGGGATTTGAAGAGCTGATTAACAGTATCCCTAAATGTTTCTACAGATCTTATCTTGAAAAAATTCTGAAGGAGAGCTAAAGCTAGTCATAAATTATGAAAATAACAGAAACCAGACTTAAAGGCGTTCTTGTAATTGAACCTGACGTATTCCATGATGAACGCGGATATTTTTTTGAATCATTCAGCAAAAATAAATATAAGGACATTGGAATAGACTACGATTTTGTGCAGGATAATCTATCAAAATCAACTTTCGGCACCTTAAGAGGCCTCCACTATCAGGTGGGGCAAAACGCCCAGGGGAAACTCTGCCAGGTCATTCTGGGCCGCGTTCTGGACGTTGCAGTGGATATAAGATTTAATTCTCCTACTTTCGGGCAGTACGTTGCCGTGGAGCTTTCAGGTGAGAATAAAAAACAGCTCTGGATACCTCCGGGCTTCGCTCACGGATTTTCAGTCCATTCCGCAGAGGCTGTCTTTCACTATAAATGCACGGCCTTCTATAGCAAGCCCGATGAAAGGTCAATTATTTACTGCGACAGTGACCTGAATATAGACTGGAAAATTGAAAATCCGGTGGTTTCCGAAAAAGATAAAAAGGCGAAAACTTTCCGGGAAATTGAGAAAGATTTTTTGTTCTAGATTTTATGTTAAACCAAACGTTTGTTCTTTTTAGTTTTGGATTGTTTGTGTAATATGAATTTAAGAGAAGGAAAAATTATTTATACTTGGAGGTAAAATGAATCTGGCAGTAATAGGCACCGGCTATGTCGGGCTTGTCTCCGGAACCTGCTTCGCTGAAATGGGCAACCAGGTAATCTGTGTGGATAACAATCAGGAAAAACTCGAAAAACTCCAGAATGCTGAAGTTACAATATATGAGCCCGGTCTCGATTTTATTTTTTACCGTAATATTGCAAAGAAAAGACTATCTTTTACCGACGACCTTAAACATGCCGTGGAAAGCTCAGAGATAATCTTCCTCTGCCTGCCAACTCCGCAGGGTGAGGATGGCTCGGCTGATCTGAAATATGTATTTGGCATTGCTGAGGATATCGGAAGAATTCTTGAGGCATCGGGAGACAGGGAATACAAAATTATCGTAAATAAAAGTACCGTCCCAGTCGGTACGGCTGACAAGGTCCGCTCTATCCTGAAAAAGTTCGGCCTGAGCAACTTTGACGTCGTCTCTAATCCTGAGTTCTTAAGGGAAGGCTTTGCCGTCGAAGACTTCATGAAACCCGACCGTATCGTTATCGGCTCCGATTCGGAAAAGGCCCTCGAAATGATGAGGCTTCTTTATGAGCCTTTCGTGCGCCAGGGCAACCCTATCCTTGAAATGGATACGGCAAGTGCCGAGGTGACGAAGTACGCTGCCAATTCATACCTTGCCATGCGCATTACCTATATGAATGAACTGGCCAATTTCTGCGAGAAAGTAGGAGCCAACGTGGACCTGATCCGCAAAGGCATGGGAACAGACACCCGTATTGGTAAGAGATTTCTATTTGCCGGCATAGGCTACGGCGGAAGCTGCTTCCCGAAAGACGTAAACGCGCTTATTAAAACCTCCTGCGATTATGAATCGGAAATGAAAATCCTTACCGTGGTCGATAAAGTCAACCGTGAACAGAAACTGGTCCTGATAAATAAAATCCTGAATCACTTTAACGGCGACATAAAAGGTAAACGCTTTGCTGTCTGGGGACTTGCATTTAAGCCTAATACTGATGACATGAGAGAAGCGCCTTCAGTGGTTGTTATAAAAAAACTTCTGGAGCTTGGCGCCTCTGTCTCTGCATATGATCCTGCGGCAATTGAAGCATCAAAGTTTTATCTGAATAATTCTGTAGTCTATGCCGAAAATGAATATGATGCGATTAAAAATGCAGACGCTCTAATAATTGTAACTGAATGGAATGAATTCAGAAATCCTGATTTCTCGATTCTTAAAAATACGCTTAAAGAACCGGTAATCTTTGACGGAAGAAATATCTTTACGCCGGAAAAAATGCAGGAGCTGGGCTTTACCTACTACTCAATCGGAAGAAAACCGGTCTTTGCAAAAATAGATTAGCCATTAAATAAAGAAGCCCTCCTTGCAGAGGGCTTCCAAAACTTCGGACTTTGAACCTCGAGAACCTTAATGATTCAGCACATCCATATAATACTGCTCATATTCCGGGACGATCTTGCTCTTTTCAAAATCCTCAACCGCGCGCTTTCTTGAATTCCTTGCAAATTCCTCATACTTCCGTTCATTAGTAAGAAGATCTATTGCATACTTTGCCATCCTGTCCGTATCCCCTATCTCAGCGATGTATCCGGTCTGGTCGTGAATTACAAGTTCAGGAATTCCTCCCACACTGGTGCTTACAACAGGCACGCTGCAGGCCATTGCCTCCAGGGCCGAAAGCCCGAAACTCTCCGACTGCGAAGGCAAAAGGAAAAGATCCGAAGCACTTAAAATCTCAACCAGTCCATCCTGCTTGCCTAAGAAAAATGTGTCGTTCTGCAAACCCAGCTCCCTTGTAAGACGCTCACACTCATACCTGTCGGGACCGTCTCCTACAAGAATAAGTTTGCTCGGGACTTCCTTGTGTACCTTTTCAAAAATTTTTATTGTATCCTGCACCCTCTTTACAGGGCGGAAATTCGAAGTATGCACCATTACCTTCTCTCCGTTCGGAGCAATATGCTTCCTCAGGTTTTCACTCTCGACCCGCTTAAAAAGATTGGTGTCTATAAAATTATATATTACACTTATGTCTTTTTCTATGTGATAGTTTGTAAGTGTCTTCTCCTTTAAGAAGCGCGATACCGCCGTAACACCGCAGCTTTCTTCAATAGAGAATTTCACCAGCGGCAGAAACGAGGGCTCCAGCCCGACAAGCGTAATGTCCGTTCCGTGCAGTGTCGTCACCACTTTAAGATCGGAATTGCCTTTCCTTAATATCTGCTTTGCCAGATATCCGCTTACGGCGTGGGGGATGGCATAATGCACGTGCAGAAGATCAAGCTTCTCATATCTTACCACTTCAACTATCTTGCTTGTAAGTGCAAGTGAATAAAGCTGAAACTCAAAGAGAGGATAATTGCTCATTTCAACTTCATGAAAATATATGTTCTCAACGAAGTTGGTCAGACGGTGGGGCAGGGCATAACTGATAAAATGTATCTGGTGCCCTTTTGCCGCAAGTGCCTTGCCAAGTTCGGTTGCCACAACACCGCTTCCGCCATAGGTGGGATAACAGGTAATACCGATTTTCATTTAAGTAACTTCCCGAAAGTTTTGGATTAACTACTTAATATAATCTATTTGTACTTATATAACATTCAAATTTTTAGCCATGTTCCTTCCTTTTAAGCAAATTTCGCGCTATTTGCATATATTTATCCCGTTGAAATACCTGTTGCCTGCAAATGTTAATTGCCGGGCAATAAATATTTCATATGTTTTTTTCACCTTATTTGAGATATTATGAAGTTATTGGTAATTGGACATTCAGTTGAGGATCATATACACATAAAAGGCGGTCATGAGCTTAAGCCCGGAGGAATATTTTATTCCGTCCTGGGACTTAAAAGCTTTCTTGAAGAAAAAGACAGCCTTATGCTTTTGACCCCAATGGAAAAAGAATCCGAAAGTCTTTTTTCCCCTCTCTACGACAGCCTGAAAAAAGACTTTTTCCAGTATAAGGGGAGGATACCAAGAGTAAACCTTTATATCCCGGATAACGCGGAAAGATGCGAAAACTATGAGAATCTGGCTGAAAACCTGGATGTCAACGCCATTCATGAATTGAACTCATTCGACGGCATTTTGGTTAACATGATTACGGGATTTGACCTTAGGCTTGAGGACCTGAAATTCTTAAGAGAAAATTTCAAGGGCCCGGTCTACATGGACGTCCATACACTCTCAAGAGGACTGGGTGAGAATAACCAGAGGGAATTCAGGCTGATACCACGGGCCATGGAATGGATCAGACAGGTTGATATGATCCAGGTAAATGAAAATGAGCTCAGAACTTTAAGCCGGAAGGAAAGTGAAATTGAAATTGCCCGTGAAGTTCTTCAAACGGGGCTTAAATGCCTCATAGTTACTAAGGGAGAACTTGGAAGTAAAATATATAGCCTTGAGAATGGAGAATTAAAATCTTATTTTCAGTCCGCAATTAAAATAAACTGTGTTAACAAGGTAGGCTGCGGCGACATTTTCGGTGCTGCATTTTTTACTTCATATCTTAAAGGCAAAAGTCTTTCTGAAGCCGCCCGCATTGCTAATGCTGCTGCGGGTCTAACCGCCTCTTATTATGAAATTAAGGATTTTCTAAAGTTAAAAGATGATACATTCGCACGATTTGATTAAAAACAGAGTCCTTGTCGTTGGCGCAAACGGAATGCTCGGACAGCGCCTGGTGGATTATTTCTCCAGACAGAGGAATGTGGAGCTCCTTGCAAGCTCCGTTGAGGAAGTTTCCTATAACGACTCTTCCATCCCCTATATGCAGATTGACATGACACGAAGGGAGTCTGTCAAGAACGTGGTATATGATTTCTACCCCGACTATATCATAAATGCCGCGGCTTTTACAAATGTAGACCTCTGTGAAAAGGAACGCGAGACTGCCTGGAAGGTAAACGTAAAGGGCGTCGAATACCTGGCTGAAACTTCACGCATTATCGATACACACCTAATTCACGTGTCAACCGATTACATCTTTGACGGTAAAACCGGCCCCTATTCCGAGGAGGCAAAACCAAACCCCCTCGGCTACTACGGCAGGACGAAGCTTGCGAGCGAAAACGCCCTGAGGCTCATAGGGGCTACAAATACCATTATCAGGACGAACGTCCTTTATGGCCCCGTCAGGAACGGAAGGCCCGACTTTGTACGCTGGGTCGTCAATTCCCTCAAGGAGCAGAAAGAGATCAGGATCGTTACCGACCAGATCAATAACCCTACTTATATAGACGACCTGGTTGAAGGCATAAGCCGTATTATTGAGTTCCGCCGCCAGGGAATCTTTAACATCGGCGGAAAGGAATTTCTCTCGCGCTACGATTTTACACTCAGGATCGCGGATTTCTTCAGGCTTGACAAGGATCTGATTAAACCCATAATGACTTGTGATCTTCGCCAGCCGGCACCAAGACCCCTGAAATCGGGCCTCGTCATTCTTAAAGCTGAGACCTCATTGGGCTACAAACCTCATAGCATACAGGATACGCTGGTTAAAATGAAAAGAGAGCTTGACCTGTGACCTGACTTGAAAAATGTCCTTCTTTCTAAGCAGTCACCGATAGTCTTTCAGTATAAATATAAATAAACCTAATTTTTAATTTCGGAGTCCGGTAATGAAAAAACTGTTTTCATTTATCACTTTGCTATATTTTACAATATCCGTTTCTTACCTGTATTCACAGCCGAATTCCCTGACGGTTGAGGACCTCTATACCAACCGCGCCTTCTATGGCAGCAGCCTTAAGGGCGTGCAGTGGTTCGATAACGGTAATAAGTATTCTTACCTGGCCAATACTGAGGCCGGAATCTCTATCTACCAGCACGACCTTAAGAGCGGAGAGGAAAAAACAGTCGTCTCAGCAGGCGACCTGAAGCTTGAAAGCGGGGATAAGCCGTTCCAGATCCAGAACTATACATGGTCGCCTGATGGACGCTATATTCTCTTTACAGGAGTTCTTCCTGCCCGCAAAACCAAATCGGGCGGCACTTTCTATATCTACGATTTGAAGGATAAACGCTTCTTCCTCCTTGCACAGTCGGATAAGGAACAATCAAACGCACAGTTTTCTCCCGACGGCAAAAAGATCGGCTTTGTACGCGGAAACAACATGTTTGTAGTCGACATTGCAACAGATAAGGAAAAACAACTTACATTTGACGGAAGTGAAACTGTGCTTAACGGCCACTTCGACTGGGTTTATGAAGAGGAGTTCTCAATTATCGACGGATGGCAGTGGTCGCCGGACAGCAAATCTATTGCATTCTGGCGCCTGGATCAGTCACCGGAGCCTGAGGTCGAACTTATAAACTACGACTCGCTCTACTTCCAGGGCTATAAGTACAGATATCCCAAGCCGGGTGCTAAAAACGCTTTGGTTAAAATCGGCGTTGTAAATACAGAATCCGGGAAAACCCAATGGATGGACTTAGGGAAAGAAACCGATATATACATCCCCCGCATTCAGTTTACGGCTGATCCTAATGTATTATCCGTTCAGAAATTAAACCGCCTGCAGAACCACCTTGAGCTCCTTTTCTGCGACATTACTACGGGCAGTTCAAAAATGATCCTCCAGGAAAACAGCCCGGAATCCTGGGTGGACGTCCAGGATGCTCTTACATTCCTTAAGGATAAGAAAACATTCATCTGGGCTTCAGACAAAGACGGGTACAATCACCTTTATCTTTATGACTATTCTGGCAAACTCATAAACCAGATTACAAAAGGAAATTTTGTAGTGGATAACGTCCTTGGAGTTGATGAAACCTCAAAGACAGTTTATTATACTTCAAATGAAAGAGGCCGCCGCTTCCAGGATCTTTATTCAGTGCCGTTGACAGGGGGTAAAGCAAAACTCTTAACAGAGCAGGAGGGAAGCCACACGGTAAACCTCTCCACAAACGCAAAGTATTTTATCGACAGGTATTCCAACGCCAATACGCTTTATACTACATATCTTTATGGGACTGACGGCAAAAGAATTACAACACTCCTGCAGAGCGATATGAGTGTCTTAAAAAATTACAACCTTTCACCCGTGGAATTCTTTACCTTTAAGGCCACTGACGGCGTGGTGCTGGACGCATACATGATAAGGCCGCGCAACTTTGATAATACGAAAAAGTATCCCGTTATTGTCATGAACTATAACGGACCGGGTTCACAGCTGGTTACCGACTCGTGGAGCCGCGACGGCCTGTGGCACCAGCTCCTGGCTGAAAAGGGATATATTATTGTAACCATGGACTGCCGCATTACAGGTGGCAGGAACTCAGAGTACAAGAAGCTTGCTTACAAGAACCTGGGGCACTGGGAAGTAAACGACCTCACGGAAACGGCAAAGTATTTAAGAAGCCTTCCTTATGTAGATGGCGAAAGGATAGGCATCTGGGGCTGGAGCTACGGCGGCTATTCATCGGCCTCAGCCATCATGAGGGCGCCTGAGTACTACAAGGCGGCAATAGCTGTTGCGCCTGTAACAAGCTGGAGGTTTTACGACGACATTTATACCGAGCGTTACATGTCGCTTCCGGAGCTTAATGAGAAGGGATACGAGGAAAGTGCGGTATTGAACTATGCCGAAAACCTTAAGGGCAAATTTTTGCTCGTTCACGGAACAGGGGATGACAACGTTCATTTCCAGAATTCAGTCGAGCTTGTAAACCGTCTTATTGATGCCAACAAGCAGTTCAGGGTAATGTATTACCCCGGGCGCGACCACAGCATTTATGGCGGCATGACAAGAATACAATTATATAACTTAATGACTGACTTTTTCCTAAATAATTTGTAAATTAGCTGCACGGAAGTTTTAAGTTATTTCCGTGCTCATATGGGTGCTTAGCTCAGCGGTTTAGAGCGTTCGCCTCACACGCGAAAGGTCATAGGTTCAAATCCTATAGCGCCCACAACAAAAACCCCGAAACCAGACCGGTTCCGGGTTTTTTTTTTGTTTTTAGTCTTGCTCTCAGTAGCATCCTAAAATATCACGGGATTTGAAGAAAAAGGGACCGGAGGGCTTTCCCCAAAAGCTCCCGGTCCCTTTCCCTTTTCGTGTAACCGGAAAGGAGACTTATTTACAATAGTGCCATTTGGCACTATTTAATAAGCATCATCTTCCTTGTCACAATGCTGTTCTGGAAGCTGATCTTATAGAAGTATACTCCGCTTGCTACCTTTGAGCCGTCAAAGCTTACTTCATATCTGCCTGCCCTTAATTGTCCGTCTATGAGTGTGGCTACCTTTTCACCAAGTATGTTGAAAATGTGCAGACTTACTGCTCCTGCCTGCGGTATAGTGAATCTGATAGTTGTTGTCGGGTTGAACGGGTTAGGATAGTTCTGATCAAGGTTGAAGTTTTCAGGAGTTCCCTTTACAAGTTTAACTGATGTGGGGTTAGGCGTAAAGGTTTTTCCGATCGGGGCCGACGGGCCTCCTGTCAGGCTTATATAGAGCGAATTGTTGAATAAGGCCGCAATGTTGTTTGCAGCGTTTGCAGTGTCGTTCAGCATTACCCATACACCGTTCGTAGAGCCTCCGTTAAATGTCTGAGGCATCTGGAATAGGGATGTTCCACCCTGCCCGTTTGTAAAGTTACCACCATTGCCGGTATAGCCCGCAACGGAAATGTCATAGAGCAGTCCGGCATCTGTAAGAATAAACATGCCGTTGCCGTATCCCTTTGACGCCGTCTGATTCTGCCCTGCTGTAGCTGAATCAAATACAGCAATAAAACCTGTTCCGCCATTGGGCAGTATCTGTCCTCTAATTGCTCCATTTGGATTTGCCGAGGTGAGTATGTTAACATAAAGATTGCCTCTAAGCAGCGAGGTAATAAGCTGGTCGCTAAGAGGTGATGTGCCGCCCGTCCTGCGCCATACACCAATGATAGTATTGCTCGTGTCAAATCCTGCGGTCTGCAGATTATTGACAATTCCACCTGTCATGCCAAAGGGCGCCTGCTCAATCCGCACTCCGGTAACCTTTAAGCTGTCAACCGTTATCTTGTATGTAAGTCCCTCGTTCGTCAGAATGAAGTTGCCTGTTCCCATTGCTTTTTCTGTCGTTGCCGGCATTACCTGATTTCCTGCCAGATGAGCGGTGAAATCGGTGCCTGAGGCAGGTACAAGCTGACCTCTTATTGCGCCCCCAGGATAAGTACGGGTGTGAACATTTACATATATATTCCCTTCCAGAAGAGCGGTAATCATATCTGTCGTTATGCCGGAACCCTGGTCAGGCGTCAGATTCCATGTGCCCTGTGCCGTAAAAGTGGAGTCAAATGTAATGGCATGTACAATGGGACCGCTTAGTCCCATCGGCGCCATATGGAAATGAGCGCCCACTATGGAATCAATTCCGGCTAAGGTAATATTGTACTGAAGCCCTGTTGCGGTAAGAATAAAGTGCCCGCCTCCAGTCGGATGTATCATGTGCCTCGGGATTTCCTGTGGGCCGGAAAGCAGAGCCGAGAAGTTTGTCTGCTTGTGCAGCATTACAACGCCTCTTAGAGTATCGTTTCCTGCTTCAACGACAAGAGAAACTTTCCCCTGCAAAAGGTCTGCTATTCCGCCGTCAATAAGAGGATTTGTTTCATAAGCCTTTTTTGAGAACCATACGCCAGAGAATGTGGTGTCGCTGAACTTCGGAATGTCTTTAAGTTTTTGATTTGTAGTATTGTTTGCAAAGTAGATGTTGTTTACTGATGTTCCTCTTATGTTAATGTGATAAACAAGCCCGAAATCCGTGAGCGTGTAAGTGCCGCTTCCAATGACTCTTTTAGTTGTATCAGCCTTTCCGCCCTGTGTGCTTTTGCTGCTCTTTAAGGGAGATGAGAATCCAAAGCCCGCTGCATGAAGTATCTGGCCTCTTATTTCCCCTTTGGGGTACGTCGGCGAATGTACGTTAACATAGAGCCCTTCAGTTAGAAGCATGGTCAACAGGTCTTTTGTAAGTGGATTCGACTGATCGTTCTGTTTCCACAAACCCATTGCAGTGTGGCCGTTGAATGCTATAGGAAATACAATGGGGCCCGCTATTCCAGGCATCCCCATGTGTATGTGGGAGGCCTGTATGTCAATACCCTGAACCGAAACCTGGTAGATAAGTCCCAGGTCAGTCAGAAGGAAGGATCCAACACCGCTGGCCTTTGAGTTTTTAACGCTGTCTGTTTCCTGGGGAGCAGTAAGATGGGCCACAAATCCTGCGCCTGTTACCGGGTGAATATGCCCTCTGATGCGTCCTGAATCAAGCACAGCAACAATAAATATTTTACCCTGCAATAGTGCATCCACTACCTGCTGTGTCAGTGCCTGGTTGCCTCCTGCATTCAATGTGCCTGTATATGAATTCCCGCTGAGTCCGCTGGTTACAGATAAAACTGTCGTGCCGGTATCTCCAATTGTACCTAAATTAAAATAAATGGCTCTGAGCTTTACTGAATCATTTTTGGCCGTGCCGCCTCCGGTGCTGCCTCCGCCACCAGTTTGTGAAGTGTCATTACCGGGGGTTCCTCTGCCTATAGTGAGCATGTAATTTAATGTCATATTGTTCGTGCTGTCGCTTGAAAGGATAACTATTGCCGTACCAGTGTAACCCCTGTCAACACTGTCAGTTTTGCTTCCGCTCTGAAACTGCTGTGCATGAGAGAGCCTTGCTGCAAAATACGTCTGCGAGTAGGCTGTCATAGCAGAAAAGAGCATAAATAAAACTGCAGCAATGAGTGCTGAGATTTTTCTCATATATTTCTCCTTGTATTATTTTGCTATAACCAATTCCTTTTATTAGTGAGAGACCAACAATATACTATGCTCTTTATGGATTGCAATCAAGTCAGCCTGTGCATTCATTATGCGTTTGGACGCGCACATATCATTTAAATATTCAGACCTTAGAAAAAAGAGAAGTAAACCGTAATTAACGCACCGTTTTTGTAAATGAACGAGCAGAAAGCTACAAGGAATTGACTGGCTTAAAAGCGAAAAATCCGATACTATAAAGAAGGTTTGGTTCCGGTTCATATGCTCAGTTCAGGGGAGGGTTCTTGGAAAGTATTTTGGTTATTGAGTCAAATTCAAGGTTCCTTAATGTCGTTTCAAAAGTTCTGGAGGATGCGGGATATAAAGTGCTTACTGCTTATAAAGGGCAGGACGGGCTGAAAATAGCAGCATCCGAACTCCCTTGCCTTATTCTTTGTAATATGATGCTCTATGGAATGAGCGGCCTTGAAGTACTTGAAAAAATTTCAACGGACAACCTGATGGGAGCAATCCCATTTGTTTTTTTTACGTCGGACTATAATATCGACGCACTTAAAAAGGGGATGGAACTTGGCGTCGATTCAATCATATTCAAGCCTTTTAGTGTCGATGAGCTGTTAAATGTGGTAAGGGTCAAAATAAATAAACTTCGTCTTGCTGAAAGACGTGCTGTCAATGAGTACACTGCTGCTCCTGCACCCGCGGTGCAGAAGAAGAATGCGGATTCAATCCTGCTCAATATAAACAGGAAAAAGAAACTTGTAAAAAAAAGCGACATAGAATACATAAAAGCCCTCGGGCCTTACTCTATTGTATATCTGCTTGATAAGGGACGCATTTTGGTAAGAAAACTTTTGAAAGAGTGGGAGAGCGTTCTGCCCGGCGAGGAATTTATTAAGGTGAGGCGCTCTGCCATTATTAACGTAAACTATATAAAAGACCTTGAGAAATGCAGCGCCCGCTCACTTAGAATTGTAATGCTGCACAGCAATGAAAACTTCATTACAAGCCAGAGGTTTTCAGTTAAGGTTAAAGCCCGGTTTACTCAGGTATAGCGGAGAATTACAAGAATTAAGCCAGCCAATGGGAATATTTCCCTTCTCCGCGGGCAGGCACTTCAGGCTTCCTGCCCGACCGGTACTTTAATAACCATCTTCTTTACACTCTCAGGACTTCCGTCTTTAATCTGCGGCATGTGGCCGTCGTGCGGAAATAAAATAACAAAGTAACTTTCATTTAATGTAATGAAATCGGCTTTGCCTTCCAACTTCCCGAAATCTTTAGCTTCATTAAACTCCAGCTCTTGCGCCATGTCTTTATGGCATATGCCTATCTTCTCTTTCCCGCGGAGAATGATCTGAATATCAATATACTTTTTGTGGAACTCTATAAATCCTTCGGAAATGTCTTTTGTCTTGTATTCATCCACATTTGCAAACGTGCCATCCTCATTTACAAGGTGTTTGCCAACCGGCAATTCTGCAATATTCACAACATTCAGAAAGCTCAAAACGCTGCTAAACTGCGGATGAATTGATGCATAGTTGTAAAAGTTCAAAATTGAATCAAAAACCATTTTCTTACTCCTTTATCCATTTTGTCATCAGATCGCGCTCCTCGGCCTTAAAGCCTGCTTTTAGGTATACCTTTTGGGCACGAACGTTTGTCTTTGCCACTTCAAGCCTTATTGCATGAACGCCCCTTTCAAGGCAGAGATCTTCAATTTTTTCCATGGCGGACCTTGCAATCCCCATTCCCCGGTAGCTTTCCCTCAGGTAGAGCTCATCAACCAAAACAAAGCGCCCGTGGAACTCAAGGCTGTAGCAGTTTGTCACTACCACGTATCCTGCAACCTCAGGCCCGGCATAAATTATATGCACCGCCCCGAAGTCACTATTCCCAAGTATCTCCTTAAGAGCCCTGCGCTGAAAATGAGGGTCAAACTCCAGATGCTCAATTTTATAGAACTCCTGCATGAGGCTAATCAACAGCTCCAGGTCCTTTAGACCCGCAGGGCTAAGTTTTGAATCCATATGTAATACTTTTGTTATTAAAAATGCCTGAACAGCCGCATTTAATTTAATTATAATTGGTCTGATATTCCATCAAACGGGGGATTAGAAGCAATATCATGCAAAAAAATCAAATTGAAATTCTGGTTAATTCGTTGGATATTTACCCCTAATTGAAATATTTTATTTTTTCAGCCCCGGCAACTGAAGAAGATTTGAAAATAATTAAATAAGAGATATTTATGAAAGTACGCGATAGCGGAATGCCTGAAGAAAAATTGTGGGAAAGTTTTTTCAATCCGCCGCTGATAATTGAAAGACTCTTTGGAGGCCGTATTGAAGGAAATGCTGCCGAATTTGGCTGCGGCTATGGCACATTTACTCTTGAGATTGCCCGCATGACAAAAGGACGCCTTTATGCCTTTGATATCGAAAGTGAAATGATTCAAAAGGTTAAAGGGCGTGTAAAAGAGCTTCCAAACGTGGAAGTCTCCCAAAGAGACCTTGAAAATGAAGGCACAGGCCTTGAAGACGAATTTGTTCAGGCGGTTGCGCTTTTTAATATTCTGCACGGGCACGATCCAATGAGGCTCCTGAAGGAAGCCTGCCGGATCATCCCCGAGGGAGGAAAAATTGCGGCAATCCACTGGAATTACGACCCTTCGACTCCACGCGGGCCTGAAATGTCCATCAGACCTAAACCTGAGGACATTCAGGCATGTATGGAAAAAGCGGGCTTCGTCGTCTCGCCAATAGTCGATCTTCCTCCTTATCACTATGGAATTACCGGCATTAAGCCCCAAAAGTAAGGACTTTACAAAACGGTAAATTATTTGCAAATATTTGCGATAGTTTATATAGTTTTATTAGAGAGTTCGTTAATTTTGTATCTGTATTTTATTGATTATTTCCCTGAAGAAGGAGGTATTTTTAGTAATGAAAAATATAGGCCACATCACAATCCTTGTAAGGAACTATGATGAAGCTATTCAGTTTTATACAGACATCATGGGCTTTCAGCTCATTTCCAACAATGATTTTGGAAACGGTTTCAGATGGGTTACGGTTGCTCCCCAGAAACAAAGCGATACGGCAATAGTGTTCGTCCTGGCAGATACAGAGGAGAAACGCAGCAAGATCGGCGTTCAGGCCTCGGATCACGTCTTTATGACATTTATTACAGATAACTGCATGAGAGACTTCGAAAGGATGAAAGCAAAGGGAGTTAACTTCCAGGGCTTCCCTGCGGAGAGCCCTTGGGGAACTGAAGTTGTTTTTGAGGACCTTTACGGAAACAAGTTCGACCTGGTTGAACCAAAATACTAAATAATCTGAAGTTTTACGGGCAGTCAAAGCCAATTGCCATGGCTGCCCTTTACTTATACCTTTCCCTTTAATGCTTCCTTACCATCCTCAGCATCCTGAAGTTAATTACAATAAAGCGAAAGAACTGCCAGACGGGGTTTGTCCTTAAGTTCGCCACTACCTGTAGCCAATGGTAAAACGCTGTTTTTTGTGCTTCGGCTTTTCCAGCTCGTCTATCATGGCAATGGCATAATCCTGCACGGAAATTCTGCCCTGCCCCTTGTCATCCAGTACCGGTTCATCGCCACCGAGGGTGAACTTTCCGGTGCGCTCACCCGGGAAAATATTGATCGCAGGACTGAAGAATGTCCAGTCGAGATCATTCTCCCGTCTGAACATATTCAGTACGTCGCGCAGCGCCATGGCTCCCATTTTCCAGTCTTTTGGAAAGTCCTCCCGGTCGACCAGAGGGCGCCCCGGTTCGGCCTCAAGGCTTCCGGCACCACCTACGACCAGAATGCGTTTCAAGCCGGCTTTTTTTACGGCATTAATTATCGACTGATAGCCGTGAATTGTATCGTCAAAGATCTTAGGATTAGTCCAGCCCGGGTTATAAGAACTGATTACAGCATCATGCCCGCGGAGAATTTCAGAAAGCTCACTGGTATTAAATATGTCGCATTTTTTTGTGGTGAGCTTGGGATCCTGGACTTTAATTAGGGAAGGATGCCTTTCAATTGCTGTTATGTGATGCTTTCGCGTTAAAGCTTCATTTAATATAGCTGAGCCCACAAAACCGCTTGCCCCGATCAGTGCTACTTTCATCTGAGCCCCCAATGTTATGTAACGGATATAAATAAAATAACAGATTTGGTATTATTAACAATGGAGATAAATAATAAACATTAAAAGAGAGACTATCCCGGATGCACTGAAACTAATAGGCCTGCCTCCGGTCTCACAGATCGCCATAGACGAGACCTGGAGCGCCATGAGGGGAAGGCCACTGGATAAACTGGTAAATAGCCTGTATCCGGGTAAAATGGATGGGATGTCTTCTTAGGCATTGACTTTTGAATCAATTCAGCTTTCATTAATTAAATCCTTTGCTGAATTCTTCTTAACTGGTCCGATAGGTTTTGAAAAACTAATTCTGTGCCGACGGATTATTTCTGTTAAAATTATTACTGGTTCAAAGATGGCAAAGGCGCTATAAACAAAAACAGTAATATAAAAGGAGGAATAATATATGAGAACTTTAATGAAAGTCTGTATTGATACAGAAGCAGGCAACAGGGCACTGAGAGATGGTACGCTTCAGCAGACAATCATGTCGGTTGCAGATATGATAAAGCCGGAAGCCGTTTATTTTACCCCGGAAAATGGAAAACGTACCGCATACTTTTTCTTTGATATGAAGGACTCGCATCTGATGCCCCAGGTAACAGAACCCCTGTTTATGGAATTAAAAGCAGAGGTAACATTTACTCCGGTTATGAACCAGGAAGAACTCCAAAAAGGGCTTCAGAATATGACGAGCTCAAAGAAGAAATGAAAAACAATAAGGCTGCAGAAATCCTGTTCTTACAGCCTTAAACAATGGCCCGGTCTGTTCTAGAAAGAAATTTCTTCCAGGCTGGGTACTTCTTTCCCATTGGAAAGATCGAGTGCATCCTGAAGTTTAAGCTTTTTATCAGTGTCCTGATGTGTCAGGTACTTATCAGTGACCTTATCAATAAAAAGTATCCCGTCCAGATGGTCAATCTCGTGCTGGAGGCAGCGCGCCATGTTTCCCTGTCTTTCAATTACAATTTCCTTGCCGTTGCGGTCCTGATATTTAACTTTAACAGCTTCAGCCCTGGGAACATTCCCGAAAAACCCGGGAAGTGAAAGGCAGCCTTCAAGGCCTGTCTCTTCTCCGGAGGAGGAGAGTATTTCAGGATTGATGAGCTCCAGGTATTCATCTTCATAATCAATTACAACTATTCTTTTCGACACCCCAATTTGTGGAGCCGCAATTGCGGCACCATCGTCGCTGCGGTAAAGTGTGTCTGAAAGTGAATCCACCAGCTCATGCAGCTTGTGGTGGAAAACAGTTACCGGTTTAGCAGTCTCACGCAGCACCGGTTGGCCGAAGCGCACAATTTTATATTTACTCTTTTTTGTTATTCTTTTCTTCATAAACCTTATCAAATATTTGAGCACAAAAATAATCAGAAATCACCTAAATAACCACAGAACTCCGCAGGGAGTTCCTTATATGACACGAAGCCGGACAGTATTAAGAAATATTTTCTCCCATAAGGGTAATATCAATATCCGATCCGTTCTTAAAATTCCCCTTTGCACGTGACCCGTAGAGTACGGCTCCCTCAATTTCAGGAAAGGAAGCGAATACAGATTTTATCTGCTCGATGATATTTTCATCTAAACCAAACTTCATAATCCATTACCCTGCGACCTGATATCTTTTTCCATTTGCTGCTATTATGTTGAATTATTTTTCACATTCAAATTATCCAAAAAAAAGAATATTTTCATCATTAAAGATTCTATTAAAAAAATATGTTTTAACCGTGTCTCTTTTTTAATGCCGCATATCGCCCTTTGTTTTTCATATCTTTTTGCACACAAATTTCTAATATTAAAATGATGTATAACAAATTATTGAACGCATTATGATAGAACGCAAGATACCTTCCTCGGGGGAAATGATCCCTGTAATTGGACTAGGCTCATGGCTGCAGTTTGACGTGGGTCCTTCCTCAATTGAGCGCGAAGAGCTTAAAGAGGTCTTAAGGAGAATGACCGAAATGGGAGGACGCCTCATAGATTCATCCCCTATGTACGGAAGATCTGAAGAGGTCATTGGCGACCTGACAAGCCAGCTGGGCCTAAAGGATAATTTCTTCTATGCCACCAAAGTCTGGACAAGCGGTGAGAAAGCAGGCATAGAGCAGATGGAAAGCTCCCTCAGGAAAATGAGGCGCAAAACGATGGACCTTATGCAGGTGCATAACCTTGTGGATTATAAGACGCATCTGAAGACAATGAATAAATGGAAGGCGGAAGGCAAAATCCGCTACACAGGAATTACACACTATACCACGCAATCACATGAAACGCTGGAAGGCATTATAAGATCGGAGAAGATAGATTTTGTTCAATTTAATTATTCAATCCGCGAACGCAGCGCCGAGAAGAGCCTCCTTCCTTCGGCAATGGAGCGCGGTGTGGCCGTAATAATAAATGTCCCTTTCGACAAAAACTCCCTTTTTAAGACTGTTCATGGGAAAAAGCTTCCCGAATGGGCAAAGGATTACGACATCAAGAGCTGGGGGCAGTATTTTTTGAAATATATTATCTCGCACCCTGCGGTCACCTGCGTCATCCCCGGTACATCGGACCCTGAACATTTAGCTGATAACATGGGTGCGGGCTTCGGAAAACTGCCCGGTGAAAAAGGGAGGAAAGAAATGGTTGATTATTTGGAGAGCCTCTAAAGAAGGCTGGATTCCTGTTTTATATCATGGTATTTTTTCACTATATTGTGGCACATAATAGCTCACACTTGCTCCATTACCAGATAAAATAAGGAGTTTTAATGCCCCGTAAATTGATACTGTTTCTACTGATAATGACTAGCAGCCTCATGTGCCAGACTTATCCCGACCAGCATTACTTTTTTGAAAAGGACAGCCTTATAAAGAAAATTGAATCTATGAGCGGAATGAAAGTTGGACCGGATGGAAAAAGCATCGTCCTCGAGGACAATGCTACCGAAGGCTACACCGTTTTTTCTCCCGATTCCTCAAAGTATCCTTTCAATGAAGGACTCCCTTCATGGAACGGGAAAGTCCCCAACGACAACAGCAGCTTTAAGGTTCTTATACGCATCTTTAGCGGAGCCTGGTCACCCTGGATGACGGCAGGATACTGGAAGAGTAACATATGGCCTTCTTATGGTGCCACAAGCTTTACCGGGGGAAAGATTGACGTCGATTTCGTTCAGCTCAATTCATACTGCAGTAAATGGCAGTTCCAGGTTGTAATGAAAAGAACCGCTGCAAGCCAGCCTTCGGCAAGTCTGAACAAACTGAGCTTCTTTGTCTCCGACAGCCGCACAACTTCAGGCGTGAATATTACTGCAATTGTAAACGATAAGCCCAAGGCTATTTTTATTCAAACTGATCATTTTTACCAGTATGCCCTTGATCCTGACATAGGGGGAAGCATCTGTTCTCCCACTTCAACGTCCATGGTTCTCCATAGCTACAAGATCATGGTCGACCCGCTTCAGTTTGCAAAGGAAAATTATGATCCTTACTGGAAAATATATGGAGTGTGGCCCAGAACGGTAGAAAATGCCGTACAGAACGGGCTTAGCGGAGCTGTAACGCGATACCGCACCTGGAGCCAGGTCTACGACGTGCTTGCTGCCGGCGGACGCGTGGTGATGTCTGTAGGCAAGCCATTATATACAGGACATCTCATAATGGTGGCAGGTTTTAATTCAAACGGGGATCCAATTGTTCACGATCCTGCTAAGAGTAACGGCTATGCTTACGTTTTTAACAAGACGGATCTGTCAAATTCCTGGTTCCCGAAAGGCGGCGTGGCTTACACATTCTTCCCGGGAGACAATATGACTTCGGTTGAGTCTGATGAACCTGTGCAGTCGGTTCAGGAATTTGATCTGAAGAATTATCCCAACCCGTTCAACGGGCAGACAACCATCAGCTTTGAGACTCCCGAGGGCGGCTACACCAGGGTTACTGTTTACGACATAACAGGCCGCGAAGTTGAAAGAATCTATGACGGCATGATGCAGGCGGGAAAACATACATTCCGCTGGAATGCAAATTCACTTCCCACGGGAAATTATTTCATACATGCCGTATGCGGACAAAGCAGCAAGACACTCAAAGCATTACTGTTAAAATAAAAAGTTATCCATATTCTTCAAGACTGCCGGGAAAAGCCGGCAGTCGCAGAAAACCCATCCTCATGAAATCTTCTAGAAAATAGCCGCTCCAATTGTAAGCTGAAACTCGCTGCTCCTGTATTTAATTAACTGGTTACCGGGGTCATTGTAGTAAGGGCTCAAAAACTTCACATCTCCAGGAATATTATAATGTATTACAAAGCGGGGGGTGAAATCGAAATTATATCTTGCCTCAACCAAAAGCTCAACCGGGAGCAGTTTCCCTGTCGAAAAGCCACCCCCGAATGTGGTTCCAAAAGTTAAGCGGTTATATTCGGAGGATAGGCCGATTCCCTGTGTATTTACACGGCTTTGCAAACCGGTTAAAAATTTATTGATTCCTGATTCACCCGGAAACAGAATACCGAACCTGGGGCCAAGCAAAATGTAGGGGGTGAGGTTTGACCTGAATAGATTAAGCCTTGCTACAGCAGCCATCTCCAGAACTTTCATGTATTCCTCAGAACTGCTTTCATACGAATTCAGCCTCCAGCCGGGATCAGCTTTTTTCATGTTCGGAATCCAGACGGCGAGTTTAGTGCTGCTGCCTATTGAGGCAAATGAAAGCTCACTGTTAAGTGAAAACAACTGTGAGAATGGATAATTATAATACAACGCAGCTATTGGGCCAGGCATTCTATTACTACGGAGCTTTGTGAAATCGCTGTTGTGATATTTCTGCAGGATCAGATCATTGCTGAAACCTGAGTTGCGACCCAGTTTAAGGCCAAACTGATGCCGGGAATTTCTTTCAATAAGTTTTAAGCCGGAAGGGGAGTCATCAAATATGAACAGATCATCCTCGCCGGTAATAATTCCAACAATACCGCCCAGCAGTATTCCTGCCACTGCCCCAGGTACTGCAGATACTAACGGGCTTAGTTCGCTGCCTGAGTTACCACCGCCAATGTCCAGTTGCAGGAGTGCAGCTCCAAGCACTCCCCCCGTTAAAATTCCTGAATATATCCCGGTAAGAATATTACCTCCCCAGTGATGTGTAAATGTTACGGCTTTTATATCATTAAGAGGGATGGAATGCTTTACTATGGATCTGGAGTTAGGATCAAAGAGAAATTTGTAATTTGTCGTTTCCCATTTTACTGAATCCTGTTCAATTCGGGGCTCGTACAAATCAATAGTGGAGTCATTTGCCATGATAAGTCCTGCTGAGCCGGAGTTCTCATTGATCTGCTTATAGAAAGCTTCTTCCGTTGAAAAATCTTTTTTAAAGTATATCGAGGTGCATCCTGTAACCAAAAGAGCAAGAACGCAAGATGAAATAATGAACTGTTTGGCTTTCATTTTTTTCTCCCTGTTTGCTTTATACGGGAAACGATGATGTATGGCAATATAATCCGGGGATTTTTCAGGCGCAAGCCGGGGATATAATATTTCAGGTGTATTCCGTAAAACCTGTGGCATTAAAAATAGGATTGCTAATATGTACGCCCCTCATAAATTAATTGATGAAATAACTTAAGAAAGGAGATTCTTATGCCACTGTATATGGATATACATAAACACGTTGACGGCCTGACGGCTCAGGCGGTCGGCGATGCACATAAAAAAGATCTGGAAGTGCAGAAAGATTATGGCGTGAATTATCTGAAATACTGGTTCAATGAAAAGGATGGAACAGTATTCTGCCTCTGTGAAGCGCCGGATAAAAAGTCCGCCGAGGAGGTTCACCGCAAGGCACATGGCCTTGTTGCAGATGAAATAATTGAAGTAAAAGAAGGAATGGTATAAATGGTCCAGACTTTTTCAATGTTGTGGGCCTGCATAAAAAGCAGGCCTGCAGTTTAGCCCATAATTGAAAGAATAAATATTGAACGCATCTTTCCTCCACTTATAATAGCCCGTCAAAATAACAGAATTTGACATAAAACATATTATTTCCGAAGTTACAGTCACACTTTAAAAAAGCTATAGAGAATGCAATGGAAAACAGAAACGGCCAGCTTGTACTGAAAGTCTTTGTTCAGGTTTTCGTTTTTCTAGTAATTGGTATTCTGCTTTTAGGCTCTGCAGTTGCCAACCCCTCCAATACTTTTTTTGCCTTTTCAATGTATGGTTTTTCAGCAGTAATTTTTTATTATTTACTGTTGAATAAGGGCCTTAAAGGGCTAATTACCGGGGGAATGCTTTTAACGTTTCTATTAACAACTATATTCAAGCCTGGTTATGAATTTCCTATTCTCATCAGAAATCTCCTCTGGTATTTCCTGATTGGAATAATGGTTTTTATCATCTTCCGCAAAGAAAAGGACAAGCCGGCAATCTATGTTGTTGCTTCATGGTTCTCGGGATTCATACTCGTATACTTAATAATGGCAATTGCGAATATATATGTGTTCTCAGTTTATAAGCTAAACGAATATATTTCAGTATGGATTTATTTTATCCAGGCTGTGAAGATCGGCGGTGTCCTTGGAGCGGGAATTGGACTTGGAAAAATTCTGGTCGATTTTCTTTTCCAGAATATACTTGATACGGCAAAAAGCGAGTGAGACAAAAAGCGAGTGAGACAAAAAGGGATCTGGAGAAAGCTTAAAAATTGGAAAATCCGGTAAAATAAATGAAGAATATGTTTACATCCCTGGTTGTGACTTTATTCCTGATTTCTTCAGCTATTGCGCAGGAATTCAATTATCTGCCTTATTCAAGCTGCACGGAAATAATAAAGCACACGGCTTTTACACTTTCATATATTGAAAGGTATGAACAGCCCGAATGGGTAGCCTATAAACTTACGCGCGATATGCTTGATGGGTCAATGAAACGCACAAATAAATTTACTCCCGATACGCTTGTTTCCACCGGTTCAGCAACTGCAAAGGATTACGAAAAATCTGGCTACGATAAAGGCCATCTTTGTCCTGCGGCCGATATGAAGTCATCTCCTGTACTTATGAAGGAATGCTTCTTTATGTCCAACATGTCACCGCAGGAACCCTCATTTAACCGCGGGGTGTGGTCGAAGCTTGAGGAACTGGTTAGAACCTGGGCTATGCAGGATAGCCTTCTTTACGTTGCCACGGGTCCCATATTCCGGGACAGCATGAAGTTTATAGGAAAGAAAAACCGTGTTGCCGTCCCCTGGGGCTTCTACAAGGTAATACTCGACTACAGGAAGGGGCACTGGCCCAAGGCAATAGGATTTATACTCCCAAACTGTGGAACAACCGATTCACTTATTCATTTTACTGTAAGCGTGGACTCGGTTGAGAAAGTGACCGGCATAGATTTCTTCCCCAACCTGCCCGATATAATTGAGCGCAGCGTTGAATGCAGCTACGACCTTGTGGAATGGAACCTGGCGCCGGTAATAAGCAAAAAAGATCAAGACACATACAATATTTGCCGATGATAATTCTTTCCGCAATGCGCTAAAAAATGGCGGCTCCAATGTTCAGCTGAAACTCATTGTATTTTAGTCCGAAATCGTCCAGATTGTTGTGCATTTTAATTCGCGTGCTGAAATCCAGATTGTACACACCTTCAATGAAAAGTTCTGTCGGGAAAATACTCCCTGTTGAAAATCCGGCGCCTAAAATTGTGCCCCAGACAACACGGCTATATTCGGAGGAAAGAGCAGTTCCGGCGGGACTATAATTCTGGGATTTTATATCTTCCAGTGTCTTGCTTAAACCTGATTTCCCCGGGAAAAGAATATCGAGTTTTGGGCCAATCAGCAGGTAAGGGGTCAGACGAGACCTCATTAAATTAATTTTAAAGGCAGAAGCGAGCTCAATTATACTCAATCTTTCTTCAGTTTTACCCCTTGCCTCATAGCCCTCGAATTCACCGGGAAGAAATACTGAAAAATCCGCCTTTGAGCTTGAATACAGGTATGAGAGCTCATTCCGAATTGAAAAAAAACGGTCCAATGGATATTTATAAAAGAAAGTAACCCCCATGGAAGGGACGCCTTTAATGGTAAGTCTGCTGCGATAAGAATCGTCGGAACGTTTAGTAAGAATTGAATGCCCGCCTATTTTAATTCCAAAATTACGCGTTGAACGGATACTTTTCAGGGATTTGCCTGAAGGGGAATCATCAAAGACAAAATGTTCATCGTTACCGGCAACAAGGCCAAAAATGCCGCCGGCCAGAAATCCTGCAAAAGCACCAGGGATGACCGGACTTATTCCTCCATCCTCCCATTGCCCGGACATATACGGGTGTCTGCTCCATCTGGGGTTTGTCTCATCTTCCAGAAGTACTCCTGAAACTACTCCTCCCAAGAGCAGGCCGCTAAACGCTCCGTATGTAATGCTGCTGCCCCAGTGATGTACAAATGTAATTTCTTTTATATCCTTAAGTGGAAGAACTGACCTTTCATTAGCACCTGAATCTTTCCATTGCAGCGAGTCACCTGTTACTCTTAGATCGCTGGCCGAAATCAGGGAATCATTCTTTGTGATTATATCGGCTGAACCGGAATTTTCACTAAGCTTCTCAATGAAAGCACTTTTAGTGGGGAAGTTCCTTTTAACATAGGTCGAAGTGCATCCGGTAATTGAAAGAGCCAGAATGAAGGTAACCAGATAGAACCGCCTGCTTTGCATTTTATACCCGCTGATTTGTTCCAGATTATAGTAAGTGATGCAATATAAACTACTGCATTTTAAATGGCAATCTCAAAAAGGATAATTCCCATTTATGCGATAGATTTATTTATAATCAGGCATTACTTAAAGATCCACAAAAACTCTCCGTATCCCTCTTTTTCCATGTCAGCTTTGGGAATAAATCTAAGAGAAGCGGAATTCATGCAATAACGTAAATGAGTGGGCTTGGGCCCGTCATCAAACAGGTGGCCCAAATGTGAATTGCCGAATTTACTGCGGACTTCAACTCTGTGCATGAAATGTGAACTGTCTTCCTTTTTTACCAGATATCTGGGATCAATAGGCTTTGTAAAGCTCGGCCATCCTGTGCCCGATTCGAACTTATCCGTTGAACTGAAGAGAGGTTCTCCTGAAACTATATCCACGTAGATCCCTTCCTGCTTATTATCCCAGTACTTATTATCAAAGGCTCTTTCTGTTCCCTCATGCTGAGTTACTTCATACTGCTGGGGTGTAAGCTCCTTCTTAATATCAGCCTCAGAAGGTTTCTTATACCGGTCGGTCCCTTCATCGCCCCACAACCCTTTGATGAAACTTTCCCTGCCTGAGGCTTCTTTGTACATTTCATACCTGAGGGGGTTCTTCCCATTGTACTGTTGATGATACTCCTCTGCAGGATAGAAAGAAGTGAACCTGAGAATTTTTGTTTCAATTGGCCTCTTAAATATGCCAGATCTATCCAGCTTCTCTTTCGACTTTTCGGCTATCGCTTTCTGCTCATCGTTTTCGTAGAAAATGGCCGACGTATACTGGCTGCCCCTGTCGGCAAATGATCCCCCAGTATCCGTGGGGTCAAACTGTTTCCAGTATATATCCAGAAGTTCAGCGTAGCTGATGACCTCAGGATCATAAATTACCTGAACGGCCTCCACGTGCCCTGTTGTGCCGGTTCCTACTTCTTCATATGACGGATTTTTTACGTGCCCGCCCGCGTAGCCTGAGATTACATTCTTTACTCCATCCAGATGATTAAACGGCGCGGCAATACACCAGAAGCATCCTCCGGCAAATGTTGCTTTTTCCATACCTTCTCCTGTCTTCGGAATTCCTGAGTTTTTTCTCTCATTTGAGTTTGTTTTTGAGCATCCTGCGAACATCAGTATAATAGAAATTATTAAAAATATCCCGGCTCTCATACTTATCCCTTCTTTCACAATAACCATACAGGCCGCATCTTTCATTGCCTGCACTTTTGATATAAGATAAAGATAAATTTTCAGAAAACTATGCGGGTTTTATTTTTTGACTGTGCGGCAATTCTAAGGGAAAGGGAAGATAATAAAAAAGGGTAAGCTTTGCGGCTTACCCTTTAATAATTGGAGCTTAAAAAATTTATTTCACCAATAGCATTTTCTTTATCTGCCTGAAATTGTCTTTGCCGTCAATGGAACTGGCTTCCAGGCAATAGAAATATAATCCTGAGGCCAGACGTGCGGCATTGAAACTCACCTCATGGTTTCCTGCTACTCTTGTGCTGTTTAGCACTTCACTTACGGCCTCTCCCAACTCGTTATAAATAGTAAGCTTTACCTTGCTTTCCTTTGGAAGTGAAAAGCTGATAATTGTGGAAGGATTAAAGGGATTTGGGAAATTTTGCCCCAGAGCATAAGCCTGCGGTATCTCCCCTTTATATTCCACAGATGTGGGATTTAAGCTTATCTCTGTATATGGCGATGATGCATAGCTGTTATAAGCCTTGATCCTGTATGAATAAGTCTCTAAACTTTTGGGGTCTATTGTGTTATCGGTGTAGCTTGTTACATTCATCTCGACTTTTGCGATTTCGGTATAACTTCCCGAACCCTGCTTTCTTTCAATCTTAAAGCCTTCTTCGTAATCTGTTTTATCCTTCCATGAGAGTTTTACGGCATTGCTTGTAAAAAGTGCAAGCAGGCTGTCGGGAGATGGCATTGGTGAAATGACGAACTTTCCCGTTACATTGTAGATAAGCGGGTTCTGCGCGTCAAGGATCTTTAGCCTTACTCTGGGGTTTGCATTATCAGGCACGATCCATGTATAAATTCCTATTGAGGCATCATACGGAAGGGACCTTACATCTTCTTTTATAAGCGCTGTATCGCAGTATTGAGGTGCATCTGGTAAATAACAAGCTTCTGGGCTTGGTACGCTGTATTCTATTTTAATGTTCTTTACTCCTTTTGCTGTCCATGTAATATCATAGAAGTTTCCCGCCTGAAGTGTATCGCCTGCTTTGGGATATGTTATAGTTATAGGATTATAGATTGTAAAATATTTATCCGTCTCACCAAAAACTGTGGCATCTTCAGTGTCAATGATCTTCAGCCTGCACGAATCGGAAGTTGAAATTACAGGAACAAACCAGCTGTATGTTCCTTTTGCTGCCTCAACCAATTCATTGTAATAATGGTTTATCTTATTCCAGTTCTTTCCATTGTCGGGCGAGTAAAACAGATCTATATTTTTTACCAAGGGAGCCGACCATTTAATTTCCTTGGAATCTGCTATTACCAGAGTGTCTGAGGCTTTGCCGGGGAACAATATTTTTGGTGTCGGCAAAACCTTGAACAAATTATCGGATATATCATAAACAGCGCTATTTGAATTGTCACGGATTCTTATTCTGCACTGTGTGCTTGTATCTCCCGGGGCTGTCCATTTGTATGAAGCTGCAGATGCCGATACGCTGTCAGAAAGGAGCTTCCATGAGAGTCCGCCGTCTTTTGTATATTCAATTGACAGTTTATTCCCGGTGGATACCGCGGTC
This sequence comes from Acidobacteriota bacterium, assembly GCA_050258415.1. Lineage (GTDB taxonomy): Bacteria > Bacteroidota > Ignavibacteria > Ignavibacteriales > SURF-24 > JAAXKN01. The sequence goes on along the minus strand of JBLMYS010000318.1, from coordinate 6,202 downwards.
CACGTTATATTATGCTCTGTCCCAATCTGCCATTTTTCTGATCCGTTTGGGGACGTTATTACAATTGCCGGGACGATTGAATTCGTTATTGTAAAGACTCCGCTCGTATCGGCTGCTAAGCCTGGAGCATCAGGGCTGTAAACTCTTACCTTGCAGTTAGTGGAAGGCTTGTTTGGTACAGAAAGGCTGTAGCTTCCAAGGCTGCCATCAACGGGTGTCGGGGTTAAATCAACCCAGGTAACCCCTCCATTCAGTGTAAGTTGGATCATAACTTTATCAAGGTTTGTTGTCCATGAGACGTTTTGCTTGGTTCCCGATCTCCACTGTTCTGAGCCTGAAGGTGAAAGGAGTGAAAGTCTGGCATCTGAAAGTTTTCCTATATAGGCGAAATTATCCCACGATTCACTGCCCTGGGCAACTTTATATACTGAGATGCAGTTGCCGTTTCCATCTGCTGCAATCGTCGAGGCCTCATCACGAAATACCCCACCATTTTGTTTTGTCCAGAGCAGGTTACCGTTTTTATCAAACTTGCTGATGAAAATATCGGTATTTCCCTTACTCATTAGTTGAACATCTCCAAAAGCCGCCGTCAGGCTGAAATTACCCGCCACAAAGCAATTACCGTTCTGATCTGCGGAAACTGCATTCGCGGCGTCTGTGCCGCTTCCTCCGGCAGCTTTTACCCATAGCAGATTGCCGTCTTTATCATACTTTGCAATAAAAATGTCTGTGCTTCCGTTTCCTGTAACCTGTGTGCCGGAGAAGTCAGCTGACTGGATGAAGGTGCCCGTAATATAACAGTTTCCATCCGGAGTAACTGAAACCGAGGTGCCTGCATCGGCTTGTGTTCCGCCTGCCTTCTTTACCCACATCATTGTGCCGTTCCTGTCGTACCTTGCTGTGAATATATCACTTCCTCCGCTGCTTGTTACTGCCGAAGTGCCTCCAAAATATGCGGCCCCGTTAAAGCTTCCTGATATGTAAACTGTTCCGGTAGAGTCTGAAGAAACTGCGCCTGCCGGGATCTTTTTTACCCATGCAAAGCTGCCATCGGCATTGTACCGTGCCAGATAGGGACCGCTGACTGAAGTGCCGCCAAAAGACTCTGTATCGGTGTATCCTGATGTTCCGGATACATAGCAGCCGCCGTTATTGTCTGCAGTAATCCTCGGAATGCCGGTTTCACTGCCGCCTGCTTTTTTTACCCAAAGGAAGTTCCCGTTCTTATCAAACTTTGCAATAAAAACGTCATATTTGACATAATCGGTCTGCAGGTTCACATTGCCAATAGTTATCTGCCCCCAGAGGTTTCCCGCGACGAAACAGTTCCCTGACTGGTCAACAGAAATGGAAGTACAGTATGCCGCGCCCGGTCCTGTTATCTGCTTGAGCCAGATGAGGTTCCCATCCTTGTCAAACCTGACAATAAATCCGTCGTTGGATCCGTCAACCGTAATCAGCCTGTCCCACATATATGTATACACCCGGAAATTACCGGCAGCATAAACATCACCTTCGGCTGATACTGCGATGCTTTTTGTCGTTAAAGTGTCTTCGTTTCCCATATGCTTCTCCCAGCTCATTACCTGGGAAAAGACCGGTGCTGAAAAAAGAAATGTAATTAAGGCAATAACTGAAATTTTAGAAATGCTCATGCTGGACCTATATTTTTTATAGTTATTATCAAAACGGGGCAGGCTTTATTTTTAAGGGAATACCTAACTTAGCATAAAAACGCTAAAGATATTTCTCTGTCAGCCTTTCCGAAATTTCCCACAGCTTTTCAGCAGTTGTGGGATTTACCTGTGAATTTTTTCTCCCGGGTTTCTTTTTGAAGTAATATTCGCCCGGAGTCCAGTCGCGCCCGGGTGTGCCCTCAATGAGCCACAGAAGCGTTTCTGCTCCCTTCAAAGGGGAAATAAGATAAAGGTGCCTGAAGGGGGATTCGTAAATAAATTTCATGATCCCCGTGTATGAACGCGCAAAACCTGTTGCAACGCCTCCGGGGTGGAACGACGCGGCACTTACGCCATTAAAGCGCCTGCTGATTTCCATGGCGTGGAGTATATTCATCATCTTGGAATTACTGTATGCCCGCATGGGATTAAATTTTTTCTCCATGTCAAGATCCTCAAAATCCAGACGACCGAACATGTGACCGGCACTTGAGGAATTAATTACAACGGCATGGGATTCTTCAAGACGGCTGCGCAGGAGATTTGTAAGGAGAAACGCCGCCAGGTAATTTACCTGGAAAATCATTTCATGCCCGTCCGGCGTAATACGCCTGTCGGGGAAGATTCCGCCCGCATTATTTACCAGAACGTCTATCCTGGGGTATTTTTCCAGCAATTCCAAAGCGAATTTGCGCACATCGGATAAGCGAGTATAATCAACCAGAAAGTGGTCGCTTCCGGTTTCTTCGGCTACAGCTTTTGTCTTCTCTGAGCGCCCCGTTATAACAACATTTGCGCCTTTTTCTCTCAACTCTTTTGCCGCGGCAGCGCCTATGCCCGAACTGCCTCCGGTAATAATAATTATTTTGTCCTTAAAACTGCTATTCATGCTATATTCCACGGAAATCTGCAAAATTCATTAAATTGAAAATAGATAAATTCAGGTAAATGCGCCACTCTAAGTTTAGGTGCTTATCGGCTTGTAATTCATTACAGGAATTTTCAATTTATAGAGAAAACCACAGGAGGGAACAATGTCTGACCGGGAAGAAAACACCGGAATGCAAAAGGAAATTGAGGGCGCAATTATATCTGTATTTAACCGCAATCCATGGATGGTGGACTATACGGTAATCAACGCTCTGGAGGCAGCTGTTAAACATTACAGGACCGAGCAGTATGATACCCGGGAGAGCACTATGGAATTATCACAGTCCGAAGAGGAGGTCTATAAAGGGATAAGAGTGGTATGCGATTCTCAAATTAAACGGGAGTCTTCACCTGAAACACAAATAACTGAAACCTCCGGTAGAATAGTCCTTTTGCTGAGGAAAATGCTTAATTCTATTGAGAAGGCGGACAGGGGAAGTGATCCTCAGAACTACCTCAAATCTATTTCAAAAATCTGATAAACATAATCCGGAAAATTATTTATGTATTGTCAGTTGTTACCACCCGAATTCTTCATACCATATGGGCTTTTCTGAAAGCTCAAGCGCACGCTTAATGTATGGAATTGTATTTGGCGGCAAAGAATCTATAGATGACCACAAAAGCCCGTCGCATTTGTGTTCCTCCATGTTTTTTATATTGCCAGACCACCTGTCAACAAAAGCAAAAAAGTCGATTCTCTCGTCGCCCGACTTCCTGTGCATGATGCCGTGAACTTTTAGATCCAGAGGATCTATAATAACCCCAACTTCCTCTCTAGCTTCTCTTATGCCTGCCTGCGTAACGGTCTCACCAAATTCAACGTGACCCGCTACAACGCTGTAATTTCCGTCCTCGTAACCTGTATTAAAACGCCTGAGCAAAAGTATATTGTCGTCTTTTCTGAAGAACAGATGAATTGCCGCCGGATATAAAGATCTTTCCAATTTGTTCCTTTCCCGAATTTGCTTTTAGATAAGTAAAATGTGGAGCGTAAATATAAGAAAAAGAAGGATAAGTTTATAATCCCCGGCCGCATTCAATGGCTTTGACTAAATCGCCGATGAACCTGACCATTGGACCTCCGTCAATAACATCATGATCAAGTAACACGGTTATGTTTAGAATTTCGCGGATCTTTACTTCATCGTTAATCACTACGGGCTTTTTTATTACGGAGCCTATTCCGAAAGAAACAGGATGAATGGAGGTATGAATAAACCAGCCTTTTACCTGACCAAACATCCCAATTGAAGTAAAAGATACATTCCCCATTTTTTTATAAACAGACTTTGGATGCCTGAGCATTAAGCGCCATATGTCTCTCCTGAGGTATCCCGGCAGATAATAATAAAGCCTTTCCATCAGACTTGTCTTTTTGTTAATTACAATTGAACTATCCGGTAACACTTCTTCTTTTGCAGATTCAATTTCTTTTGTTATTTCGGGAATACTCTTTCTGTCTGCCTGTCCAATTACAAGGGGTATCGGAACCTTTGTGCCCTGCACGGCCTTCTCAACCAGAAGCGATACGTTTATATCATCAAAAATTATTTTCTTATTTCTTCCGTATAAAAATGCCGCTGCCTCAGAGTGCTCTTTGAGCGTCAGGCTTATGGCCTTGAGCAGCCAGGAGGTAAAAGAAATTTTATTGCCCTGAAGTTTTATGGATTTAATTTTTTGCCGGCTCTCCGTAACATCACATTCCAGCAAAGCACACATGTGATGTTTCTCCTTACCGATTGCACCAACGTCAATGGTTGCAATTCTTGTAGCCGGAAATTCACGGATTTTATATTCACTCATGAGTTTTATCGCCGGAAGTTGGGAAACATTTCTGTACGAAAATATGGAATTTCCGGCTAAAGTCCTATTTGTGCGGGAAAGTGGGGCCCTTGACTATTATCCGAAAGGGGGATAATTTATTACAGAGCCGTAATCTCAGGTATCCCCAAAATTCTAAATAGAGGTTAAAATGCAAACTGCAACAATCATCCATGGCAAAAAAGAAATTCCCTCGGTAACTGTATTGAAGGCTCTTCTCACCTGCGGCATACTTTATCCTTTGCTTTACATCTTTGCCGATATTCTTGGTACACTGATCTATGATGGTTACGATTATACTTCACAAAATATCAGCGAGATTCTTGCAATCGCCTCTCCGGCAAGGCCTGTTGTGCTTCCTCTTTTTAACTTGTCTGATCTGCTTTTGCTTGCTTTTGCCGTTGGCGTTTATGAGTCAGGCGGGCAGAGGCGTGTTCTGAAAGTAGCTGCAATCCTTCTTGCATTCTGTGCGGTAACAGGTGGTGTAACAGCTCTGTTTTTCCCGATGAACCTCCGTGATGCGCCTAAAACTTATTCCGATACAATGCACATTATACTAACCAGCGTTCTGGTCCTTTTCATACTGGGATCAATAGGAACGGGAGCTTCTGCACTTGGAAAAAGTTTCAAATGGTACTCCATAATAACAATGGCGTTGCTGTTTGTCTTTGGCGCGCTTACAGGAATGCAGGGACCGAAGATCGGGACCGGTATGCCCACACCCTGGATGGGAATTACAGAGCGCGTTAATATTTACGGCTATGTAATATGGGTGCTGGTATTTGCGGTTAACCTCCTGCGGACTGAAAACGAAAAAAGAGAAGGGATAAATTCTAATCTCTGAACCAGGCTGCATTAATGAAACCATTTATTCAGCAAGAGAGGAAAAAAAATTATGCTCTTTTGACCTGCATAGGAGGATGTACATCCCTTTTTTTCCCAATCCTGTATGCCATTAAGGATGTAATTGCAATTAATATAACTCCCGCCAGAAGAGAAATTGAATTTGGACTGCCCCAGAATTGTATTTCGGCGTAGACTGCGGGAACAAATATTGAGATGCTGACCAGAGGAACATACCATATGCTCTTAGGATCATATCTTATGATTAAAAAGCAGCATACGGCAATTATAACGGCCCAGAGTAAATATGTTATATTGTCACCCACATATAATGAGCGGACTACTCCATCAATGAAAAACGAAGCAAATGTTGTCCCCAGTGCAGTATAGACAGCCCACACCAGGCTTGCAAGATGCCGCCTAAGTGAAAGATTTTTTGTTTTTCCCATTTTAGCCCCCTGACTAAAAAGTGGAAGATAATATGCCTGAAAACATTTCCGTAATATTATAAAAGTTTTAAATCCAAATAGATATGCCAAAATGAAGTAGAAGGGGAGCCGGATTATGCAATTAAAAATATAGATCCCGGCAGAAAATGCCGGGATCTGTAGATCTGCCTGAATATTTTATTTCAGGAGAATCATTTTTTTTGTTTCAATATAATTGTCAGCCTCAAGACGAATTAAATATACACCGCTGGAGTAGTCCGATCCGTTCCAGGTATATTCATATCCGCCAGCCTCAAGTTTCTTATCGATGAACACTTCTGTTAGCTGCCCCAGTGCATTATAGACTTTTATCTTTATCAGCGAGGAATATGGAACTGTAAAACGGATGGTGGTTGCAGGGTTAAAAGGATTCGGATAATTCTGTACCAACGAAAAGCGGTTCGGGACGGATGTTAAAAAGCTCTTTTCAGAAGAGTA
>JBLMYS010000317.1:0-9603 GCA_050258415.1 Acidobacteriota bacterium | reverse complement strand
TCAGTTTTTTTGAAAGATTGCCCGCAAGGTCCGTAACCGCGGCGCCTGCCTTGGCAAGAATGTTTTTATCCGTAAACTCCGTGCGCCAGCTGTTCTGTCCCGTTTTCGTGCAGTTTAATATTGTGTATCTCTCATAGATATCCTTCACTGCAAAGAAGGGCTGAGCCTGGTAGATCTCCTCATCTGTTGTAATGTCGAAGGCCATTTTGCCGTTCTGCTCCACCTGGCTTACCTGAAGCAGAGGCTGCTTTTCATCAGTTGTCTTGAGATATCTTTTCATTGCCTCAACTGCCGTGCAGTAGCGGAACTTAACGTTCGGGAATTTCTTTGCCGAAACGTGGGCAAGAGAGTCAATTCTTTTAAGGTTTGTCAGAAAATCCTCCTCGGGCAGGTGTCCCCAGAGACATGCAGCCTGATCCAGACCGCGGTTTGCACGTGCGAAAATTGAATCCATTTCCTTCTGTGGCAGAGAGCCTATATGCTGGCTTCTTAAGTCCCACCCTTTTAGGTTTCCGGGGCGCTGGTAATTATCTGCTGAAGGATGATAAGGCACCCAGACGGAAGGGGCCTGCGACCAGTCGATAACGTTATCCAGAGGTTCCTCGGGGTCGACCAGTTTTTTTGAAGGATAATCACTGTGCATTGAGAATGGGAGGAGCTTATCGAGGTAATTCTGCCAGTCGTTATCCATAAAGTGCCATCCGCTTCTGAAAGAGACGGGGAAGGAGTTCTCGTCAATCAGGTTCTGAGCCATTGTGTAATCAAAATCCTCGCGGCATTCATTGAAGGTCTTTGCCTGGTTCCAGTAGTAGATGCCGTCCTGATTATAGTCGCTCCAGAAATAAGTATGGTAATGAAGCGAAAGCTCGTCGCCGAACTGTGCAATTTTATCCCCGTGATACCTTTTCATGAGGTAGGGGGCCATGGAGTTAGGATTTGGAGTGTTGGCGTTAATGGAAAGGCGGAACATGTTGCCCGACATCATCCACCATGTGAGTTTCAGGCTCCCGCCGTAGGAATCCTTAAAGGAATTGCGGAAGGCGTCATCCATAACCTTATAACCGTTGCGAGTGGGAACTGTATACAGGTCGCCCTTTATGTAACAGTTGTAGTCTGAAACATCCAGCCCTTCCCACATCCCGGTGTCGCTTCCAAGGACGAGGTAGACATTGCCCTGGGCCATAAGTGAAGAACAAAAAATAAGAGTCGAAAAGAACAGTAACTTTAATTTCATCATGATCACCCGTTATTAATGTTATAAATCAGGATCGTAAGTGACTTGCGATTCTTAAGCTGCGTTAAACTTAAGATGTTGCCGTAAAATAAACAAGACTTCGCGGCGGATTTAAAAAAATTAATTTGTTCTATTTCAAATGAATTTTGATAACTTTGCAATGCGGAAATTAAATTAAAGAGATAAATAATGAATGAATTAAAAGAACTTCTGATCAGTTTCAGGGAAGAGCGCGACTGGGCAAAGTTCCACTCGCCAAAGAACCTATCGATGGCATTAAGTGTGGAAGCCTCCGAGCTCGTTGAATTATTCCAGTGGATGACTGAAGAAGAAAGTATGAATCTGGAGCCGGTTAAACACAAGAAGGCCGAGGAGGAAATAGGCGATATAATGGCCTATCTCATTTTTATATGCGACAGGCTGAAGATAGATCCCGTTGAAGCCACGAAAAGAAAGATGGTAAAAAACAAAGAAAAGTACCCGGTTGAACTTTCCAAAGGCAACGCCGTAAAATACAATGAGAGGGGATGAGGCCACATCGACCTCAATTAGATTATAGATAACCCGACATTTTTGGACAATCGAAAATATTATTGCTTAAAAACAAAAAAGGCAGAAGCCCTTATAACACCGGACTCTGCCTTTTTGCTCATTTAATTAGAAAATATTACTTGAGGAGCATCATCTTGCGTAATGAAATGTTTTCGCCTGCTCTCAGCTGATAGATATACATTCCGCTTGGTAAATTTGATGCGTTGAACTGAACTGTATGGCTCCCGGCGGATTTATATTCATTTACAAGAGTAGCCACTTCCTTTCCAAGCATGTCAAAAACCCTTAGAGTTACCATTGAGGCCTCAGGCACCTGGAAACTGATCTGTGTTGAAGGGTTAAAAGGATTCGGATAATTCTGTTCAAGCTCAAAGCGTGATGGGCTTGCCTTTGAATTCTCAACTGCAACAACATTCATTGAGGTATTTCCATTTGGAACATTGTTTATAATACAGCCTGCCAGGTTATATTCGCCTCCTTCATAAGTCTGGCGCAGGAGTCCGAATTCGTTTGCCCAGGTGTTTGTTGAATAGCCAAGAGCGCTGTCGGTTACAAAGAGTGAAGTAAAAGTTATATCCCTGCCAAAAAACTGTGATGGTGCCTGCGCCATGACACTGGTGTAAAAAATGGAATCCTTTCCAACATGTTCGGCTTTTCTTTGCTTCCAGGAATCTCCCTCTTTCAGGGGTCTGGGGTCAAAGTATTTGAATTCATGATTATTAAATTGGGGGGAATAACGGTAATACCCGGTACTATCCATACGGAGATACATATAGGATGCGCTGCTGGAATTAAGTTGTTTTATAACGTAATAAGATCTTCCCTCTATCACAGTCATTGTATCCATAACTTTATAGACATCTTTTGTAGTGTCAATGCGTCCTGTCCAGCCGAAATCAAAATATGTATAAAACCATTGGTTTCCCGGTTTCAGGGGGAAAAAACCGGCAGGGAAAGGCTCCTGAGCACAAAGCTCACCAGTAAGAAGCAAAATGAAAATATAAAACCAATTTTTCATGACAACTCCAAATAACTTGTGATGATAAGAATATTTTATTTCCAACAAATAATGCCAAAAGAAAAACTGTTTTATAAATGAATAGAGATTACCAAAACTGCTTATGAAAAGTAACTTACCCTGAGTTTACCGTACCTTTTGTATGTTCAGCTGTTCTTCATGTATAATGAAAAAATAGCTATTTTTTTTTCCTTTTCAAATAAAATGTTGAAAATAAATTATGTGATCCGCATTAAACTTCAACTGAGCAAATATAAAAGGATTCTCTTCAGATGCCGCGGTCAGCGGCATGGTATTGATAGCCCGGCGGTGACAAGCCCGCAGCGGCGGGCGCAGGAACCCCGGGATAAATGATCCAAACCAATCCCCCGGAGCCGCGGCAGCCGCGACATATTCCGTTTGCACCGCGGATATATTTTAAATAAATAAATCATTTCCAATGGCGTATCGTGATTTTCTAATGGATTCACCCCAAATCCGAAACATGGCGCGGCTGACCGCGGCGCCATGTGGAATTGGTGGGATTCCGTATCCCAGGGCTCGGTCATTCCCTCCGGGAATTCCTTCACCCTGGGCTATCGACAGCAAGCCCGCTGACCGCGGCTTAAAAATAGGAAAACTTTGATAAATTGATATGTAAGTTCGCAAATGGTGTGGGAATTTCTTATTAAACAAAATTTCACACTTTGCTCCGTACTCTAATACCCCACCAATCCTACCATTATCCCAACCACCAGGCCGTACAAAACGTGCGCAACAAAATGCGCTACTGCAACCTGAATGCCGGGATTCCTGTATTTCTCCAGCGGGTGATGCTCGGCTACAACTACAACCAGCATCAGACTTACGGCAAATCCGTGCACAAACCCTATTGAGGCTCCTACGGCTGTAGTGTAGGCTATCATGTGTATATTAAACATGGCAAGTATGAAAGTGTAGCAGACGCCGAAGAAAATTCCCCAGGCAAAATGTATAATTATGCCGGTTTTGAATGCGTTGTGGGCGGATTTTGTTACCATGCTTCCAATGGCTTTTACCATATCTGCATGCGCCAGGCCGGAGCGTGTTACAGCCTCAAGAAAAAGTGTCATGACGGCTGTTGCCACCGCTCCTGATATTATGCCGGTAATTATAATTCCGGGCAGTGCACCAATATCCATTTCCGGTTTCCCTTTCTTAAATAAATGAACATGGCTTATTCAATAAATAAGAAAATTACCAGCCGAAATACAATATCCCCCAAAAGTCCCTCTTATTTCCTCAGCCTTGCATTTAGGATTGCGGATCCGCTGCAGCGACCTTGGACTTTGGACTTTGGACCTTGGACCTTTTGTTGAACCTGTTCCCCACGTACTGCCCCAGGAAAAATGAACCGATCAGAACGGGAAATGTTGCCAGATGCCAGCTTATGCCTGCGTATATCCTTATCGCATAGACCAGCGGCACAGGCGCGTGTATGGCCAGAAACCACTGAAGGGAAAACTTCTTTACCTTGGAACGCCAGAAACCGAATGGCAGATTTAATAAAAAAACAATTCCTCCTACAATATATAACACCATCAGAATAACTCCGTTCTGTCTTTCTTTTATTTCGAAATAATGAAATGTAATGCGGGTATTTCCCCTAATTCTTACCGGGGCATAAAATAATGGCTTTAACCTCCGGCGCCTTATCTTTAACATGAAAGAATATGATTCAGCTGACAAAAATAAGACTTAAAGAATAACGAATATACTCCTAAAACAATACCTTGCGGGCAGGCCGGTAGAACGAAAACAACCCCGAAAATTAAACCTTAATTAACAAAAATTTTCCAAACTTAAAAATGATTTCTATATGAATGAACTAGATAATAAAGTGGCAATTGTTACCGGAGCCGGCTCCGGTATAGGCCGGGCAATAGCAATGCGCTTCGCATCCGAAGGATCTAAAGTTGTTGTTTCAGATATCAGCGAAAAAGGAGGCAATGAAACTGTATCCGCTATCCAGAAGAAGGGTGGGGTGGCTATGTTCTTAAGGGCCGATACGGCAAACCCCATAGACCACCAGATGCTGGTTGAAGAGACCGTCTCACAGTACGGAAGCCTCGATATAGCATGCAATAATGCGGGCATCGGCGGACCTTCGGCTCCCATTGACCAGTACCCGATTGACGGATGGGATAAGGTAATCTCAATCAACCTTTCCGGCGTCTTCTACGGAATGCACTTCCAGTTGCAGCAGATGTTAAGAAATGGCGGCGGAAGTATCGTAAATATGGCCTCCATTCTCGGAATGGTCGGTTTTCCAAACTCAGTAGGTTATGTGGCGGCAAAGCACGGCGTTGTGGGACTCACAAAAAACGCCGCAATTGAATACGCCTCTAAAAATATCAGGGTTAACGCAATAGGCCCGGGATTTATTTCAACGCCCCTGCTGGATAATAACCTGGATGAGGCAACCATGAAGAGTCTCGCGTCGCTTCACCCCATAGGCCGCCTGGGCAGGCCTGAGGAGGTAGCCGAGTTGGCAGTCTGGCTTAGTTCCCCAAAGGCATCCTTTGTCACAGGCTCCTATTATACAATCGACGGCGGTTATACATCGCAGTAATTACCTTAAAAAAGCCCCGGATCTCATTTCCCGGGGCTTTTTTTACCCAAAATATCCGCTTTTCTTAATTCCTGCTAAATAATTGTCAACTCCGGCCGATTATATATGGGATATTCTTAAGAATGGATGGGATGACGTACAAGAACAAAACAAAGAATGAACTTATTGAGGAACTCGAAGCCCTTAAAAGTGAACTTAACCTTCTAAAAAACTCTTCATGCCTGCCAGAGGGTTACTTAAAACCGGAAAAGGATGGCGACATCAGGAGTTTTACTGAACTTGCCGAAGGAATACTGGACTGCATTCCTGCCAATATAGCACTTATTAATAATTCAGGGGAAATTATAGCCGTTAACGCCTCCTGGAAACGCTTTGCTTCGGAAAACGGTTCCCCCTCTGAAAGTTTCTATATTGGTTCAAATTACCTGGATGTATGCGTAAATGCCCGGGGCGATGACCAAATCCAGGCTGCAAATGCATCAAAAGGAATTAAAAATGTCCTTCTTGGGCACTCGCCGCGCTTTACACTCGAGTACCCATGCCACTCGGAAAAAGAAAAACGCTGGTTCAGGCTTTTTGCTACCCCTTTTAATTATAACGGGGAAAAATGCGCCGTTGTAATGCACATAAACATTACAGAACACGTCCGCATAGAAAAAACACTCTCCGAATCGGGCTTACACAAACATTTTGACCTTTCCAATGCCACGGCTTTTATAAATAATGCTTCCGATGCAGTTATTGTAATGGAAGCCGACGGAAAGTTTATTGATGTAAACGATGAGGCCTGCAGAAGGTTTTTGTACACCAGGGAAGAGATGCTCAAAATGACTTTGTGGGATATATGCGTCCCGGCCAATTATTCACTTGTCACTAAAAGATTCCGCGATATCACATCAAACGGGTCTGCAGTCTTTGAAACAGTCTACCTCAGAAAAGACGGCTCCCCCATCCCAATGGAAATGGCCGCACAGCTGGTGGACCACTTCGGCAGAAAGGCTATCGTTTATTTGGGAAGGGATATCGCCTTTAAGAAACAGGACAAAGATCTTCTCGTAAGCTTAAATAAAGAAACTATCGTTCAGAACAATGCCCTGCTTACGGCAATCCCGGACATGATACTCCTTATCAACAGCGAAGGGGTCTTCCTCGACTCTCACGTCCCGGATGGCAATTCCTCCGAATTTCCCTTAAGGGATTTTATAGGTAAGAAAGTGAGCCAGGTCCTGCCGGAACTGGTTACTGAAAGGACAAAAGCCTATTTCAAAGGGGTGCTCCAAAGCGGAAAAATGTTTGTTATGGATTTTCCGCTCGTTCTGGAAGGCACACTCTTCTTCTATGAAGTCCGCGCCGTTAAATGCGGTCAGGATAAGCTCCTTCTGCTCGTAAGAAATATAACTGAAAAGAAAAAGCAGGAGGAGGAAATTCACAAGCTCTCCCTTGCCGTGGAACAGAGCCCCGTAATTGTCCTTATAACAGATAAAAAAGGGAGTATTGAATACGTTAACCCCAGGTTTACCGAGGTTACTGGTTATACGTTTGAGGAAGCCCTTGGCTCCAACCCCGGCATTCTAAGCAGCGGCCTTACTCCCAAAGGCCAGTATAAGGAACTCTGGAGCAGGCTAAGCAGCGGCCATCACTGGAAAGGGGAGTTCCGCAACAGGAAGAAAAACGGGGAGCTCTTCTGGGAGCTTGCCAGCATTTTCCCGATTAAAAACTCCCTGGGCGATGTGACACAGTTTGTTGCCGTAAAGGAAGATATTACTGAAAGGAAGGAAACCGAACTCCGTCTTGCCGAGTACAGGGATCACCTTGAGCAGCTCGTTGAACACAGAACTGAATCCTTAAAACAGGTTAATCAGCTCTTAAGCATACAGATTGAAAAACATAAGGCCGCCGAGGAGAAGGTGCAGGATCATCTGCAGTTTCTGCAGACGCTCATTAAAACCATACCGAACCCTCTTCTTATAAAAGATAAACATGGAAGGGTGACAGACTGCAATAAGGCTTATGAAGAGTTTTTCGGCGTAAGGCTCGATCAGATTAAAAATAAAACGGCAGAGGATTTTGTTCCACCTGAGGTGCTCGATAAAATACTTGAAATTGAAAATTCCCTCCTCTCCGAACCGGGGCATATATCTGCTGAGCTGGTCCGCACCATGGAAAACGGGGAGCCATTTGCTATACTTGTAAACGAGGCCACATACCTGGAGGGCGATGGCTCCATCGGGGGAACTGTGGGCATAATGATAGACATTTCGGAGCAGAAAAAGCTCCAGGAGAAAATTCAGACGGCCCTTGAAAAAGAGCAGGAATTAAATGAGCTTAAATCGAGCTTTATTTCCATGGCTTCGCATGAATTCCGCACGCCGCTTACTTCCATACTGGCTTCGGCCGATCTGCTTGAAATGTTCGGGCGCCAGTGGAAGGAAGAGAAATATATGGAACATATCGCAAAGATCCAGAAGGGCGTGGAGTATATGAAGGAACTCCTGGATGACGTGCTCGTAGTAAGCCGGAACGAGGAAGGGAAAAACCAGTTCACCCCTTCAAAAACAAATTTCCTGGAACTCTGCTCCGAACTCTTCGACAGCGCCAGGATATCTTCGTCCGGAAATCACTCCTTTATCTTTAACTATAAACCGGAACAGAAAGTTTTTTCTATCGATCCCAAACATGTAAGGCATATTATTTCAAACCTCCTTTCAAATGCCGTTAAATATTCACCTGACGGAGGGAAAATAATACTGAATGTAAAAACGGAAAACAATAACCTCCTCATTGACGTGATTGATGAAGGCATCGGAATCCCGGAGGTGGATAAGGGAAGGCTTTTTGAACCCTTTTACCGCGCCGGCAATACAACGGCAATTCACGGAACGGGACTCGGAATGTCAATTGTCCAAAGATCCGTGGAACTGCACCATGGGAGCTTAAGCATCGACAGCGAGGAAAACAGGGGAACGGCAGTCCACGTAACGCTGCCTTATATTTCCTGAAAAATTTTATGTAAAAATCATTTATTGTTGCCCTGAAGGACTTTGAGACATATATTTGAGTCCCCCAATCCCAGATTTATCTATTATCCGGAAAAATATTAACACTTTATGAAGAAAATACTTGTAATAGAAGACGAGCATGCTGTTAGAACGAGCATAAGAGACCTGCTGGAAGAGAAAAACTACAAAGTTTTTTCTGCCGGCGACGGAAGGGAAGGTGTTTCACTTGCAAAGGAAATTCTGCCCGACCTCATCATCTGCGATATAATGATGCCTTTTATGAACGGCTATGAAGTAATCAGTGAACTTTCCAAAAGCAACAATACTGCGGCTATCCCTTTTATTTTCCTTTCTGCAAAGGCCGAAATGCCCGATATGAGGACGGGCATGGAGCTTGGCGCAGATGACTACCTGGTTAAGCCCTTCAGGGCACTTCATCTTCTGAAGGCAATTGAAGCAAGGCTTAATAAATCCGAAAAGATCAGGGAAATTTTCTCCCTTCAAATACCTGAAGAGGGAAAAGAAGAAGCCCCGAGAATACTCCGCGAGGATGAGAGGCTGTTTATATCCTCAGGCGCAAAGGCGCAGTTTATAAAAGTGGGTGATATTGTCTGTATATGTGCCGAAAGCGAATACTCGAATGTTTACACCTCCGATGGCGGTAAAGTGTTTATTCACCGCCTCTTAAAAGAATGGGAAGAGGTGCTGCCCCAGACCTCATTCCTCAGAATTCACCGCTCCACGATAATAAACCTCAATTTCATTGAGAAAGTGGAAAAATGGTACCAGCGCTCATTCATCGTAAGGCTTAAAGGCGTAAGTGAGCCCTTTACCATCAGCCAGCGCTACGCCTCAAGAATCAAAAGCCAGATATTGAATTAATAGCAAGCGGCGCCATCCACCTGAGCGGATGGCGCCTTCCCGTATCAGCCAAACATATTTCACCCGCATTGATCACCCCAATGTTGCGCTTACTTTCCAAATGTTGCGCTCACTGAAAATTTATTCTAAAACCTTACTCCTGTAGTTAATATTGCAACGGAAACAATAATTAACTCTGAGAAAGGTAAATGGAAAAGATACTAGTCATAGAAGATGAAGAACATGTTAGAACAAGCATATGCGACCTGCTCTCCGGCGTGGGCTTCAGTGTCCTCGAGGCCGGTAACGGACGCGCGGGACTTGACCTTATTAACAGCAACTACCCGGA
>JBLMYS010000316.1:0-11682 GCA_050258415.1 Acidobacteriota bacterium | reverse complement strand
ACGCTTACAATGCAGCTGGCACGTAACCTTTTCCTTTCACGCGAGCAGACAATTACACGAAAGCTTACCGAAATCAATATTGCACGCGAGATCGAGAAGAAGTATACTAAAGACCAGATACTCCTTTTATACCTTAACACCTGCTACTTCGGCCACGGGGCATACGGCATCTGGGCCGCCAGCCAGGAATTTTTCGCCAAAACTCCCGACAAGCTTTCTGTAACCGAAGGCGCTACAATAGCCGGACTGCTCCAGTCGCCAAGCGGCTACGATCCTTCAAAAAACCCCGAGAAGACTTTAGCCCGCAGAAATGAGGTCCTTCATAACCTCCTTGAGGTTGGTAAGATCAACGAGCAGCAGTTTGAGCGCTACCGCAAGCAGCCCCTGGGTCTTAAGATGAACCAGGGCCTGGGCCGCCATTTTTTAGAACACGTGCGCAAGGAGGCGCTCGAGATACTAAATTCAAGAGGAATTTCCCTAAACAGGGATCAGTTAAAAATAACAACAACACTGGACTACGACATACAGAAAGCAGCCGAAGACGCCGTTGACTGGCAGTACGGCCGCTTCCCCGGCTCAATGAAACAGGCGCAGATAGGACTGGTTTCAGTGGAAGTGGGAACAGGCAAAATCAAGGCAATGATTGGCGGAAGCCCAAGCTCGGAGGCCCGCGGGCTCAACCACGCCGATGAAATCCACCGCCAGCCGGGCTCATCTTTTAAGCCATTCTTATA
Organism: Acidobacteriota bacterium; assembly: GCA_050258415.1. GTDB lineage: Bacteria > Bacteroidota > Ignavibacteria > Ignavibacteriales > SURF-24 > JAAXKN01. The sequence continues at coordinate 10,948 of JBLMYS010000316.1, read as the reverse complement.
CGCAAGCCTTCTGGAAAAAGGCTTTACACTTGCAACCCCCTTGCACGATTTCCCGATTGTGGTCGATTCGGGCACAACGATGGAATGGAAGCCTGAGAACTCAACGGGCACCTTCTCATACACAATGATGCCGATGATTAATGCCGTTAAGCACTCTGTAAACGCCTGCGCCGCCGACGCCATGGTAAACTTTACAAAGCCCGATTCCGTTGCGGCTTTTGCCCTGAGGCTTGGCGTAAAATCGACCATCCCGCCTTATCCTTCAATTGCGCTCGGGACAGCCGAGGTTACGCCGCTTGAAATGGCCTCGGCCTACGAGGTTTTTGCTTCCGACGGCCTTTATGCAAAACCCTATTCAATCCTTAAAATTGAGGATAAGAATAACAGGGTGCTTTACCAGGCGCATCAGGAAACTTCGGCCGTCTTAGACTCAGCCACCTGCTACCTTATGACACAGGCTCTTGAGCAGGTTGTTGAAGGGGGAACTGCCACTGCGGTAGGATCATACTTTAAGGGGGTGGCGGCAGGGAAGACCGGGACAACACAGAACTCAGCCGACGTGTGGTTTGTAGGGTATAACACAAAGCTTTCAACTGCTATCTGGATAGGATATGATAACCCTTCACGTAAGCTTGGTGGTGGCTTTCAGTACGGAGGCAGCGCCTGCGCCCCCATATGGGGAAGGATGATGTCTGTAGCACACCTTCAGTACCCGGGCTCCTACTCTCAGCAGTTTACGCGCCCAACTACAGTTCAGGACGTTGAGATCTGCGAGGACTCGGGAGAACCCGCAACCGTTAGCTGCCCGCGTAAGAAACTCTACCCGGTAAACTTCCTTCTTCTTAAAGGAAACTGCCACCTGCACCAAAACCAGATCGGTCAAAAATTCTAAAAACTCTGTGAGGGTAAAGTGATTTTCACTTTACCCTTTTTTATTCCCCTTTCAATTACCTCTTATTTTATTTTTAATATTTTATAAGAAACAAAAAGACCAGGATGCACAGGGCATTTTTCAGGTTTTATGAGGAGCTTAACGACTTCCTGCCCGAAGAAAGGCGCAAGGTGAGGTTTACACACTTCTACACCGACCGCACTTCGGTAAAAGACATGATCGAGTCTCTCGGAGTGCCTCATTCGGAAATAGACCTGATATTGGTAAACGGCCAGTCGGTGGATTTTTCCTATATCGTTCATGATGACGACGACATAAGTGTATACCCCGTTTTTGAATCCTTTGACGTGAGGGATCTGACTCACCTTCGGCAGAAGCCCCTGAGGGAGCCTAAGTTTGTGCTGGACGTTCATTTAGGGAAACTCGCCCGCTATATGAGGATGCTCGGCTTAGACACGCTCTACGACAACAATTACACCAAAGACGACCTTGTAAATATTTCCATTGAGAAAAGAAGAACTATACTCACGCGTGACCGCAATATACTTAAGCGTAATGATGTTACGCACGGCTACTGGGTACGAAGTGAAGACGCGATAAAACAGGCACGCGAGGTGATAGAAAGGTTTCACCTGGAGAGGGAATTAAAGGAATTCTCGCGCTGCATGGAATGCAACGGCATGCTTGAAAGCGTAAATAAAGAAGAAGTAATTGACGAGATCCCTCCAAAAGTTGAGCAGTCGCAGACCGAGTTTTACCGCTGTCCCAATTGCCGTAAGGTATACTGGAAAGGCAGCCACTACGAAAAGATGAAAAAGCTGATCGGCAAAATTGAAGGCGGCATTAGCCAGCCTTAAATCAAAATAGCCGTTATCTTATTTCAGAAAAAGCATCTTTGAACTCTTCCTGAAACTCTTTCCGTTTTCAAGCGAATGTGCCTTAAAGAAATAGATGTAGATCCCGCTTGGAAGCCCCGAGGCATTGAAGCAAGCACTATAGCGTCCTGCCTCCTGTATTCCGTTTTGAAGCGTCATTACCTCTTTTCCAAGTATATCGTAGACCTTAAGTTCCACCTTGCTTAAAGAAGGGACTTCATACCTTATTACGGTTGAAGGGTTGAAAGGATTTGGGTAGCTGCCCATTAAGGAGTAGCCTTCAGGCTTTTCTGCCCGGGTTTTATTGTTTACTAGTGGGAGGCCTTCTGTAGTAATATAGGGAATATAATTCTGCCTGGTTACTGTTATGTAAAGAGGGCGGACGGAAGTGCTGAATGTATGGCTTCCGGCTCCACTTACTCTTTCAAAGTAGCTCAGGCCGTTATCGGTGCTGCAGAGGCAGATATCAGCATCCGTTACTCCCCCCGTACTGACCGTAACCGCACTGCTGTCACCATTCTCCTTAACAGTAATGCCATCGAAAGTAAATGGCCCGTCTGTCCAGACAGGCATTTCCGGATCGCCAAAAAGATTGTGGGAAAGAGCCAGATAATGGTGATAGTCACTATTGTAGAAGGATTTTGAAACAGCTTCAGCCTGACCGATATGGTATAAGTTAAGGCTGAAAAGTGCCGTAATAAACTCTTTATGCAGCAAATCAGAGCAGCCCAACCAGCCTGAACGGGTATTTCCCAGAAAAGCAGGCCCCCCGCTTTCATTTAAGACCGTATATTCATCGGCAATACATCTGTCCGGGACCCCTGTGTTATCATAACTTGCCGGATCACAGGAAATACTGTAAATAATGGTATATTTATTCTGGTTTGAAATATTATCCAGAAATCCTGCGCTTGCAAAATTATAGTCTGTCTGCACGGCAGTTTTCCTGCCATAGATGGCAGAGCAATAGCCTGCTTTATCTCCTTTGGTATCATGTATCGATGGCCACCTTACAACATAGTCGCGGGCTTCCCCGTGATTATAGATATTATAAAAGCCAAATCCTTCATTTATTTTGCTGATTACGTACGTTCCTGTTGGAAAAGAGGGCTGGCTGTCGCGGTAGCCCGGTTCTTCTTCAATATAAGTGTGCGTAAATGACGGGAAATTTGCCGCCACCCCCTGCGCGTGCCTGTTCTGCTGCATTTCATCTGACTGGCTCCAGAGTGCTTTCTTTAGCGCGTTAAAGTTGCCGTCAAATGGATGCTGCTCATATCCGATAACTTTTTCTGACCAGCTAAGCACCTCCTCTAGGCTCCGGCAGAGTATCCTTCCAACAAATATCTCCGGGTAATAGTCCACACTGTCACCTTCCCAGCCCATATAACCCCTGGTTACTACAGGCTCTCCGATTGAGTTATCCTTATCCACGTTCCAGTTGCCGTTAAAATCGGAGAAATAAAGATCGGCAGGAATTTTATTGTTTTCATCGGCAGCATTGTAGTTTAATGCATCAAATGTACCTGTGCCGTATCTAAAGGGTATTGCCTCTTTGCCGCCTGCCAGCAGTGCATAGAGTGTAAGGCCCGATAAATAGGCATCTTTAAGATACTGCCTCAGTTTTCCGGCATCATCAAAAAGCCCCGAGGTCAGGTCCCCCTTGTAACTCCTTTTTATCTGATCTATTGTAACAACTCCTGTACTAAGCCCCTTTCGCCTCTTCCAGTTAATAAATTCCTCAAAGCCTGCTTTAAGCTCATCTGTTGTAATTATAGCATACTCATAAAACGGAAGCGTCTCCTTTACATCCATCACATTTCTTTCCGGCGGGCTATGGCTTAATTTAATTAGCCGCGGCTTTACCTGGTACTTTATTATGTCCTCAGGGTTGTCAATCAAGCCCTTTAGAATGTTGTCATATATTATCTGGTTTTCCTCAGGTCTTTCTGCCGCATAAGAGCATTTGCTTTTCCCGGGTTTAAGGAGTAAAGAAAAGTTAACTAATGAATGAAATATGGCTTTGTTCTTTTTGGGGGAGTACTGAAGAGGGAAAACCGCAAGTGTAACTATATGATTGCCGTCAAAGTAGCCATCGTCTACAACCTTCACCGGTTCCGGAGGATAAGTATTATAGCTGTTATAGAAAGCCGAATCGGCTTTGGTTATATGGCGAATGAAATTAACCGAGGTAGCCGTGGGGGACTGCGCCGGGTATAGCTTCCTCTCAAGTTTAATAGTGCACGCCTCTGAAGCACTAATGGCGAGTCCTGCAACTTCCGTCTCAGCAGGTATAAGCAGCCGCACATACTTTACCGGAAGTTCCGGCTTTCCGGCTTCACCTGTAAAGGGGAGGCTTTTCATTACGAGCTTCTGGAATTCCTCTTTTGCCTCTTCTGTCCTGAGAGATCTTATTTCCAGTTCACTTTTCTGAAAACTGACAGAATGACTCAGCTGCGCACTGGCAGATGAAGCCGCTATTAGAGAAAATGCCAGCATGCAGCTGCAACTCTTAAGCTTTAGACGATGAAAAACATAATACTTCAGCATGGCAGAGGCCGTAATTTTTGTTCGGGATATTCCGGATTTTACCGGCTTTTTCAAGACCATAAATCCAGATCAAAGCCATAGATACAGAGCTGACAATCTATATATAAATGAAGCTAAGAGCTTTTTTTGAAAAGTAAATGTAACTTTATGCCCCTGTTCAATAAATCTTATCTTTCGGGGGATGGAGTTTCACCAGCTTTGTAACCCTCCGGAAAAGTGCGGCGGCTTTTCTTCTGCATATATAACTTTTGGCTTTCATTAATTGAATATTCTTTCTTAACTTCCAATTTAGATTTTCTTCCGTTTTGTACTTTCTGTCCTGAAACCTTTTTCTCTAAAACATAATTTTTTTGAGGAGCACCAATGCAGGCATTAGAACAGTTACTCGCCCAAATCAGCGATTGGATCTGGGGCTATCCTTTACTTATATTACTTTTCGGCACACACATTTTCCTTACCTTTAAGCTGCGCTTTATTCAGCGCTATACAGGCAAGGCTATTAAGCTTTCCTTAAAACGCTCCAGTGAAGGCACGGGCGACGTCAGCCAGTTCGGAGCACTTACGACGGCTCTTGCGGCAACAATAGGAACGGGCAATATAGTCGGCGTTTCAACAGCCGTTGCCGCCGGAGGGCCCGGAGCTGTTCTCTGGATGTGGCTTACAGGCGTCTTTGGCATCGCAACCAAATACTCAGAAGCGCTTCTGTCTGTTAAGTACCGTGTTAAAACAAAAGAAGGCTTTATGGCCGGCGGACCTATGTACGTGCTTGAACGCGGACTTAAAATGAAATGGCTGGGCGTGGCCTTTGCAGCCCTTACAGCCGTCGCAGCCTTCGGTATAGGAAACATGGTGCAGGCTAACTCAATTTCCACTATGGTTGAAAGTAACTTCCATATCCCTACGTGGATCTCAGGCGTGCTTATGACTATTCTTACCGCCGTAGTAATTATCGGCGGAATTAAATCCATTGCCAGCGTCTGCGAAAAACTGGTGCCCTTTATGGCAATCTTCTACGTCCTGGGATGCATAGCTCTTCTTATCATTAACGCCCCGACTGTTCCCGCGACTTTTATGCTGATACTAAAAAGCGCCTTTACCGGCCAGGCCATCATCGGTGGATTTTTAGGAGCGGGCTTTAAGGAAGCCATACGCTTTGGCGTGGCACGCGGACTTTTCTCAAATGAGTCGGGACTTGGAAGCGCACCGATTGTTGCCGCCGCGGCACAGACAAAAAACCCGATCCGTCAGGCTCTGGTCTCTTCAACAGGCACATTCTGGGATACGGTAGTCGTATGCGCAATGACAGGGCTCGTGGTAGTAAATTCAGGCGAATGGATTAAGGGCCTTCGTGGCGGGGAGCTCACAAGCTCCGCTTTTTCTGATATTCCGGTTATAGGTCCCATTGTTCTTACAGTAGGCCTTTTGACGTTTGTATTTTCAACCATACTCGGCTGGTCTTATTACGGTGAAAAAGCCGCCGAATACCTTTTCGGCAGCAGGGTAATAATGCCTTACAGGTGGCTCTGGGTTCTTGCCGTAATGCTGGGCTCTGTGCTCTCGCTTCCAGTTGTCTGGTCATTTGCCGACATTGCAAACGCCCTTATGGCTATACCGAACCTGGTCTCGCTAATCGCCTTAAGCGGGGTTATTGTAGCAGAAACGAGAAAGTACCTCTGGAACGACCAGCTTGACTTATCAAGCGATGAAGAAGTGGAAGAAGTGGAAGTTTCATCTGTAAAATAGCGGTAATCCAGAGATAAAATTCTTTAAAGCCCCGGGGAGTAAATGAAAGGCTCTCCGGGGCTTTCTTTTTATTTTTACAATTAAGGAGTAAAAGACCCTAAGGTTTGCTTTTAATTTGCTAAAATAATAGATTTATTACTGCAGTAAACACATTTTCTAATTTATCGGTTGAGCTTTTTCCGGTACTGAGGATTGGCAAAGATGTGTTATATCGAGCAGCTTTAGTTAGGGCTTTTGCTTGAGAAATGTGCTTTTATAAGCAACTGCCAGAACCCGGGTCGCCCCCTATAAATGTCTAGGACCGGTTCTTCAGTATCTGGACTTCAAGTTCATCAAGGAGTTTAGATAATGAAGATTCACTATTACATGCTCTCTTACCGCTTCGAGGCACTCGTGGCCTCTCACCTGGAGCCGGAAGCCTTCGGCTTGTATATGGCTGTCGGTACTCAGAAAAACACACGCGGCAACGTCCTTTTCTTTGAGATCGATCCCGATCTTCACAGCGATTACTTTCATCTTGAGGACATCCAGGAGCGCTGTACACCCCACAAGGACGGGAGTCCAAAACGCAGCAAATACATCAGTATCTACCGCGTTATGGAGCACCTGAGCCTTTCTGCCTTCGGTAAACTCTATCTTACTACTGCCGACGGGAGGGTCATACACCTTGAAGCCTCTGAGTATGACGTGAGCAACAACCACTCAGGTCCAAATCTTTATCAGGAACTCTGTCCCGTATCTCCTTTAGTGTTATCTGCCCTTTCACCTGACGCTTTCATTAAATTCATGACAGACCCGTGCAACCCGGTCAGCGTACCCAAAATATTCTTTGCCGACCTTCTGCTCGACCGTGATGAATCAGGAAGACTTGCAGGATATCTGCCGTATTCAGATCCGATGCACATAGTTGACTGCATTAACGAACTGAAGCACAGCAGGAAGCAAACCAAAACCGTTTCAAGAAGCCCTCATATTCACAGCTTTTACAGGACTCTCCGCAGGGGATTTTTCCTCGGGGATCAGTCGGGCGTAAAATACTACCCATTCCCGGAGAGGCGCCACCTGGAAGTTGAATATGCAAAATGGTGGAGGTCCGCTTCGGAAAGTCTGGTTTCTTAAATAACTAATTTCTATAACTGTTTTCAGAAAAAGCATTCTTGGGCCGGAGGGCGCCTCAGGCGCCCTCTGCCGGCATGTTTTTCTGTCTAAAAGCGATTAAATGGAAAAGTGAAAATGACTCGAATCAAAAACTTTATGCGTTCCAGTAAATCCCGGCGTAATTATTTGTTCGTTCTCATGCTTCTGTTCGTTGTAGCTTTGTTCTACAGGCCGGGTTTTACTCAAACCGAACAAGCTGCTTCCAATGTTGGTGAAGTTAAATCCTTTGTTCCTTTCGCTCTTTTTTCAGATCCTAAGTACAGCTCTCTCGAGATCGTATGCCTCTTAACCGTCCTCGGTATCGCTGTTGCAGGATTGCTTTATGCACTTTTGTTAGTAAAACAGGTCTACAAAGCCGATACCGGCACAAAGAAAATGCAGGAAATTGCAGCCGCGGTCCGCGAGGGCGCAAATGCATACCTGGGTGCCCAGTTCAAGCGTATCGGTCCCCTCATCGTAATTATAACTCTACTCCTTTATTTCACATACACCGGAACAGTCGATGCTTTCCGCTGGGGGCGTTCGGGTGCATTCTTAATTGGCGCGCTCTTCAGCTGGATGGTAGGCTTTGTAGGCATGAGGCTTGCAACGGCAGGTAACCTGAGGGTTGCCGCCGCAGCCACAAAAAGCTACGGCGAAGCCATGCAGCTCGGCTACAGGACAGGTACCGTAACCGGCATGCTTACTGACGGCCTGGGCCTTTTAGGCGGAACGATGATATTCCTGATCTTTGGCGACGTGGCCTATGAGGCCCTCCTGGGATTCGGATTCGGCGGCACACTGCTGGCGCTATTCATGAGAGTTGGCGGAGGCATTTATACCAAGGCCGCCGACGTGGGAGCCGACCTGGTGGGGAAAATTGAAAAAGATATCCCTGAGGACGACCCCAGAAACGCAGCCACAATTGCCGATAACGTGGGCGATAACGTGGGAGACTGCGCCGGTATGGCTGCCGATATCTTTGAAAGCTATGAGGTGACAATTGTAGCAGCAATGATCCTCGGTATGGCATCCTTCGGACATAAAGGCGTTATATTCCCCCTCCTCGTGCGCGGAATAGGCGTCCTGGGCTCAATCATCTCAACCTATACCGTAAAGGCTGGCGCACACGACACTTCGGACACGGCTCTTCACAGCGTGCACCGCGGCTTCTGGATCGGCTCTATGATTTCGGTACTCGGATTCTTCCTTCTGGGATTCGGATACCTGCATTTTGACGTAAATTACTTCGGCCTCGATAAATTAAACGAACTTACAAAACTGGGCTACTGGGCCGTTGACCCGAGAAACCTGCCCTGGTTTGCTAATTTCGGCGTTGTTGGACTTGACCTGCGCCCTGCCTGGACGTGCCTTATAGGCGTATTCCTTGCAATAGCGCTCAATAAGGTAACAAGCTATTTTACACATACGGGCCACGCCCCTGTAAAAAGCCTTGCCAAGAGCTGCCAGACCGGCCACGCAACAAACATCATTCAGGGCTTTGCGGTTGGTTATGAATCTACAGTTGCGGCAATAATTGTTATTGCGGCAGCCATTATGTTGTCTGTTCTCTGCTACGCCGGAACCCCGCCACTCTTCGTCGCTTACGGCGTTGCAATGACAGGTATCGGTATGCTTACCCTTACAGGCAATACCATTTCCATGGACGTTTTCGGGCCTGTTGCCGATAATGCCAACGGCATCGGGGAAATGGGCTATGAACCGGTTGAAATGGAAAAAGAAAAACCGGGTAACTATAAGCGCGCCCGCCAGATTCTGGCTGACCTCGATGCCGTGGGCAACACGACAAAAGCCGAGACAAAGGGTATCGCAATCGGCTCGGCCGTAATAGCCGCCGTGTCACTTTTCTCAAGCTTTATCGCGGTAATCGCGGTAGGAAGCGAGGATAAGATCAACCAGATGAGCATTGCACAGTATATAACCGAAGCCGGAAAACTTACCGTTGCAAATCCTTCTGTGTTTATCGGCTTCTTAATCGGTGGCGCCGTGCCGTTTCTCTTCAGCAGCATGCTCATACGTGCTGTCGGACGCGCAGCATTCTATATTGTGCATGAATGCCGCCTGCAGTTCCGCGACCCTCATATCTGGGAAGGCACAAAGAAGCCTGACTACGGACGCGTGGTTAATATCTGCACAAATACGGCTCAGAAGGAACTTATCGGCCCGGGATTTTTGGCTATCATGACCCCGGTCCTCATTGGCTTCCTTTTAGGCCCTTATGCACTCGGTGGCTTCCTGGCCGGTATGATACTGGTTGGACAGCTTCTTGCAGTATTTATGTCTAACGCCGGAGGCGCATGGGACAATGCAAAGAAGATGATTGAAGACGGTATCTATGGCGGCAAGGGCTCAGATGCCCATAAGGCGGCTGTTACAGGCGACACTGTTGGCGACCCTCTGAAGGATACCGCGGGACCTGCAATCAACCCGCTTATTAAAGTAATGAACATGGTAAGCCTTCTTACACTCGGAATGGTGTTAAACTACAACATCATCAGCGGACGCGCTCAGGGCTTTGGCGCTCTCGTTGTAGGCCTTCTGGTGGCCTTTATTGCGCTTGGAGCAATTATCTGGGCTGTATGGCAGAGCAAGAGGGAATCCGCAGATGCGCCTCAGTTTGAGGATATGATGAGTGAGTCTGTGGAAGAAGAACTCCAGGAAGAAAATACGCTGAAGTAATTCTTCGCAATCAATTGGTACTATAAAAAAATCCCCGCTTCTTAAAAAAGGCGGGGATTTTTTTGATTTGTATATAAAATGGTAATCTAATCTTCCCTGTTAAAAGAAGCTATAAGTTCAAGCACACTGTCTGTAATCTCTTCGGTTTCACGGCTCGTTCTCAGATGCCCGTTTACAAGGAAGGAGAAGACGAGGTCCTCGCCGTCAGCTGTTTTAACATAGCCTGAAAGCCCGCGCACGTTTGAAATGGTTCCTGTCTTTGCGTGAACGTTTCCTTCAGCTTTTGTTCCCTTCATGCGGCTTTTTAAGGTTCCGTCAACGCCCGCAACAGGCTGCGCGTCGTACCAGACATCCCAGTAGGGGCTTTTTCTCATTTTTGTCAGAATAGTTACAAGCTGTTTCGGGCTTACGTAATCATATCTTGTAAGGCCTGAGCCATCTACATATGCGTAGGTATCGGGCTCAATTCCGAACTCTTTTAAGACACCCTCAACAATCTTCTTTCCGCCTCTGAAGCTTCCCTTGCCCGTAAATTTCCAGCTTAAGATCCTCGGCATTATCTCGGCATACATATTCTGGCTTCTTTTCATCATTTCCTTTAAGACTTCGCCTAGTTTTGGCGAGAGATGCTTATCAATAACCAGAAAGTCGTTTGAGGTGTGCCTCCATCCCTGAATGTCGTCGCAGTCCTCGGCCTTTCCGTCAATTCTGATGCCTGACTGCTCGAGCACTTCCTTTAATACAGTGACATAAAAAAGTGTAGGGTTCGTAATTGTTGGCGATTCCACTATAGGCCTGGAGCCTGCTACAACAGTTCCATTAATAACAATTTTGTTTGTGCCGAAAGCGCGGCTGACATAAACATTGCTGCGCCCGGTATCTGTAACTGTAAGGTTATTTACTATGGTGTAATAGTTACTTGGTATATTGGGTTCAATTTTTACGGGTTCAAGAACTGTCTTTGGAGCCGTAATTTTGATATCGACATAGTTCTCATTTAACTGCAAAGGGCCAACTTCGGCCGAATACCAGGCATCCAGGCCGTCAAGCGACC
>JBLMYS010000315.1:0-10230 GCA_050258415.1 Acidobacteriota bacterium | reverse complement strand
ACAAAGCGCCCCTCTTCGGGGCTTAGTTACTGCGGAGTTAAAGATGCTCTATGTTTCATAGGGTTATTGAATTCCATGGTAATGGGAATAAACCGGTACCAATTTGTGTATACACCGTAGGCCCTTAGGCCGTGGTTTAATGATCCCAAAGACATCCTCGCGGCTTCAGCCCCGGATTTTCCGTCCGGGAATCTGGGGCTAAAGCCCGAATATTTTTTTGCCCGTTCCCCACGATCCTCCATGGAGGATCGTGGCTATTCAGTGGAACACTACGCTGTAATCTTTGAGCCTTCCATCGTTGTAGGTAAACTTTGCGCTGAAGAATTTCCCCTCAAGCATCCATTGGATGAAGGTTTTATCCCCTTCCCACAAATTGAGGTTAAAAAGCTCCGTATCCGGAATCCATTTTAAGACACCTTCGTTCGAATCTATCAGCTCCCCTTCAAAATTATCCGCGCTGTAGACAAATACGTACCAGTCCTCAACTCCGTCAAACATAGGAAAGGTTATAAATCCGTGCAGCCTTGGAGCGTTGATCTTAAGGCCCGACTCCTCCAAAACTTCACGTATAACACATTCCTCGGGGGTTTCACCCATTTCAAGCTTGCCGCCAAGGCCGTTCCATTTGCCTTCGTGCATGTCGTTTTTTTTCTTGATCCTGTGCAGCATCAGCGTGCTGCCGTTACGTTTAAGGTAACACAAAGTAGCAAGTTTCATCTTTCACCGGTTTTCAATTATTATCTGGTCAGTTCGTTTCCCAGATACTTACCTTCCTTCAGATAATTAATTACATAATCCCTAACCCCGTCTTCAAGTGAAGTAAAAGGCTTATTGTAGCCCGCCTCAACTATTTTACCGAGATTAGCCTCTGTAAAGTACTGATATTTATTTCTTAAGACCTCGGGCATGTCGATGTATTCAATCTCAGGCTTCATATCAAGTGCTGCGAAGATGGCGCCTATAAGGTCGTTCCATGTTCTTGCCTTGCCCTGTCCAACGTTATAGATTCCGTTTTTGTCCCTGTTTTCAAGGAAGAAAAGCACCATATCTACAACATCCTTCACATAAACAAAGTCGCGCATCTGTTCGCCGTCTTTGTAGTTTTCATTATACGATTTGAAGAGCTTTACTTTTCCTGTTTCCAGAATCTGTCCGTAAGCCTTATGTATAACGCTTCTCATATCGGCCTTGTGGTATTCATTGGGGCCGTAGACATTAAAGAACTTCATGCCAGCTATTTTGTCGAGCACCTTCATTCTCCTTGCCCAGAGGTCGAACATATGCTTTGAGTAGCCGTACATGTTAAGAGGCTCGAGCTTTTCAAGTTCCTGTTCGTTATCGTCATAGCCGTGACTTCCGTCGCCATAGGTTGCAGCCGATGAGGCATAAATAAACCTTGCCTTGCGCGGAAGCGAGTACTTTACGAGTTCAGTAGTATACCTGTAGTTATTTTCCAGGAGGTAATCAGCATTTTTTTCCGTTGTGGAACTGCATGCCCCCATATGTATAATAGATTCTATATTAAAGGGAACGTTCTCTTCCATTACCCTGTGCAGAAAATCATTTTTATGAAAAAAATCGCGGTACTTTAAGCCCACAAGATTCTTCCACTTCTCCCCTGTTCCAAGGGAATCTACAATAATAATGTTTTCATGTCCCATCTGATTCAGGCGCCATACGATCGCGCTTCCGATAAAGCCGGCACCGCCCGTTACAACTATCATAATAATCTCTCCGACGTTAAAAAATTCCGGACAACCTTAAATTTCCGGAACGTTATTGAAGTTCCAGACGGCATAAGAGCATGCCGCCTATGCTAAAATTCTGGTTTTTAATTGAGGTCTAATTTAACTATATTATTACACCTTTTCAAAAAGATATATATTTTAACATTTAATTTAAGAAAGATAAACGACAGCCTGATGCCTAATAATTTCAAGTATATTTCAGAACTGCTTAAGAAAAGAATACTTGTGCTGGACGGGGCAATGGGAACAATGATCCAGCGTCATAAACTGGAAGAATCTGACTTCAGAGGAGAAAGATTTAAGGACCATCCCCACGACCTGAAAGGAAACAACGACCTTCTCTGTCTCACACAGCCTGAAATAATAAAAAACATACACAGAGCCTACTTTGAAGCAGGCTCCGATATTGTTGAGACCAATACATTTAACAGCACTTCAATTTCGCAAAGCGATTACAAAACTGAACACCTGGTCTATGAGCTGAACTACGCCGCGGCCAGGCTGGCTAAGGAAGCAGCTGAGGAATTCACACAGAAGGACCCTTCAAAACCGAGATTCGTCGCAGGATCGATTGGACCTACGAACAAGACAGCTTCGCTTTCTCCTGACGTGAACGACCCGGGCTACCGCGCAACTTCATTCGACGATCTGGCAAATGCTTATCTCGAACAGGTAAAAGCCCTTTCCGATGGAGGCGTCGACCTGCTGCTTATTGAAACTGTATTCGACACACTCAACTGCAAGGCTGCAATTTACGCCATCGAGGAGCACAGAAGACAATCAGGACGGGAACTGCCTGTAATGATCTCCGGAACCATCGTCGACCAGAGCGGAAGAACGCTTTCAGGGCAGACCACAGAGGCCTTCTGGATATCAGTCTCCCATACAAAAAACCTCCTTAGCGTGGGACTTAACTGCGCACTGGGCTCTAAACAGATGCGCCCCTTTATAAAAGAGCTTTCACGTATTGCAAACTGCTTTATCAGCCTTTACCCGAATGCGGGGCTGCCGAATGAGTTCGGCGGATACGACGAAACGGGGCGCGATATGGCTTCCGTTCTGGAAGATTACGCAAAGGAAGGCTTCATAAATATTGTCGGCGGCTGCTGCGGCACTACGCCGGAACACATAAAGGCAATTGCAGAGGCCGTCTTAAAATTAGAACCACGCGAAATACCGCAGACTGAACCCTATTTAAGGCTGAGCGGACTTGAGGCCCTCGTTGTAAGGCCTGAGAGTAACTTTGTAAACATAGGCGAAAGAACAAACGTTACAGGATCGAAGAAATTCGCGCGCCTTATTCTTTCAGATGATTATGAAGCGGCGCTCGCCGTTGCCCGCCAGCAGGTTGAAGGCGGAGCCCAGGTGCTGGACGTTAATATGGACGAAGGGCTTCTGGATTCCGAGAAAGCAATGGTAAAGTTCCTTAACCTCATGGGAAGCGAACCTGACATTGCAAAACTTCCAATTATGATCGACTCTTCAAAATGGTCTGTAATTGAGGCAGGGCTCAAATGCGTACAGGGGAAATGCATCGTTAACTCCATCAGCATGAAAGAAGGCGAGGAGAAATTCAAAGAGTATGCCCGCAAGGTCCTTCAGTACGGAGCCTCTGCGGTCATTATGGCTTTTGATGAAAAAGGGCAGGCCGACACGCTTGAACGGAAAATTGAAGTCTGCACAAGAGCTTATAATATTCTTACCGAAGAGGTAGGATTTCCGCCGCAGGATATTATTTTTGACCCGAATATACTCACAGTTGCTACAGGAATTGAAGAGCATAATAACTATGCCGTTAACTTTATTGAGGCCGTGCGCTACATAAAAGAGCACCTGCCAATGGCCAAGGTAAGCGGCGGGGTAAGCAACCTTTCATTTTCTTTCCGCGGCAACGACCGCGTGCGCGAGGCTATGCATTCGGCATTCTTATTCCACGCCATTAAAGCCGGCCTGGATATGGGAATCGTAAATGCCGGACAGCTTGAAGTTTACGAAGAGATACCAAAGGACCTCCTGGAACTGGTTGAAGACGTTATCTTAAACCGCAGAAGTGATGCCACAGAAAGACTGGTTTCATTTGCCGAGCAGATCAAGCAAAAGGATAAGTCTGAGGTAAAGGAAGAAGCCTGGCGAGAAGCCCCGGTTGAAGAAAGGCTCAAGCACGCCCTCATTAAAGGCATTGTGGACTATATTGAACAGGATACCGAGGAAGCCCGGAAGAAATTTACAAGTCCTCTGGAAGTAATTGAAGGCCCGCTTATGGCCGGAATGAACGTTGTAGGCGACCTGTTCGGCTCAGGCAAGATGTTTTTGCCGCAGGTAGTAAAAAGCGCACGCGTAATGAAAAAGTCGGTAGCTTACCTGATTCCTTATATTGAAGCCGAAAAGTCTAAAAACCCTGGCTCCAGAGCCTCAGGAAAAATCCTTATGGCAACCGTAAAAGGCGACGTGCACGACATAGGAAAAAATATTGTAGGCGTTGTCTTAGGGTGCAATAACTACGAAGTTATTGACATGGGCGTTATGGTGCCCACTTCAGAAATACTTAAGGCCGCTATAAATGAAAAAGCAGACGTTATAGGCCTGAGCGGACTTATTACGCCCTCTTTGGATGAAATGACGGAAGTGGCAAAGGAAATGGAACGCCAGGGAATGAAGCTTCCCCTTTTAATCGGCGGCGCCACAACCTCAAGAATTCATACGGCGGTCAAAATTGCTCCCAACTACTCGGGCGCCGTTATTCACGTTCTGGATGCCTCCAGAAGCGTTCCTGTTGTAAACAGCATTCTTAACCCGGATAATAGCGAGGCTTACGCGGCACAGGTTAAAAAAGAATACGAGCTTTTAAGAGAAGACCACCAGAAAAGACAGGAAGCTAAAAATTATATTTCGATCGATCAGGCCAGGGAAAACCGCCTTAAATCTGACTGGCAGACAGTTCCCGTTTCAAAGCCGAAATACCCGGGAATTACATTACTCGAAGATTACAGCATCAGGGAACTCAGGAATTATATAGACTGGACCCCCTTTTTCTCGGTCTGGGAATTAAAGGGAAAATATCCCGCAATATTTGACAACCCGGATTACGGCACTGAAGCAAAAAAACTCTTTGAAGACGCCAATAGCCTCCTGGATAAAATTGTTGAGCGGAACCTTCTTAAAGCACAGGGTGTATTTGGAATCTTCCCTGCCAATAGCGTAGGAGACGACATTGAAGTCTACTCTGACGAAAGCCGCTCAGGCGTACTTACGGTTTTCCATACACTGCGCCAGCAGGGTCTTAAAACAGGCAGCTATCCTAATCTTGCACTTTCTGACTTTATTGCCCCCAAAGATTCGGGAGTTAAGGATTATATAGGATCCTTTGCCGTTACAGCCGGAGTTGGAATTGAATCTATTATAGAGAAATTCCAGCAGGAGCACGACGACTACAGCATTATACTCGTCAAGGCTCTGGCCGACCGCCTGGCCGAAGCTTTTGCCGAGCACCTGCATGAACTGGTAAGGATAAAATACTGGGGCTATGCATCGGGTGAAACTCTCACGAATGAGGATCTGATAAAAGAAAAGTACACTGGAATCAGGCCCGCACCGGGTTACCCGGCACAGCCCGACCACACGGAAAAAAGAATTCTTTTTGACCTTCTTCAGGCTGAGGTAAATACATCCATTCGCCTAACTGAAAATATGGCGATGTATCCCGCGGCCTCCGTTAGCGGACTCTATTTTGCACATCCCGAGGCAAAATATTTTAACGTCGGCAAAATCTCGCGCGACCAGGTGCTGGATTACCACAAGCGCAAGGGTATGAGCCTCGAGGAGATGGAAAAGTGGCTCTCCCCTATTCTTAATTACAACGGAAGCGCTGCTCAGTAGGTAGTAAGTAGCAGGTAGTAAGTAGTAAAGAGGCCTTTTGTGGCCTCTTTTTTTTTAAGCGGAATTAAGAAGCACCTCTTTCTGCAAGAGGCCTTCCTTTAGAATATTCAAAACCGCGGTTTCTTCTATGTTAAGGCCGAATTGGGAACTCTCCCCGCTTTTAGAGGCCCTTTCCATATGATCAAAAAGGCTGTTATCCATATATGCGGAAATTATTTCGGGATGTATATAATATTTTCTGCAGACCGAAGGGGTGTTGTTAAGGGCAGCGGAGACTTTCTTAATTGCCTGAACAATGTTTTTCTGCTTGTCTTTTTCTGCCTCAGCCGCGCCCAGGTCGTATAATTCTTTTGCAGCACGCACCGTGCCGCCCCAGGTCCTGAAGTCCTTGGCTGTAAAATCCTGTTCTATGATTTCCTTCAGGTAATTATTAACGTCGGCCGAGTCCACAGCCTGCCTTTTTCCTTCTTCATCCAGATACTGGAAAAGGTGCTGCCCGGGGAGTTCCTGGCACTGCTTAATAAGTTTTGCCAGGCGTTTGTTTTCAATATCCACCTCCCACTGTTTTCCGCTTTTACCCTTAAAGATAAATCTGACCTTTGAGCCATCGGTTTCCATGTGTTTATTGCGGAGAGTGGTAAGTCCGTATGAATCGTTTTGCTTTGCGTACTCGTGGTTACCGATACGGATGAGAGTTTCCTCCAGGAGCCTGACCAGTATAGCCATAACTTTTTCCCTTGGAAGGCCGTGTTTCCTTAAATCTTCATCTACCCGTGCGCGTATAAGAGGGAGTGTCTCCCCGAAGCGGATCATGAGGTTGAATTTATTTGTATTCCTTATATCTTCCCACTGGGCGTGATATATGTACTGTTTGCGCCCTTTCTGGTCGCGACCGGTGGCCTGTATATGCCCGTTTGAATAGGGACAGATCCAGACATTCGTCCATGCTGGCGGGATAACGAGGGCTTCAATTCTATTGATATGTTTCGGATCAGTAAGTTTATTGCCGCTTTTATCGAGATATATGAAACCCTTACCCTGCCCCTTACGGCTGAAGCCGGCGTCCTCGTCCGAGACGTAGCGCAGTCCTGCAGCCTCTGCCACCTCCTCAGGTTCGGTTACAATAAGATTTTCAAGCTTTTCATTTATAATTGCATCGAGCGCATTGGCATTTTTCATAGATTCAATCCCTTTTAAGGCATATTAAATAATAACGTTTAATTTGGGCAGTTTGGTTTCAAGGGGGGAAATTTGCGGGGGTCCGGAATTATTGAATAGCCACGGCTTTTAAGCCGTGGGGCGGGAGCTCTCTCTCGTTTGGGCTTCAGCCCCAGATTTTCCCGGAGGGTCGGGGGCTATTCAAACTGCGGCCACTCGGATATCGGCTATTGAATCTGTGGAGTATGTAGCTTATATTGAATGCACAACAGCCTTTATAACCGGGAAAGGGGTAGACTTATGACTAAAACACAAATCTGGGTCGCAGCCTTCTTAGGCCTTTTTATTATTCTTTTTGGTATATCCCGCGTTTCAAATAACAATGAGCCGCCAGCCTCAGCGGGTATGAATGGGCAGATGGAAAGCATTCAGCCTGCGGCAAAGGAAGTCAGCGTCACAACTCTCATCAAAAACAACGGCTGCACAAGCTGTCACGGCAGCGACCTGAAAGGAACAAATCTTGCTCCTTCACTGGTAAATGTAAAAGAGCACTGGAAACGCGATGAGCTGATTTCTTATCTGAGGAATCCTTCGTCATTCATGGATTCGGAGAGGTTTGCCCGCTTCAGGCAGCAATATTCTTCTGTTGTAATGCCGCCTTTTAATAACCTGGATATTAAGGACCTGGGGAAAATTGCCGATTACCTGATAAAACTCTAATCTGAGGCCCGGGGCCCTGATTGTTAAATAAAGCTGGAATGTATACACCGGATTTATCCGGGGCATACATTCCCTGCTCTTACTTTTTAATTTTTAATTTTTAATTTTTAATTGACTTAGGCCACCGTTATTTCCTTAGCCAGATACACGTCCTGTATAAGATTTAAGAGCTGAATTCCCTCTTTCATCGGGCGCTGGAATGCCTTGCGGCCCGAGATGAGCCCCATTCCGCCGGCGCGTTTATTAATTACAGCCGTTCTTGCGGCCTCGCCAAAGTCATTTTTCCCCGAGGCGCCGCCGGAGTTTATGAGCCCCGCACGCCCCATATAATTATTTATCACCTGATAGCGCGTCATATCAATAGGGTTCTCTGTTGCAAGCTCGGTGTACATTTTTTCGTCAAACTTCCCGAATTTGAGCGCCTTGAAGCCGCCATTGTTTTCAGGGAGTTTCTGTTTAATTATATCCGCTTCAATTGTAACACCCAGGTGGTTTGCCTGCCCCGTTAAGTCGGCGGCCAGTGAATAATCCTTGTCGGTCTTAAAGCCTGAATTTCTTAAATAGCACCAGAGGACCGTTCCAAGGCCCAGCTCATGAGCGTAGCGGAAGGCCTCACTTACTTCAATTATCTGGCGGTCGCTTTCCTCGCTTCCGAAATAAATTGTCGCCCCCACGGCGGCAGCTCCCATGTCGTAAGCCTGTGCAACACTGCCGAACATGATCTGATCGTATTTATTAGGGTACGTAAGGAGCTCGTTGTGGTTCAGTTTTACAATAAAAGGAATTTTGTGTGCATATTTTCTGGACATCATGCCCAGTACGCCTATGGTTGAGGCTACGGCGTTGCAACCTCCTTCGATGGCCAGCTTAATAATGTTCTCCGGGTCAAAGTATTCAGGATTCGGCGCAAAGGATGCCCCTGCCGAGTGCTCAATCCCCTGATCCACGGGAAGTATCGACATATAGCCTGTTCCTGTCAGGCGCCCTGTCATAAAGATCCACTGCAGGTTTTTTAGTACGTTAATGTTGCGGTCTGAATGGGAGTATATTCTGTCCACAAAATCGGGACCGGGCAGGTGAAGGCTTTCTTTCGGGAATTTTGCCTTATAGGAAAGCAGCTCATCTGCTTCTTCACCCAGGTACTTCCGGATCTGATCGATCATCTTAATTCCTCCTTTATTTTAATCTGAAAGGCCTTTTGATTAAGATATACCTTTTGGATTTAATATCAAGCTTTATGTGTGGCTTTCTGTGCGGTTTCTGAAGTGCAAAAAAAGAGGGTGAAGTTTTTTAAGCTCCACCCTGCAGAAAAGAAAAGCTTATTTTAACGTTTCTTAAAAATTAAGGTCCGCCGGCTCTCCCAGCAAAGTTCTGGCCTGAATTATATTATTTTTGACCTGCTGCGACCAGTCCTGCGCCCACTGTATGTTTTCATCACTCGAATGGACTTCATGGGCAATGCCTATTTTGGTCCTGTACTGATACTGCTGGAATGCTTTCTTGCATGCAATGGCCAGATTTTTCTGCTCGTATTTTCTTGCCGCCTGAATAACTGCCTGGCGCCAGTCGTCGGAAAAGTCTATCGGCACCTTTTCGCCTGCATTTTTCAAAATGGCAATTGCCTGTTCAAGCTCATTATTTGAGTCACTCAGCTCCTTTTCATAAAGCCTGAAGTACTCAAGAATTCTCCCATTCTCGAACGTCTTTATAAAATTTTCAATTGCTCCCAGGTCATGGGCATGTAAAGGAGGCCTGGGATCGGGCTTTTGAAGCTTGCGCGGGCGGTGCTGCTTTTTCTCCTTCTCAGAGTTATGTTTCCTCCAGATACCAAGGTAATATTCTTCCTTCTCACCTCTTATATCCGGAAGCATCATAAGCGAGCCTGTTGCCATGCGGTTGTCGTAATATTCATACCATGGGGGAATATCTTCGTTTGCATTCAGGCTTTCTTTTATCTCATTATAACCCATCCACATATAATCCAGCTCAAAATCGCGGAAGTTATCACTAAGTATATATTCATAATACAGGCTGAAATCCTCTTCGGAGATGGGATCGATAAAGGGGCAGTTCTCAATATTTTTCTCCCAGTATTCAAAGTCCAGAGTTATCTCTACTCCTTTGATCTTTATCAGTTCAGCTCTCCACTGGCATTCTATATTGAAAAGTTTCTTTCTCTGAATTTCCCACAGGCGTTCCTCTGCTTCCATCTGACGCCTTAAGAATGCGTTTTCCTCATTTTCCTTCAGCATCTCTCCATATGTCAGGTAGCGGGTTTTCTTCAGGGCATAGGTATCGATGAAGGAATCTATACTAGAGGGGTTATAACGGCTGAAAAATTCCCTGTATGCCGGATTACTCTTCAGGTCCTTCTTAATCTCACCTATCATTGCCCCGAACTTTTTTTCCTTCTCTATATTCTCAAGTATAAATTCAGGTATATTGTCTTCCGACAAGTTTTTATTATTGCTTTTCATAAGGTCTTTAATTGCGTTTTGATTCACAGCCTGCATCCTTTTTAATAGTAAAAATATTTTCAGATACCATAACCAGGAAAGAAGCACTATGAATACCGGTTATTATTCCGCTTTTCCCTCTTCCTGAGGTGCGGCCCTTTTTATAAGTTATAACATGAAAGAGAATAAGTCAATCTTTTCTTACAAAAAGACTTCTAAAAAGTCTACTTTTTTTGTAAGAAGTTATCCTACAAAAATTATATTAAATTTGT
>JBLMYS010000314.1:0-7708 GCA_050258415.1 Acidobacteriota bacterium | reverse complement strand
CTCGGTTTATAGTAAATTAAAGCTTCTTTTAAGGCAAAAAATGAAAAAATGCGTAATAATTGCAAACGGTAAGGCTCCTAAGAAAAGCATCTTTCCCTTCCTGAAAAATGAGGGATTTTCCACCATTATCTGTGCTGACGGCGGTGCCAACAGCGCAAAACGGCTTAAGATTATTCCCGACTTCATAATAGGGGACCTGGATTCCATACACCCTGAAACCATGAAGTTTTATGAAGGTAAGGCCGTAATAAAAAGAATAAGGCGGCAGGATGATACCGATGTCGAAAAATGCCTGAAGTTTGCAATTAAAAACGGATTTGGTGAATGCGTCCTGACGGGCGTAATAGGCGACCGTCTGGACCATTCATTCAGCAATCTGGGCATTGTCTTAAGATATTCAAAACTGATTAAACTAAAAGTAATAAGCGAAAGGTCATTTCTTACTGTTCACAAGGGAAACTTCTGCCTGAAGGCAGTCCCGGGCGAGACCATTTCAATTTATGCATTCGACCAAAAGACAAAAGTCAGTTCCATGGGACTTAAATATGAGCTTCACGAGGACACACTGCCTTACGGCCTGAGGGAAAGTACGAGCAACGAGGCAAGTTCTAAAGAGGTACACCTGAAGGTAAAGGGAGGGCTTGTTTTTATTATACGTGATTTTAACCTTGTGAAGAAACATGATCTCTTTTAGCTTTTGGGACATAGCTGTAATACTGGCGTTTTTCCTCGTAGTCTTAATTATCGGATTCCTGCCTGAGAAAAAGGAGACCGAAACTGCCGAGGGATACCTTCTTTCCGGAAGAAAAGTAGGACTTTTCCTTTTTATACTTACTAACGTTTCTACCTGGTACGGCGGAATACTCGGAGTAGGGGAGTTTACCTACCGCTACGGCATCTCCAGCTGGTTTACGCAGGGACTTCCTTACTACGTCTTTGCCTTTCTGTTTGCCCTGTTCTTTGCCAGGAAAATAAGAGGCGCTTCACTCTTTACCATCCCCGACAAGCTCAGAAGCACCTACGGAAGCAAAGCAGCTATGGCTAGCGCCATTCTCCTTTTTATACTTGTTTCACCGGCTCCATACCTTCTTATGATCGGAAGCCTCATAAACCTGATCTTTAAGATAAATATTTTCTGGAGCCTTGTCCTGGCAACCTTTCTTTCTGCGGCATACCTCTTAAAAGGGGGCTACCGCTCGGACCTGCTTACAGATGCCTTTGAGTTCTTTGTCATGTTTGCAGGTTTTATTGTCATCATGGTTATTGCATACTTCAGCCTGGGTGACTTTTCCTACCTTAAGACAAACCTTCCTGTGGAGCACCTGAGCTTAAGCGGGGGGGCGTCTTACACTTATATACTTGTCTGGTTTTTAATTGCGCTCTGGACATTTACAGATCCCGGTTTTCACCAGAGGTGCTATGCGGCAAAGAACGGGGATGTGGCGGTTAAAGGAATAATTATTTCGATATTCTTCTGGGCGCTTTTCGACTTTCTGACTACATTTACGGGGCTATACTCAAGGGCAGCCCTGCCTGGGCTTAAGACGCCCGTACTTTCTTTTCAGCCGGAAGAAATCCAAAGATGACAGGTTCTTAAAAAGATATACGGTTTTGGGACTCATTGTCTCGGGTGCAATTTCCATCCTTTTGGCTTACTTTATCCCTTCAGTCATCGACTTATGGTATACGATAGGTACAATCTGCATACCTGGGATAATTATTCCCGTAATATCAGCTTATTACACCAGGCTCAGGATCGGGGCCGGCTTTGCCCTTGCGGAAATAGTCCTATCCCCGGTCATAAGTCTCATTTGGTACATTCTGAGGGCTGAATTTACAGACATTCCGGTGCTAAGTGAAGTTGAGCCTATGATAATAGGGCTTTGCTTTGCGGCACTCATTCACTCATTCGGCATGCTCTTTTTGCCGAAGGGGGAAAAACAGGAAAACTTTGAGACAGGTAATTTGCAATAATCGTCCCTTTTTTTCTCCCGTTTGTGCTTTAAGGTAGAAGTTTATTATTTTTTTAGGTAAGTTTAAGTCCAACATTAATTTGCTTACAGCATACAGTTCTCAATTATTTCCCTGGGATTATTACATTTTATATAAGTAAAAGAATGTACAAAAATTATACATTCTTCAGGAGAACTCTTTTGGGGAGTCAGACTGTTCGATAATATTTGATTGTATAACAAAATAGATAGAAATTGACATGAGCAACAAGAAGAAAGTAAAATACATCTTCGTAACCGGAGGTGTTGTATCATCACTTGGTAAAGGAATAACAGCTGCATCTCTGGGGCTTCTCTTAAAGCAAAGGGGATTTAGTGTAACGGTACAGAAATTTGATCCATACATTAACGTGGATCCCGGCACAATGAACCCGTTCCAGCACGGGGAGGTTTATGTGACCGATGACGGGGCTGAAACAGATCTGGATCTGGGGCATTATGAGCGAGTCCTGGACGTGAGCATGAGCCGTCACAACAACACTACACCCGGGCAGGTCTATTTTGACGTAATTACAAAGGAAAGACGGGGCGATTACCTGGGGGCAACCGTGCAAGTTATTCCCCACATTACAGATGAAATTAAAAACAGGATGCGCCGCCTGGGAGAAACTGGTGAATATGATATTATTATTACCGAGATCGGCGGCACGGTTGGCGACATTGAAAGCCTTCCTTTTATTGAAGCCATGAGGCAGCTGATGATGGAAGTGGGGCGCAAGAATGCAATAAGCATTCATGTAACGCTTGTTCCATATATTGCCTCAGCCGGCGAAGTAAAGACAAAGCCTACGCAGCACAGCGTTAAAAACCTCCTGGAGCTTGGTATTCAGCCAAATATTCTTGTTTGCCGCTCGGAGGAGAAGCTCACAAAAGAGCTCAGGGAAAAAATTGCCCTCTTCTGCAACGTCGATTCAAAATCTGTAATTTCCAACTATGACTGCTCATCAATTTATGAGGTTCCACTGGTGCTTCATAAGCAGAGGCTGGATCAGACGGTTTTAGACCGCCTGAAGCTGCCGGACATAAAAACCAAGCTTGAGGATTGGGAAGGTTTTGTTGAGAAGGTTAAAAATCCCTCGGATCAAATTGAAATTGCAATTACGGGCAAGTACACGGATTACTTGGATGCATATAAGAGTATCAGTGAAGCCTTCGTTCATTCAGGTGCCGAGAACGACGTGAAGGTCAGGTTAAGGTATATTAAAGCCGAGGACGTTGAGCAGGAAGATCCGGCAAAGTTTTTTAAGGGGATAAGCGGCCTTTTAATACCAGGAGGTTTTGGTGAAAGAGGCATTGAAGGTAAGATCAGGGCTATTCAGTATGCACGGGAAAACAACATTCCGTTTTTCGGCATCTGCCTTGGAATGCAGTGTGCTGTAATAGAATATGCCAGGAACGTATGTGGAATGAAGAAGGCCAATAGCTCTGAATTCGTGAAAAACCAGTATAACGTAATAGATCTTATGCCCGATCAGAAGAAAGTAAAGAACCTGGGAGCCTCTATGCGCCTTGGAGCATTTCCCTGCAATATTAAAGAAGGCACAAAGGCAATGGAAGCCTACAAGACTCCTGAAATCTCCGAGCGTCACCGCCACAGATATGAGGTGAACAACAGCTTCAGGGGATGCCTTGAAGAAAAAGGTATGACCTTCAGCGGGCTTTCGCCTGACGGGAACCTGGTTGAGATGATAGAGCTTCCGGAGCACAGGTGGTTCTTAGGATGCCAGTTTCATCCTGAACTGAAGTCGAGGGCAACAAAAGCTCATCCACTTTTCAGGGAGTTTGTAAAGGCTTCACTTGAGTACTCACGCAGCCTTAAAGAAGCAAAAAATGCCTAAAAAGTTTTTTATTCTGTTTTTTCTGTTATTAGCGGCGAAGGTTTCAGCTCAGAATGATGTTGTGGCTTCAATTTACCGTGGGCTGGGCTATTCATATAATTTTCAGATGAAGGAAGCCGAGGCGGAGTTTCAGAAAATTATAAGCCAGTATCCCGATGACCCCAGGGGTTATCACTACAAGTCGGGTCTTTACCTGTGGGCTTTTATGGGCAATAAGGACCAGGCCGATTACAACAGGTTTATGCACCTGTCGGACTTGGCCATAGAGAAAGCACAAAGCCTTTTAGACAGGCAGGATAACAATGAAAACGCCCTGTACGTCATGGGAGCCAATTACGGCCTTAGGGCCATGGCCTTTACGAAGAACAGTAATTCTTTAGATGCCGTCTGGGCTGCCAAGAAGTCGAGCAAGTACTTAAATCAGGTGCAGGAACTCTATCCCTACAACAACGATATCTACCTGGGTAAGGGGCTTTTCAGCTATGCCGTCAGTTTTGTTCCGGGCGTTTTTAGGTGGGCATTAAAGATAGCAGGCTTTTCAGGAAGCAAGGAAGAGGGGGTTTATTACCTTAAAAAGGCATTCAAGTACGGAAAGTACTCAAAGCCTGAGGCGGCATTCTTCCTTTCGCAGATCTATTCTGAAAGCTACGGCGACTATGAAACTGCAGCCGGATACTTAAGGCAGCTCATTAAGCAGTACCCTCAGAATTCGCTTTTCCAGTACTCACTGGCCGTGGTTTTGATAAAGGACAGGAAGCCTCAGGAAGCCGAAAGGACCCTGAAGGACATTATAAGGAACAACAACTCAAGATTTCAGCAGATAGTGGCTTACGCCGATTTTCTTCTTGGGGATATATCTTTCCACAGAAACGATTTTTATCATGCCGTGGGTTATTATCAGAGATTTCTTACCGGTACAAGGGACTTTGATTATTCAGGAATTGCCTACTTAAGAACGGCCCTCTGCTACGAGATAACCAAAAACAGAAGTGAAGCTCAAAAGAATTACATTCTGGCCCGCAACGGCAACGATGACATTGCAGACGACGTGTTTGCAAAAAGAAAGGGGGAAGCCTATTACGACCATCCTCTTTCGACAAATGAAATTACGATTGTCAAGGCCTCGAATATGATTGAAGACGGCAGGTTTAATGAGGCTTATGATATGCTCAAGGGTGTAGTTCCTTCGCTTGAGAACGACAAATTAAAAGGGGAAGCCTTCCAGTACTTAAGCGATGCGGCCTTCGAACTGGGTAGGCTTGACGAGTCGGTAGATTATGCCAGCAGGGCACTTAAAACAGATACGAAGGAAGAAAAGTGGATCAAGCCTTTTGCCTACTATTATGGAGCAAAGGCATACTTGAAAAAAGGGAACAAGCAGATGGCTTCAAAATTCCTCGACAAGGCGGAATCCTTCAGCGGTTTTGATTATGAGGCAAAGCTTGACGGCTTTGTAAAAGCCTTGAGAGGGAAACTTTAATGCATCGGATTTTCCCCTGTGAACTGGATTTTTGCCATGGGGAAAATTACATTAAGGTATTGCATTTGGGACGAATTTTATTTGTTTTCCCCTTGAGATTACATTGATTATTTTTGTTTAAATGACTAACTTTCCAAACGTTAAAATAGAAGATAATGTTAAAAATTGCGGTATTTGTCTCAGGCAGGGGTTCAAACTTACAGGCTATTCTTGATGCGAAACAAAGCGGAGCATTGAATGTTGAGGTTGCAGCCGTTTTTACCGACAGGCCCGAAAGCGGAGCGGTTGAAAAGGCAAAGCAGAATTCGATCCCGGTCTGGTTTTTAAGCAAGGAAAATAGTTCAGGTTCTCTTTCCTACGAAAAATTAGCGGGCCTTCTGGAAGAATTAAAAGTAGATTTAGTCGTCCTTGCAGGCTTTCTTAAGCTCGTTCCTGAGGCCGTTATTGACAAGTACGAGAATAAAATTATTAATATTCATCCTGCCTTACTTCCATCTTTCGGGGGCAAAGGGATGTACGGCATGAATGTCCATAGGGCAGTGTTTAACTCCTCAGCAAAGATTACAGGTCCGACGGTCCATTTTGTTGACAAAATTTATGATAACGGGAAGATTATAGCCCAGAGGGCTGTTGACATTTCCGATGTCAGTTCCCCGGAAGAAATAGCTGAGAGGGTATTGAAAATTGAGCACGAGCTTTTGCCTTTTGTCATCAGGAAATTTGAAGAAGGCAAAGTTAAAATAATAGATGAACGTGTTGTTGTTTTTTAATCACATTTTGGTAGAACGTTGAAAAAACTCGCTTTAATTAGTGTATCAGATAAAACCGCCATTGTAGAGTTTGCGCGTGATCTGTCAAGCCTGGAATACGAAATTCTAGCCACAGGCAATACAGCAAAACTTCTTATTCAGAATGGAATAGAGTGTACTGAAATCAGCGATTTCACGAATTTTCCTGAAATTTTCTCAGGCAGGGTAAAAACCCTTCAGCCCCGTATATTCGGCGGAATACTTATGAGACGGGATAATCAATCGGACAAGTCAGAGGCTGAAAAGAACGGCATAGTCCCGATTGACATTATTTGTGTGAATTTATATCCTTTCCCCAAAGTAGTCGAAGAAGACCTGCCGCTGGAAGTAAAAATTGAAAACATCGACATCGGTGGTCCAAGCCTCATAAGGGCAGCTTCCAAGAACTACAAGTATGTTTCCGTATTAACAGATCCCAGCCAGTATTCAGATTTTATAGCTGAATTAAAAAATGGGGAGATCTCACTTTCGACCAGGCAGGCCCTGGCTCAAGCAGCGTTTTCCTACACCTCATTTTACGACACTCTGATAGCAAACTTCCTGGAGAAGGCCTTTGAGCGCCCAGCGACCAGCATTAGACTTAACTTCCCGCTGGAACAGTCGCTCAGGTACGGAGAAAACCCGCATCAGGCGGCTGCATTATATGGAAACTTCAGTAAGTATTTTGAAATTGTGCATGGCAAAGAGATCTCATACAATAATATTATTGACCTTGTTGCCGCCGTTGAGCTGGTACAGGAGTTTGAATCTACGGCTTGTGCGATTGTAAAGCACACGAACCCCTGCGGGGCGGCCTATGGAAGTTCGGTCTTAGATGCCTATGAGAGGGCACTTTCCTCTGACCCGGTTTCAGCCTTCGGGGGGATTGTCTCCTTCAACAAAGAGGTGGATAAAGAAACTGCAGAGAAGTTAAATGATATATTCTTAGAGATTGTTTGTGCTCCGGGCTTTACAAGTGAAGCCATGGAGATACTGGTGAAAAAGAAAAACAGAAGGTTGGTCAGAGTTTTAAGGTCCTTGTCAGATGAGACTATGCTCTACAAAAGTGTCCCGGGCGGACTGATAGCACAGGCGAAGGACAATTCGAGGCTGGTAAAAGAAGAGACAAAAACAGTTACAAAGATGCCTGTTGCCGAAGGGGATTGGGAAGATCTTCACCTGGCGTGGGTTGTATGCAAGCATACAAAATCGAATGCGATTGTTTTTGCCAAAGACCGGAGGATTCTGGGAGTCGGAGCCGGTCAGATGTCGAGAGTTGATTCGGTAAGGCTGGCAGTCTTAAAGGCAGAGGAACACGGGCACAGTCTGGAAAATGCAGTAGCTGCTTCTGATGCATTTTTCCCGTTTGCAGATGGAGTTATTGAAATGGCAAAAAGCGGCATAAAGGCTGTCATTCAGCCGGGTGGCTCTGTCAGAGATGATGAAGTTATAAAAGCAGCAGATGAAACTAATTTAGCAATGGTATTTACCGGAATAAGAAATTTTAAGCACTAAGAGGTTATATGGGAATATTCGATTTTTTTTCAACAGACATCGCAATTGATTTAGGAACAGCAAATACCTTAATTT
>JBLMYS010000313.1:0-6271 GCA_050258415.1 Acidobacteriota bacterium | reverse complement strand
AAAGGTTATCTGGAGCTTAAGGTGGTCATCAGATATACCTTGTCCGAAGGAGTTGTCCTCCCCTCGGCACTTTCAAGTGTCACAATGTAGGAATCAATTTTACCCTGAGCTTCATTGGGAATGGAGAATGGGAAATACTCAACTTCCCGAATGGTTCTGAATGCGCCAAGAGAATAGTAGCGGTCCCTGCTCTTAAGCCAGAGCTGATAGACACTGCTGTCTTTAAGCTGAGGCATATTGTAAAACTGAATTACCCCTTCGCTTCCGTTCTGAAGGATGGAAAGCTTTCCGAAACCGCCTGAGTTTCCGTCAGCACCGTCGAGGTTTATTGTCCTTAAATCCTTTGCGCTTAAGACGGCAAGGACTTTCTGATTTCTGTCCAGCCTTAATATTTCACTGTTTAAGGCGTTAACCTGTCCAGAAAGGGATGCAATCTGCTCTTTACCCTGGTGGAGCTCGCGGTTCATTGCAAAGTAAATTATTCCGCCTGCTATAAGGACAAATACCAGAATAGAAGAAAGTATCATTATGTTTCTAAAAGAGCGTTCAGATTTTTCTTCTTCTTCATAGTCAGGCTCTATCTTAGCCCGCTTTGGCCTGATGGACTCTGTTCTCTCCGGCTTAACTACTTCGGCATCCTCTTTAAGAGGCGCCGCCTGCTGAAACGTATCCATGCTCCTGTAGACGGCAGACGGAGTTTCCGGGATTTCACTTTCAACTTTATCCGGATCTGTATATGGGACTTCAACTATGACAGATTTACTGAGCGGGCGGCTCATATTTCCCATAGGCTCAGACTGAAAGGCAGGAGTTTCAACGGTCATTCTGCCGGTTTTTTTAAGAGCGGGCTTTTCCTCAGGCTTTTCGTATACTTTTTCAGCAAACACATTTTCATTTATTGGGTGCGCATCCTCCTGTGTGAGGTCTTGTACCATCTGCTTTTTCTTTTCCCTCAGCTCCTCGCGCATGCGGTAGAGTCTTTTTGCAACCTTATCTTTTACATGGGGCTGCGGGGTCTCGAGTTCAAGTATCGCAGGCATTAGCGCAACGACGTTCTGCAACTCCCCGAGTTCATTTTCGGGCACCTTCTGGCCTGACCTAAGGTATTCAATGAAATCGAGGCATTCATCTTTATCCAGGCAGCCTGCGCTGAAGGGATATATCATTTCACGGAATTTCTGTTCGCTCAAATTTCTCATGTTGGTCTATCCTTTTATCAGGTTATCTCTAAGATTACTAAGAGCGATCTGAATTTTACTTTTAACAGTAGGAAGGGGTATGTTCAGCTTTTCAGCAATTGCCTGCTGCGTATAGCCTTCGTAGAAAGCCAGGTAAATAACGTATTTCTGTGCGTCGGTAAGCCTGCCCAGTGCAAGTTCAACGTTGCTTTTAACGTTAAGCGCAGACTCCAGGTCGAGCTGATCTATGCCTCTGGAAAGGCGGGGAATAATAAAGGTGTTTTCATATTCCTCTGTGTATTCTTCCAAGCCTTGTGTTCTTTTCCTCCTTAGAAAGTCCACTGCCTTGTTTCTTGAGAGCAGAACAAGCCATGCGTACACGTTTCCCGTAGAAAAGTCGAAACGGTCGATTTTTCTCCATATAATGGCAAAAACCTCGGTCAGCACCTCCTCAGCGAGAGCTTCTTCAGCAACAATTCTTCTAATTACTGTAAATAAGAGGGGTGAGTACCGGTCGTATAAGGTTTCAAGTGCCCGGGAATCGTACGCCGAAATCTTCCGGAATAATTCCAGGTCAGTTAGTATTGAATAGGTTTTCAATTTAACTCTTTTGTTTTTGCATTAAGTTGTTTTACAAAACTAAAATAATACGGCTAAAAAATCAATTCCGTCCTGAAGGCCTCAATTTAATAACTTTATTGATAAAAAGAAAAAGCAAAGTTAAATTGTCTTTCATTAATTTTTACTGTAAGTTATTCCGGGATGCGGCCTTATAATCCACGGGATACATAAACAAACATATGGAGTTTAAATGAAAAGGCATCTTTTACCATTACTGGCAGCTCTAAGCTTCCTCATACTTTTCACATTTGCGGCCAAAGAGCCCGCAGCAGCAAAATTCTCCCTCAGTCCCGAGCGCCCGAAGGCAGGAGAGGATGTTGTAGTTAAGTACAACCCGGAGGGCACAAGCCTTCAGGATGCTGATAAAATTGAAATGATAGCTTACCTCTACAGCGTGGACCTTGATGAGGCAAAGGGCGTGGAAATGAAAAAAGAAGGGGGCACCTTTACAGGAGTAGTTAAAACCTCCCCTTCTACGCGCGGCATTATAATTAAATTCAAGAATAATGAGACCGTTGACAACAATAAGGGGGAGGGATTTATAGTTAACCTTTACGACGCCAATGGAAAAGAGATCCCCGGAACAATGGCAGGTCTTGCCGCGGCTAAAGGCAACTGGGGTGTGCGCTACCTTGAGATGGAACGCGACCGCCAGGGGGCAGAGAAGCTTTTCTTAGAGGAGTTTAAGAAAAACCCGCAGGTAAAAACAGAATACCTGGACCAGTATTTTAAGGTAATTTTGCCTTTAATGGGAGAAAAAGCCAACAGCATTATTACAAAAGAGCTAAAGGCGGCAGAGAAAAACCCCAAAAATTCAGAAGAATACTTCACCTTGATGACCACATGGTATGGCAACGTGAAGAACGCATCTAAAAGTGCCGAATATAAAAAGAAGCTTCTGGAGAAATTCCCCACGGGAAAACTCGCAGAAAATGAAAAATATGCTGAAATAAGCAAAACCACGGACTTAAATAAAAAGCTTGAACTCATAAAGGCTTTTGAATCGTCTTTCCCAAAGAGCACATACACTTCCGACCTTTACGATGAAGTTCTCAAGCAATATAAATCGGAAAAGAAGTACACTGAAGCTTTTGAACTTCTTAAGGCCAACGAAGCCAGGATGAGTTCATACTCTTTTTACATGACAGTAAACCAGATGTTAAAAGAAGACGCCGATTTGAAGCTTGCAGGTGAAATTGCAGATATGGGTGTTGAACGCGGACGCCAGGAGCTTAAGAATGCCGGAGCGGACAAGCCTAATTCTCTTTCGGAAAATGAATACACAGAAGAACTCAAATACTATTTAGGCCTGAACCTTTTGGGACGCGGTAATACTGAGATGAAAGCAGGAAAGAAAGACGAAGCCATTGCCTCTTTAGGAGAAGCCGTAAGCTTCCTGCAGAACAATGAAGTCTCCGCCAACGAGCTTTATGCAAGCCTCCTCATTGAAAAAGGGGAAAACGAAAAAGCGCTCTCCCACCTGGAATCTTTAATTAAAACGGGCAACGGCACTCCATTGCTGAAGGATTATACTAAAACCGCATATGCAAAGAAAAACGGCAGTGAGCAGGGATACGACGCTTATTTGGCAGAGCTTGAGGCAGCTGCAAAACAGACTCTGGTGCAGAAACTTAAAAAAGAGATGATAAGCGACAAAGCTCCCGACTTCAAGCTGAAGGATCTCGATGGCAAGGAAGTAAGCTTATCTTCACTTAAAGGCAAAACCGTTATACTTGACTTCTGGGCAACATGGTGCGGCCCTTGCAGGGCCTCATTCCCGGGAATGAAAAAGGCCGTTGAGAAGTATGCTTCAAATCCAAACGTGCGTTTTCTTTTCATCGATACGCGTGAGCGTGTAGAGGACAAGAAGAAAAACGCGGCCGATTTCCTTCAGAAAAACCAGTACCCCTTCTACGTCCTGCTGGATACCGAGAGCAAAATTAACGAGCTCTATAAGGTTCCGGGCATTCCTACTAAATTCGTAATCGACAAAGACGGAAATATAAGGTTCAAGGTCGTAGGTTTCGGAGGCAACACGGATCAGATGGTTGAGGAAATTGACGCCATGATCTCTATGGCACAATAGAACCCCGGGGCATTTGGCAGTTTCCTTTTACCCTGCATAATAGCTTGACACAGAGAGTGTTTTTGCTATTTTTATAGTTAGGTGACGTTTGGAGTGGGTGTGTGATAAGGGTTGCAGTGATGCATAGCACAAAAGAGACGTTTATTTTATGTAAGGCAAAGTATAGTTATTCCCACTCACCCTCTCAAGAGAGCCGGCTCTTTTTAATCTCTCTTGAGAGGTGCTCACCTTTGAGAAGTTTGATCTCCGTAATGCAGGGAAGGAGGAATCTAAAAGGATGCTCAGAAGTATTAAGGAAATTGAGAAATACAGGATAATTGCTACAGATGGTGAAATCGGCGATGTATACGACTTTTACTTTGATGACGCAAAATGGACCATCCGCTACCTTGTAGTGGAGACCGGCGGTTGGCTTTCCAAAAAACAGGTACTTATTTCTCCTTTTTCTGTTGCCAAGACCGACTGGAAAGATAAAAAACTCGCACTTAATCTTACCAAAAAGCAGATCGAAGACAGCCCTGACGTTTCCACAGACGAGCCCGTTAGCCGGCAGAACGAAATTGACCTGATGAAATATTATAACTGGCCCAGGTACTGGGATTGGGGTGAGGCCGGTCTGCCCTATACGCCCGGAGCCGCAAGCTTTATGGCCTCAGGCCCCATATTAAATGAAGGGGAGCTGAGCGAGACCAGAGAAAATGAACCTCAGGCATCCCCAAATGAAAAAAAAGGGGACCCTCACTTAAGAAGCTGCAGGGAAGTTACGGGCTATAAGATCCAGGCCACGGATAAAGAAATAGGCCATGTGGAAGACTTTATATTAGATGACGACACCTGGGTTATCCGTTATATAGTAGTTGATACGGGCAGCTGGCTTACTGGCGGCAAAAAATTCCTTGTAGCTCCTCACTGGATCGAAAAGGTGCAATGGGCTGAGTCGAAGGTCCACGTAGTCCTGAAGAGTGAAGACATCAATAACAGCCCTCCTTATGATCCAACCCAAACCCTGAACCGGGATTACGAAGAATTGCTTTATGAGCATTATGGTCTGCCTAAATACTGGGTTTGACAATTCTTTAGCCTGTATTCAGCGATTTTTATGTGTACAATGGCTGCTAATAAAAAAGCAGAGGCACTATTTTATTTATCCTGTAATTTGAAAGGGAGGGAGATATGTTTAGGAGAAATGCTCTGACGGTTTTATTTATATTTTTATTAAGTCTGATTTCCTATGCCCAGACGCAGAGTGAAGAGGTGACAAAAGCCGTTGCCGTACTGCATCCCACACAGGGAGGCAATGTAAAAGGGGTAGTTACTTTTACAAAAGACGGCGACAATCTGAAAGTTG
Organism: Acidobacteriota bacterium; assembly: GCA_050258415.1. Lineage (GTDB taxonomy): Bacteria > Bacteroidota > Ignavibacteria > Ignavibacteriales > SURF-24 > JAAXKN01. The sequence continues at coordinate 1,038 of JBLMYS010000313.1, read as the reverse complement.
TTGCCGATCTGGAGGGGCTTACCCCTGGCCGCCACGGTTTTCACATTCACCAGTTCGGAGATGAGAGTTCACCGGACGGCAAATCGGCAGGGGACCACTTCAATCCCTCAAATGAGCGTCATGGCGGCCCTACAGACGTACAGCATCATTTGGGAGATATGGGGAACATCGAGGCGCAGTCGGACGGGAAGGCACATCTTGAGATGACGCTTTCGGGTGTAAGTCTTACGGGGCCCAATTCGATTTTAGGGCGCTCGGTTGTGGTGCATGAAAAGGAAGACGACATGATGTCTCAGCCCGCGGGCAATTCAGGGGCCAGGCTGTCAGTTGGTGTAATTGGCATTGCGCAGCCTTAAATTGGTATTGAGGCGAATGAAAAAGGAAGTAAAAACAAATCAGCAGTGAAAGAGAGAACATTATGAGGCATAATTATAAAAGATTATGGATCGGGCTTGGAGCTGTAATCATTTTTTCCTTTGCCATTCTGGCGTATTACGGCGTGGAAATTTACCAGCAGGCGCCACCGGAGCCGAACAGGGTGGTTACAACAACCGGGCGGGTTCTTTTTACCGGCCAGGATATTAAGGACGGACAGAACGTCTGGCAGTCCATTGGAGGGCAGGAGCTTGGCACAGTCTGGGGCCACGGGTCTTATGTGGCGCCCGACTGGACGGCAGACTGGCTGCACAGGGAAGCCATGTTTATGTTAAATAATTATGCAATGAATTCAAGCGGCACCACTTACGATAAACTGGACAATCCGAAGAAAGCCGAGCTTCAGGAGAGACTCAGGGAGGAACTAAGGAAAAACACATACAATCCTGCCACAGGGGATCTGACAGTTTCCGAAAACCGTGCCCGTGCAATAAGCGACATAAGCGCATATTATGCGTCGTTATTCGGGGATGATCCGAAGCTTGATGAGCTGAGGCGTGACTACGCCATAGCTGAAAACACGATTAAAGACCCCGAGAGGCAGAGAAAGATGAACGCATTTTTCTTCTGGGCTTCCTGGGCATGTGTTACAAACCGTCCGGA
>JBLMYS010000312.1:0-28624 GCA_050258415.1 Acidobacteriota bacterium | reverse complement strand
ATAAAGGAATCACGATTGCAAAGCCGTAGGGGGAAACCGAGGGCTGGAGCTGCATGGATGTTCCGGAATTTTCCTTTGAACCGTAATTTACGATTGCCTGCCCTATAAAATGGCCAATTGCAGCGCCGAGTATGGTATCTGAGAGCCAGTGCTTATCGTCGTACATACGCTGGAAGGCAGTAAAAGCCGCGAGACTATAAAGACCGATAGAGGCATATGTATTATTAATTCTTGCTGCCAGGACGCTCGACATTGCAAAAGCCACAGTGCTGTGGCCTGATGGGAGCGATGTATGTTCTGTATTGAACTGCAGGCCTCTGTACTTAAAGGCGCCTTCATTAAGGAATGGGCGCGAGCGCCCGAGGACCGATTTCAGGACAGTAGTTACGATTCCGGCGTAGGCCAGCGTTTCGATCATCATGCGGCCAGTTTCGCGGACGTCAGTACTTCCTGCTGCAAGGCCGCCAAGGTAGACCACTCCGGAGAGTAATCCGGCAGTAACGACTTCGCCATATTGTCTTCCGACAACAGTATATTTATCGAGAAAATCAGTTTGGTTACGATGCATAAAATCCCTTACATCCTCATCAACAGCAAATGCGAGGGCTGTAGTACCCACGACTCCGCCAAAAGTAAGCCAGTCCTTCCCATCGAAATGAAAAGGAGCCTTTGCGAGTTTTACGCCGTCATCGACTGCGGTATTGAAATCACTTTTAATGAGTTCAAGGGGTTTATGAGTATCTTCACTATTAGTATTTGTCTGGGCAAATATGTAAGTACCTGTGCCTGAGACCGGGGCAAAGCTGATCTGCACAAAAAGGCAGAAGAAGACGAGGGTTAAGTAATTTTTATGCATAATTAAAATTACAATTAAAAATTAAAAATTAAAAATTAAAAAGTGAAGAAGGTCTGAGTTGAAGAAACAGGTTAAGCAGGAGATGGTGGCTCCCCTGCTTAAAGTGGGAATTGGGTTATTTGACAAAAATCATTTTTCTGATCAGATGAATATTGTTGCCCTCAAGCATATAGAAATAGATTCCGGAAGGAATTTTCGAGGCATCAAAGATAGCTTTGTGGTATCCCGCGGAAAGATCACGGTTAAGGAGTGTTGAAATTTCCTGGCCAAGCATATTAAATATTTTCAGAGTATACTTCCCTGCTTCAGGAACGGCGAACCCGATAGTAGTAGAAGGGTTAAAAGGGTTCGGGTAATTCTGGTCAAGGGTGAAGTTTACCGGCAAAGAGATATCATTTACCTGGCTGGCGCTGCCGGTATAAACGGTTACGCTTGAAGAGTTATTACCGGGATTAATATCAGCCGGATCGCAGGCTGCAAGAGATGCAGTACTGGTATAGCTATGATTTTCAGAAGTATTGCCGGGTTCGGTGAGAACCGACTCCCATAGAACATTATTAAACTGTCCGGATCCAGAAATTGATTTTACAATCATCTGTCCGTCTACAATTCCGTACTGAAATTCAGTTGCGGCAAAAGGAGCAAGTATAGAGCCTTTAGCATTGACGCCCTGAATTTTGAGAGTCTGTGCCTGTGGAAAGTTATAAATAACCTTATTTTGAGGAGCTCCAATCAGGCTCATACCTCCGCTCCAGGACAAGGTGGTTCCGTTTACATTCATCAATATAGAAGATCCCTCAGGAACATTAATGATGAAGTAAGTGGCGCTTGAGAATTCGCTTCCGGTAACATTAAAAATATTAAGCAGAGGATCAGATCCTTTAATTGTGAGACCGCCCCATTGTGCCTGAGCAGTTCCGTTTGCAGATTTACCGCTTAAAGAAACTGAAAGGTTCTGCAGGTATGATTTTGCGGCAACGAAATCCAGGGGATGGCCTTGCTTTAGTGTTCCGCCTGTGATAGAGACGGCAGACTGAGGAAGGTTTGTAGTTCCGCCATAGACCACATTACCGTTTTTGACAGTTCCGCTGGTGAAATTAAGGTTACCGCCGACAATCAGGACATCACTGTTATCAGCAGTGACACATTCACCAACTGAATAGCTGGAGAGGCTGGCATCTCCGCCGACTGCAACTTTACCCTGAACGTTTGAGTAGGGGTGGTTCATATTTTCAAGGACAAACACATTAAATCCTTTAGCAGCTCCAAGATCCGAGGAGTTGCCATTCGGTTTAGCGCAATCGGGCTTTACCTGAATAGAAAGCGCTGCAGTTTGGCCAGCATCAAGGCTGCCAAGAGCCCACTCTCCGGTTGCGGGATTATACGTTCCATTTGATGCATTTGAGCTTACATAAACAGTTCCTTGAGAAACAACATTTGAGATAACAACAGAGTTAGCTTTAAGAGAGCCGGTATTTTTAACATTTACGGTAAATGTAAAGGACTCTCCGCATTCAACATGTGTTTTATCGGAAGAATTAGTCACCTGAATATCCGTTCCAGAAGTCTTAACCAGTGCAGCATCGATAGTCTTGTTATCGGAGGAGGCATCAAAAGTAAAGCAGTCGGTCTGACCGTCGGGCTTGAAATCAGAATCGGCCGCATCATCAGAGCCCTGGTTCAATTTGCCGGTTACATACCCGTCGGGAGTTACAATTTTCACAAAGTAGCTTCCTTGAAGAAGATCCGTAAAGAGATACCGGCCTTCAGAGTCTGTTTTGGTCTCACGCAAAAGCACGCCTGAGCAGTCGTGCAATTCCACTTTTATATCAGCGAAGCCAGATTCCCCGGCGTCCTGGATTCCGTTATTATTATCATCCTTCCAGATTTTGTCTCCGAGGGATGCTTTTGGGGCCGGTGCATTACTTTGGCAAGCAAGGAAGCCGTTATTGACCTCCCCATTATTAAAATTCCCGTTGATTTTTGTGGCTACATCGTTCAGTTCAGAGTAAGAATAGCCTGAGCCGGAGATATCCTTTCCCCCGAGTGCCTGGTTGGCCAGAGAGAAGAATTCAGCTACTGTTTTTCCCTGAAACTTACCCTGGGTGATAACGAGCTCTGGGAGTTTTATAGTTTTTTTCGCAGGAGAAAGGCCGTCGGCAGCGATATTGAGCTGGAGGGCGACCATATTAATGCCGAGCAAGCCAGATTCGGTTGACAGAGGGTCGGTATAGCTTCTTATGAGTTTACCCGGAGCGTCATTTCTTTTCAGGAAGGCAGCGGTCGATTTAGATGAAGAAAGTTTAATAGTAAAAGTACCACCTACAACAAGTCCCTGCGGGAAAGCCTGGAGGAAGTAGATATCGCGGGCTGTTCCGGCGTTATTTCCATTAGCGTCGGCCGACCATTCTGTTTTAGAGAAAGTGACAAAGCCGCTAAGGTCGCAATTATCCTGCGCGTTATTTTTGCAGTTAAGGAGAAAAAAGAGCAGTAAAAAGACAGGATAGAAGCAACTTTTTTTCATTTCCGGCGTCCTCATATTCAGGGTAAGATTCATTATTAGAATCTATTTCAAGGTTAAAAATAAAAACAAAGGGCTGCCTTATTCAGGCAGCCCTTTAGGATCAGTGAAGATTCTGCCAAGCTAAGCAGATTTCCGGAGGATGCGGAAATTACTTATTCAACATCATCTTCTTCGTCATAACAACGTTGTTACCAGTTAATCTGTAGATATAAACACCAGAAGTTAACTTGCTGGCGTCAAATGTTACACTATGATAACCAACATTAAGTTCACCGTTAACCAGAGTAGCAACTTCCTGTCCCAGCATGTTGTAAACCTTCATTACATACTGTCCAGCAGCCGGGATATCGAAGTTAATAGTAGTTGACGGGTTGAACGGGTTCGGGAAGTTCTGGCTTAATGCAAATTCAGTCGGTATGCCAGCTCTGTAAGCACCCTCAACACCAGTACGAAGAGGTACAGGCTTGCCGAATTCGGAACCGTCTAATTTTGCGTCGAAGCATAGACCAATGACAGACTGTGCGCTCATGTCTGAATTAATTATTACATAACCGACAGGAACAGTTACCTTAATGTTATATTTTCCCTCAGGAACATTGGTAAATGTATACTTGCCTTTTTCGTCTGTCGTGGTAGACATAATGGCTTCTCCGTTCTCACATGTGCAGAGTTCAACTTTTACACCAACCATAGGAATATCTTCGGCATCCATCTTGCCGTTGTTGGTCTTAGTATCATCCCATACATAGTCGCTGATTGAGCAGGAAACCTGATACATACCAGCATCGATAGACATATTAGACATTCCTGAGCCGAGAGTAAAGTTAGCTGTAATACCTTTTTCGGGGCAAGGATCTGAATCGAAATCGTCGCTGTTGCCCTGATCCTGAGCTGTGAATACGTAATTAGCGGGAAGAATGAATTTTACGTAGTAAGTTGCAACTGTCGGAACGTTTGTAAAGAGATATTTTCCGTTTTTGTCAGTCTGTATTTCAGCAACTAATTTGTCAGTTTCGCATGAATAGAGTTGAACTTTAACGCATTCGATTCCCTTTTCGTCGCAATCCTGAATACCATTCTTATTAACGTCATTCCATACATAGTCGCCAACCACACCGGCAGTAGTAGAATTCGGAATAAGACCAGCATCGATAAAGTCGATAACTGCACCACTAGGAGCAAGATCAGGAACAGTAATAGGTGCCCAAATACATCTTGTATTAGCATCCTTCGGATGGAAATCAGAGTTCAATGCGTAGTCATTTCCTTTATGATAAGGACTAAGCGTGAAGCAAGGAGGAACAACAATCTTCAGGCAATACTTCTTACCAGCAGGAATGTTTTCGAAAGCATAGTAGCCATTTTCATCTGTAGTTGTAGTAGCAACTAACTTAGTTCCGCAAGCAGAATGGCTGCATTCATAAGTTGCAGTCTCAACAGTTGTATAGCTGGGTGAATGTTTATCCTGGCATTCATACAGTTTAATTGTAACGCCGGGAACGCCAACTTCGCGTGGATCCTGGACTCCGTCGCCGTCGTCATCTCTCCAAACAAAGTCACCAATTGTGGCAACCAGTGAATGGTCATAGATAAGACCAGCATCGATACAGAGGTTCGGATCGTCTGTTACAGGCAGATAGAAAGTACCGGTTCTGTTAATAACCTTTGTTGTACCATCATAATAGCGCCAGAAGTCGTTATCGTTGCATTCCTGGAACGGATTATGAGTGTTGGTACGGCTTACGACATATGGGAAAGGAGTGGTTACCTTAATGTAGTAAAGGCCAGGAATAAGGTTTGCAAAGAGATATTTGCCTTTATCATCAGTTTTAACAGTTCCGACTTTCATCGGAGTGCAATGGAAGAAACCATTAGGTTCATAGGGACCCATAACAGAGTCGCCCGGGCATGCGGCATATAAAGTCAGAGTAACGCCAGGCATAACAGATTCATTCATTTCCTGAATACCATCGCCGTTTTCATCATTCCATACCAGGTCGCCAACGGCAGCCAGTTTGCAGTTATTTTCTTTATTGCATACAGCGAAGTCGATATCGAGGTTCTTCGTGCAGGCATTGAACATCATGCAGCCGGTAGTATTTGTTTCAAAGTCCAGGTTGCATACGTCAGGGCAATTCGGCCTGGGAACAGCTTTGAATCCGTGAGGCAGGCATACTTCAATGCAGTACTCGCCAGGGATGACATCTTCGAATAAATAGTGGCCAGTAAGGTCAGTAACTACTTCTTCAAGGAATAAGCCTCTGCAATGTCTTCTGGAAGAAGCTCTGCCAAGATCGAATTCTCCGTCACAGGGAAGAATATCGCATGCATAGAGTTTTACTCTAACGCCAGCAATTCCCTTCTCATCGCAATCCTGAACGCCATTATGGTTGCAATCGTTAAATACCATATCGCCTATGGTAACGAGGTCACAAGCCTGGGGCTTGAAAAGACCAGCATCCAAGCTCAGGCGGTCATTTGGAGTTTGATCATCGGTGAGTACAATCATTCCAGTGAACCACAGATACGGGAATATGTCAGAATCTTTCTCATCGCTTGTTCCCTGGAACATCGGGCTTACAGCCCATCCATCAGGGACAAGTACTTTTACAAAATACCTACCGACACCAAGGCCGCCAAAAGAGTAGTTACCGTTCAAATCAGTAACGGTTTTCTTAATTGGCTGCATGTTATCAATAAATGACACTGAACTTGAAGAAACCGTACCAAGTTCTGCGCCGCAGGAATAGAGCCAAACCGGAATGTCGGGAAGCCCAGGTTCGCCGGGATCCTGAATACCGTTTTTGTTAAGATCATTCCATACAAGGTTTCCAATATTGTAGTATTTAGTCTGCGCCTGGACAACCCCGGAAAGAACCCAGAAACATGCCATTATAAGCATGGCGAACACGTGTAACCTTTTCATCTCTCATCCTCCTAAAATTGATTAATGATTGATTAATAGAACCCCAGATTTTCAGAACATATATTTTGAGCCAATTTACACGTATTATTTTCAGGCCCAGTTTTGAGTGAGCCTTTCCGGACATATATTTAATTAATTAAAGACCTCATTGGGAATACTGGAAACATTACTATATATATTGTTGTTATTTGAAAAATTTGACACCGGATGCAGGTTTATAAAAGTTCCAAAGCGGGACACACGTTCAGAGGATTTAATGCAGTTGTGCCCATCATTGCTAAAAAGCAATTTCAGGGCTTTTTCATAAAAACAGATGTTATAAACAAATGAATAAATTTCCATCTCGTGCCTTGGCATCACTGCATAGTTTATCAATTCAGTTTGACTTTTGTTCATAAATTCTTAATCCCGGTTTTCAGGCCAGTTTGAACAATTTCACAGTTTATAAAAGAACCAATCACTTTAATTTTTTCCGGATTAAACGCACTTCACCCTTAAACATAAAATGTCCAATTCCGGTTTGTGAAATTTCAATTGAAGCTTCACAAGCCAAGTTCTAAATACTATGATGAATAACTAAAAGGACAGGAACGAAAACTTTTCAACATCATAATCATTTAGATTCTTGATAGCCGCAGTATTTACACTAGCTTTATGCCCTTGACTAAGAATCTTTTCTGTCTTGCTCCTGGAAGAAGTATTTGGAGTAAACTTATGGATAAATGAAAGATTCTTTTTTCAGAGGCATACTGCTGAAATATATATCATAGAACTCCTTTCAAGATTATAGAATTTTGATGTTAATTATTTCTGAAGTTGTTATTATTCCCTACCTAAAAGCAGGAGTAACTAATCTGATTTATTTAGTTACTACTTTAAGGAAGGGAAATCATTTTGGAAAAGCAAGTGCAAGATTCACGTAAAATGCAACTTGTGATATAGAACAAACATATTGTAACGGAGCACACCATAAAAACACCTTTTGGGCCACAATAAAAGCAGGATATAAAGATATAAATGCAATTAAGAAGGAAATTGCAAGTGTTATTTCAGCTTTGTGACAGAAGAACGCGGGCCCATGCGGGGTACAAGTTATCAATTACAAGTTTGCCAGATCTGACATGGAACACTTCCCCGCCATTTAAGGCGTCCTTAAAAGACGCGTCAGATAAAGAAGGTATATTCAATTCAAGAGAAACGGTTTTATCGGATGAATTAAGCACAACGACAGCCGTTTCATTTTCCGAGCGCCGCATAAATGCGAACTGCTGCATAGATACATGGATCTGTGTATAATCACCGTGCCTTAAGGCTTTTGAGGAATGACGAAGCTGCGAGAGTCTCGAAAGGGCTTTAGATAGTTCAGGAGTATGGCCGTCTGTAAAATCGGCAAGGTTCAGTGAAGGGCGAAGCTGGTCATCGCTGCCGCTATGTTTACGGCCCTTTACAGCCCACTCGCTTCCATAATAAACTGACGGTACGCCCGGCATTGTAAAGAGCAGGCAATAGAGAGGATACATATGCACAGGATTTTTAATTACGCTTGCAACACGGTTTACGTCGTGGTTATCGGCAAATGCATAAAGGGGCATATCCCTGTAAATTCCACCCGTGCCGAACTGGCGGTTTAAGGAGTATGCAATTTCGAAATAATTTTTGTCGTTAAGACTTGAATACAGGCCTTTATAGCATTCGTAGTTTGTCACAGAGTCGAGTGTCTGAGGATTAACCCAGCGCCTGTAGTCGCCGTGGATAATTTCTCCCATGAGCCAGAAATCATTTTTCTTATGTTTGGTTACGAGTGCAAGGTCCTGAAGAAATTTCATATCGATACAATCAGCGGCATCGAGGCGGAGGCCGTCAATTTCGAAATAATCGATCCACATTCTGACCGCATCAAAGAGGTGTTCGCGTGTATCATGGTTATTAAGATTCAACTTCACCAGGTCATAATAGCCGTTCCACGACTCATACCGGAACGGGTCGCCAAAGGGGCTCTTATGTTTGAAATCAAGGCCATAGAACCAGTTGCAGTAATGGGAAGACTGCCTGTTCATCTGAAGGTCACGGAAAGCCCAGAAGTCGCGTCCCACATGATTGAAGACTCCGTCTAAGATGACGCGTATACCGTTTTGGTGAAGAGTTGCAATAAGGTTCTTCAGTTGTTCGTTAGTGCCAAGGCGCCGGTCCACATGAAAATAGTCGGCCGTATCGTATCCGTGGTATGTGGATTCAAACAAGGGTCCGAGATACAGAGCATTTAAGCCCAGAGACTTCATATGGCCAATCCAGCCGTAAATCTTATCCAGGCGCGCGACTGGCGTTGAAAAGAAGTCGTTATTTTCCGGTGCTCCGCAGAAGCCGAGCGGATATATATGGTAAAAAACAGAATCAAATGACCAGTGCAAAGGAAACCTATCAATTAAAAATTAAAAATTAAAAATTAAAAAGTAGAAGCAGCAGCAGGCGCCTGCGGCGTCTGCTGTAAAACAAAAACTTTAAGAATAAATTCCGTGGCTGAACTGGTGGACGGCCTGGAAGGCCGCTTGTGAGTCCAGCTTAATATGATTACCAAGGAAAAGCGTAATATAATTATTTATAATTCCAAGGAAAGTAAAGGCATAACGCTGATGCCTGCCTTTCATATTTCCGTGACTTTCAGCAGCATGGATAAACATTTCTTCTAAAACATGAATAAGATTTTTATTGTATTTAGAGCATGCTTCAAGAGTTTCGCTTTCAGGGCCGGAAAAACACATTGCCAGCTGCATGCGGTAGAATTCCTTATTTTTCCTGACGAACGAAAAGAAAGATTCAGTCACCTTCTGCAGTGTCAGAGGAAGGTCGCCATTGTATTCGGCAGAAGAGCGGACCGACTGAATAAGAATATTAAAGCGTTCTTCAAGCAGAGCATTGAGCAAGCCTCTTTTGCTGCCGAAGTAGTGATAAAGAGTAGGCTTGGTTATACCCGCCTCATCGACTATCATCTGCACTCCAACGGCTTCATAGCCCAAAGAAGAAAAAAGCCTAAGGGCAACAGCCAGTATATTTTCACGGTTATCCAATATTTATTCTCTCAGATAATTTTCACATGCAATATACCGATCGGTATAGTAAAATGCAAGGGGAAAGGAGGTCCGAGTTTAGAGGTTAGATGTTATGGGGATTCAGGATGTAGACAAACTGGTTTGAGGAATTGCGGCGGGCAATTTTTGAAATTATATTGTCTTCCCTGTTTATGAGGTCAGATGGGGGGGTTTCCATTTTGTCTGCGTCAATTGGTTCAACAGATTCCACGCGGTCAACGGCGATTGCGGAGTTTCCGCCTGATATTTCGGTAATAACTCCTATTTCCCTGTGCGTTTTTTTGAGCAGCTGTCTTGTTTCCTCAAAAAGGTTTACGAGTTCCTTTAATTTTGTGTCGCGCGCGTTTTCTATAAGTTTCACGGCATCTTCAAGTTTACCTTCATACTTAAGTTTTTCAACTGTATCGCCGATGGAATGGATTATTTTATGGGGCGCATCAAACTTTTCGAGCTGAAGGGCGAGTATATAATTTGAAGTTGTAAATGAATCGTACCACTTGCCGAAGGCACATTTATGAGGATCGGTTGTTAGCTTAAAGGGGCGGTTTTCAACGGTGGAATTATAGAGTTCATTTATCCAGTTTTTGTGATCCTGTTCACGCTGATGCAGAAGGGCAACGAAATCATTAAGTTCCTTTTCCGAGGATTCCATAGAAAGGCGGCGTCTAAGGTCTAAAACAGGTACTATGGTGCCTCGGTTATTGAATACTCCCCTTACGCTCTCAGACATATCCGGCAGCTGAGTCACCTTTGGCAGGACCACAAGTTCGCGGACGTAATTACATGAGATACCGATCAGCTGTTTATTCACCCCGCATATAACATATGGCAGTTGCTGCCCCGAAAATTCCGCATCAGAATTAACTGAATACATAGCGCACTCCCGAACAAATATTTTAGTTATTATTTGGCATTTAAATCATTAAACCCCGTAAATATAAGGGATTAGGAGAATGTTTGGAAACACTTTTTTTATTTATTTTTTCTCGTCTGAATGTCTAAGGGTATTTGGGAATTCATTGATTTTATGGGGTTAAATTTCAAAATTCATAACAGAACGGTTAGCCTTTTAGTATTAAAGGAAGATAAATTTATAAACAACGGAGGTAGAGAATGGGACCTGCCAATATTGTTGAGGAATTCCTGATTGCAATTGAACAGAGAAATTTCACCAAAGCCGAGGAGCTGTTATCCAACAATTTCAGAGTAACAGGGGTCGGGCCCGATATGCTTGACGGCAGTGATTTTATGAGCATTCACCGCGCCTTAGGCAGCGGGATACCCGATTTCAGGTTTAATTATGAGTTTTTGAAAGAAAAAGGAGGGGTTGTAACTGTTAAGTTCCACATTACCGGGACACATACAAAGTCGATGCCTGCTCCATATGCCGGACTAAGGACCATACCGCCCACAAACAAGCCGATTGACATGCCTGAGGAGACAGTGGAATTTAATGTAAGGGACAATAAAATTCAGAGGATGCAGGTAGAGCACGTTGATGGCGGCGGCCTGCCCGGTCTTTTGAAGCAGATAGGTGTTGAGCTGCGCGTGGAAGCCTAAGATTGAGTCCGAGGTTAAAGAGATTAAAAGGAATTATTGGGAGGAAATTTGTATAATAACTTAAAAGCAATAATTTCAATTTCCTATTGTTGGAGGGGGTATGAAGAGGAAAATAATCAAATGGTCGATTGTTGGAATTCTGGTATTGCTGGTTATTATACAATTCATTCCTGTTAAGAAAGATAATCCGCCTTCTGCAACCGAGGTTAAATGGGATTCGCCTCAGACCAGATCGCTTGCCCGGAGGGCATGTTACGACTGTCACAGCAATGAGACCACCTGGCCATATTACTCGCACATAGCACCGGTTTCATGGTTTTTATCGGATCATGTTCATGAAGGCAGGAGGCATTTGAATTTCTCGCAATGGAATTATCCAAGGGACAGAGAGATAAAAAAAGCGCGTTCGATGGTCAGGCAGATCCGGGAGGGGGAAATGCCTTTGGATTCCTACATCTGGATGCATCCGACGGCAAAGCTGACCGACAGAGAAAAGCAGCAGCTGATTACAGGTATCGAAAAGACATTTAATGTTACAGTGCCTGCGGATTCAGGGAAAACCGAAGGAGAAGAGCATGAGCATGACGAGGATTAGCCACCCGGAATAAAATTTAATATTTAATGTAATAAGCTGGAACATCTGTTCTTTAGAGATAGTCTAAGGATATGAAAACGCTCTTAATTTGTTAAATAAATGCGGGCCGGGAGCTGCACCCCGGCCCGTTTTTTCTTCTGAAGCTTCTCTCCCCTTTCCATTCGCCATTTTTATGGCTTGTTTGTTTAATCATTGAGGCTATATTTATTTTAAGGCTGTCCTGGTAAATAGACTTTAATGGATATAGCCACCGAAGTGATTAGAATCTGATAGCATGAAAACAGGGCTCAAATTGACTCCGAGCATATTATTTTCTATTTTTAAGCATTAATGCTTTTCCTGAACCGATTAGAACATTTTGTCAGGCTTCTAAAAATCACGACTATATGGCTTCTTTCATCCGCTTTGCAAAAAATTAATTTGGCAGCATCATTTTCAAATAAATTAATATTCAAGGAGCATACTGATGGCAAAAGAGCAGATCCCACTGATATCAGAAATTCTGGAGAAGAATGAGGATACAATTCTAAACAGCTGGATAAAAGAACAGTTTCAATCCATAACACTCCGTTCCGACCTAATGAATGAGAACGAATTAAGGCAGCAGTCGAGTGAATTTCTTAATCTCTTCCGTGAAGCCACGGGCAAAGGTGTGGAATATGATATTAATCATCCTGTCTGGAGCAGGGTTCTGGAAATGCTCGGCTCAGTTTCACGTTCAAGAGCGTTGCAGGGATACTCACCAAGTGAAACGGCAACGTTTATTTTCTCATTAAAGCAGCCGCTTTTTAACAGTCTGACCGACAAAATTACAGAGGATCCTAAAGCTTTAAGTCGTGAGATCTGGAATATAACAGTCATACTGGACAAACTAGGGCTTTACACTGTAGAATCATACATAAAAAGCCGTGAGGAGATCATACTGCGTCAGCAGCGGGAAATGATAGAGCTTTCGACTCCTGTAGTCCAATTATGGAATGGTATACTTGCCCTACCGCTTATTGGGACACTCGACAGTGAAAGGACGCAGGTAGTAATGGAAAGTCTTCTGACGAAAATTGTTGAAACCGGTTCTTACGTGGCAATAATTGATATTACAGGGGTTCCTACGGTAGACACGCTTGTAGCACAGCATTTATTGAAGACCGTTGCGGCAGCAAAGCTGATGGGAGCCGAATGCATCATAAGCGGGATAAGGCCGCAGATAGCGCAGACTATAGTGCATCTTGGAGTAAATCTTGAAGATGTGACGACGAAGGCCACGATGGCCGAAGCGCTCAAGACCGCACTTGTAAAGAACGGTCTTCATGTTGTCAAAGTCCAGACGACTTTAAAGAAGGAGCAGTAAATGGAACGAATTCCTATTCTCAAGATGGGAAAATACCTGCTTGTAACAATACAGATCGACATGCACGATCGTCTGGCCTTAGCGCTTCAGGATGACCTGACGGAAATGATAGTAAAGACTCAGGCCAAAGGTGTTCTAATAGACATATCGTCTCTGGAGATTGTAGACTCCTTCATAGGGCGCATGCTGAGCAACATTGCATCGATGTCGAAGGTGCTGGATGCCATTACGATAGTAGTCGGAATGAGGCCTGCTGTAGCGATAACGATGGTAGAACTTGGGCTGGACATGAAAGGAGTAAGGACAGCACTTGATATGGACAGGGGCATAGAGCTTCTGGAATCGTTATTGAGCAATGAAGTGTCCTCATTGACCGAAGAGCCGGAGATAGAAGATGACAATACAGAGGAGTGACAAAAGAATCATACGCACATCCGAAGATATTGTCATGGTACGTCAGCTTGTAAGAGAGTGGGCAAAGGCAATCGGGATGAATCTTGTGGATCAGACGAAGCTGATTACAGCGGCAAGTGAGCTGGCAAGGAACACATTTGATTATGGAGGCGGGGGTATAATGGTCATTGATCAGGTTATTGAGGGAATGAAAACAGGACTCAGGCTAACATTTGAGGACAAGGGTCCGGGCATTGAAGACGTTGAGCAGGCAATAAAGGACGGATACACCACAGGAGGCGGCATGGGGTTAGGGTTAGGAGGAGCCAGGAGGCTGGCAAACGAGTTTTACATTGATACCAAACCCGGCCAGGGCACGCGTGTTACGATTGTCAGGTGGAAATGAAGACCATCTTTACATTAAAGATTACAGAGCAAAGCGGGGTTGCCGAAGCAAGGCGACTTGCGGCATATGCTTCAACGGCAATGGGTTTCAGTGAAACTGACAAAGGGAGAATCAGCATTATTGTAACCGAGCTATGCAGAAACCTTATAAAGCATACAAGGCAAGGGGGTGAATTCCAGCTTTTCAGGGTGAAAAGGGGTGAACATGAAGCCCTGGAGCTTCTGGTTCTGGACAAAGGTCCGGGGATCAGAAACATAGCAGAGGCCATGCGAGACGGATACTCGACGGCGGGAAGCCCGGGCACGGGGCTGGGATCAGTAAAGCGTCTTTCAGATTTTTTCGATATATATTCAGTTGAAGGTCAGGGAACGGTAATAGTATCGCGCATATGGATGCAGAAGCATGCGGCGCTTGAGACACAGAAGTATGAGATAAGCGGAATCAATCTGCCCAAGCCCGGCGAGGAGGTTTCAGGGGACAAATGGTCCTGGCGGGCAAATCAGAATGGTATAACAATAATGGTTGCAGACGGACTGGGGCACGGTCTGGAGGCTTCAGACGCCTCGAATGAAGCCGTTAAGGCTTTTGAGGACCCCAAAGCAGGGGCGGTTGATAAGATACTTCAAGCTATACATCAGAGGCTGGGGCATACCAGGGGGGCTGCAGTTGCCGTAAGTGAGCTTGATGCAAGGACAAAGGTTGTAAAGTACTGTGGTGTTGGGAACATTTCAGGAGTTATAGTAAATCCCATGGGGTCGAGGAGCATGATATCGCATAATGGGATTGTAGGGCACGAAGCCAGAAAAGTACAGGTATTTGATTATCCATGGGTGGAGAATTCGCTCATGGTAATGCATTCAGACGGGATGTCGGCCCGCTGGAATCTGGAGAAATATCCGGGTCTTTTAATGAGGTCCACGACGGTAGTCTGTGGAGTTCTCTACAGGGATTATGCGCGAGGCAATGATGATTTTACAGTTGTAGCGATGAGGATGCACTGAAAATCCGCCTGATTGAAGAATAAAGGAACCAGAGAAGAAGAAATCATGGGTATTGTAATAATAACATTAAGAATAAAGTATGAAGAAGACACCGTGCTTGCGCGCCAGAGGGCGAGGCAGATAGCTTCGTTACTGGGCTTTGATACCCGGGAGCAGACGGCAATTGCAACTTCAGTGTCGGAACTTGTAAGGAATGCATTTAACTATGCCAGGGGGGGCATGGTAGAGTTTTCAATTGAAGGAAAGCCGGAGGCACAAAAGCTAGAAATAAAAATTTCGGATAACGGCCCGGGAATAAGCAATCTCGATGATATACTCGAAGGGCGTTACCGGTCAGAAACCGGCATGGGGCTTGGGATTGTAGGCACGCGCAGGCTGATGGACAGCTTTGAAATAAAGAGCATTCACGGCAAAGGTACGACGGTTATAATCGGGAAGAAAATCCCGCATATGAAAACCATTAGTTCTGATGGAATCAGGCGCCTAACAGATGAGCTAATAAAAAAGGAGCCTCAGAGTCCAATTGAGGAATTTCAGATGCAGAACCAGGAGTTATTGCGGACACTTGAGGAGATAAAGAGGAGGCAGGAAGAATTAGAAAGGCTGAATCTGGAGTTAGAGGAGACAAACCGTGGTGTTGTTGCGCTTTATGCCGAATTGGATGAAAAGGCAGAGCATCTGCAGAGAATAAATGATGCCAAGGCGCGTTTTCTTTCAAATATGAGTCACGAATTCAAGACGCCGTTAAATTCAATAATAGCGCTTGTCAGGCTTTTGCAGGATCATGTGGATGGCGACTTAAATGAGGAGCAGGAAAAGCAGGTAAGTTACATCAGGAAATCGGCTGAGGATTTGACAGAACTGGTAAGTGATCTATTAGATATTGCAAAAGTGGAATCGGGAAAAACAACCGTAAAGCCGGTAGAATTTGCGGTTTCGGATCTTTTTTCAGCTCTAAGGGGGATGCTGAGGCCGCTGCAGACAAATCCTGCCGTAAGGCTGATTTTCGAAGAGCCCGTTGAAATATCTCTAATGTTTAATGATGAAGCCAAGATATCGCAGGTGCTCAGGAATTTTATTTCAAATGCTTTGAAGTTCACCCTAAAAGGAGAAGTAAGGGTAAAAGCCGAGCCGAGTGATAATGGGCAATATGTGATTTTCTCTGTAGCCGATACGGGGATTGGCATTGCGCCAAAGGATCAGGACATAATATTTGAGGAGTTCTCGCAGGTAGAAAGCGAGCTTCAGAAAAAAGCAAAAGGCACAGGTCTTGGCCTGCCGCTTTCAAAGAAGCTTACAGAACTTTTGGGAGGGAACGTATATCTAAAGAGCAAACCGGGTGAGGGATCAACATTTTTTGCCCGCTTCCCTGTCGGGCTGACAAATATCCCAGGGGAAGAGGCTGAGGAGCGGGGAATTATTTTTGACAAAGCGCCCGAGAATTCCAGCGTGCTGATAATAGAAGACAACGAGGCGATGCACCTGATTTATGAAAAATATCTAAAAGGAACGGGATTCACGGTTAAGTCGGCCAGGAGCATTGATGAAGCCAGGAATGCACTAGAACAGACAGTGCCAGATGTAATAATACTGGACATTCTACTTCCGGGTGAGAACACCTGGAAATTCCTGGCCGAGCTGAAATCGAGCCAGATTTACAAGGACATACCGGTTTTAGTAGCCTCAGTAATTGACGAAGAAGAGCGTGGTCTGGCATTAGGGGCAGACGATTACTGTGTAAAGCCAGTTGAGAGGCAGTGGTTATTGAAGAAGCTGCAGAGTTTGAAGAGCAGAAGGAAGAATGCGAGGATTTTAATTATTGACGACGAGGCAATTGCCAGGTACATATTGAAGGAGATGTTGCCGCAGGGGCGTTTCGAGGTAATTGAGGCAGAGAATGGAAAAAGCGGTTTTGAGAAGGCAGTAAGTTATAAGCCAGATATGATATTTCTTGATTTGATAATGCCCGATTCGACAGGATTTGAAATTCTGGAAAAGTTAAAAGCGACTCCGGAAACGAAGGACATTCCCGTAGTAATTAACACATCAAAGGATATGGACGAAAGTGAAATAGTGAGGCTTAACCGTTCAGCCGCGGCAGTGCTTGGGAAAAAAGACATATCGAAAGCCAGGATGGCCAGTCAGGTAAGGGACATTCTGCTAAAAACAGTAAAAGATGGAAAAGGGAAAAAGGGATGAACAGAAAACCCACAAAATGCATAACTCTTGTTGTGGATGACAATCCTGTTGGTTTATATGCGACCAGCAGGACACTTGGAGCCGAGGGTTTTGAAATCATTACCGCCTCAACGGGGCAGGAGGCATTAATAAAGGCCAAAGAGAAGCCAGACATAATAGTGTTAGATGTAAAGCTTCCGGACATCAGTGGTTTTGAGGTATGCCGTTTAATTAAGTCGGATCCGGAAACCTCGGCAATTCCAGTAATTCATCTTTCGGCCACATATCTGGACAATGAATCAAAGGCGCAGGGATTGGAGATGGGGGCAGACGCATATCTGACTCATCCGGTAGAGCCGCGGGTATTAACGGCAACAATTAATGCCATGTTGAGGATACGGAAGGCTGAAATAAGCCTTAAGGAGGCGGCAATGAAGTGGCAGGCTACATTTGACGCCATAAACGACGGTGTATGTCTTCTTAATTCGGATTTTCAGATTGATCAGTGCAATAAGGCATTTGAAGCAATTGTGGGCAAAAAACAGGGAGATATTGTAGGGCACAGGATGTGCGACATATGCGGAGAGCTATGTTCTTTTGATGCAAAATATTTCATGGGCACCAGCCCGGAAAGTGAAGAAATAAAGAATGAGGAGATGCTGGTAAACGGTGAGTGGTATCTTATAAGCACAGATCTGATACACGGAGAGGCCGGCAGTTTTTCAGGAGCAGTATTCAAGATGACAAACATCACTCCGGCAAAGCACGCAGAGGACGAGCTGAAGAAAACGATGGTTGAGCTGGAGCGCTCAAATAAGGAATTGGAGCAGTTTGCGTATATAGCATCGCACGACCTTCAGGAGCCATTAAGGATGGTAAGCAATTTCACTCAGTTGTTGAGTAAACGTTACGGCGGGAAACTGGATCAGGACGCGGACACGATGATAAATTTTGCAGTGGATGGTGCCAAAAGGATGCAGATGCTGATAACAGATCTTTTGACATTTTCGAGGGTGACGACAAGAGGAATGACTTTTGAGAGCGTGGATCTGAATGAAGTGCTTGCCAGTGTGGAGAAAAATCTGCAGATGGCTATAAAGGAGACCGGAGTGGAGATAAAGGCAAGTCCCCTCCCTGTTGTAAAAGCAGATGCAGTGCAAATGGCGCAGCTGTTTCAGAATCTACTCAGCAACGCCATCAAGTTCAGAAGCGAAAGAAAGCCTGTTGTTGAGATAAAGGCGGTGGAAAAAGCAACAGAATGGGTCTTCAGCGTTGCAGATAACGGAATCGGGATAGACCCCCAATTCAAGGAAAGGATATTCGTGATATTCCAGAGGCTGCATAACATTTCTGAGTACCCGGGAACGGGAATCGGTCTTGCGATATGCAAGAAGATAGTAGAAAGGCACCGTGGGAGGATATGGGTGGAATCGGAGTCAGGAGAGGGCTCAATATTTTATTTTACGCTGGGGAAGTAAAAATAGTCCGAAGTCCAAAGTCATTGAGTTTCCATAATTTCTTCTTGTAACAGAGGGAGGGTGAAGGTAAATTTTGTTCCCTGGCCCGGCTGGCTTTCCACATAAATATTTCCATGATTCTTTTCAACGAGTTCCCTGCAGAGTACGAGTCCAAGTCCCGTGCCCTCTTCTCCCAGAGTTCCTTTTGTCGAATATTTTGAATCTATTCTAAAGATTTTATTTTTCACCTCGTCATCCATCCCAATACCAGTATCTGCGACGCATATTTCAGCAAACTGATCTGTTGCTTTAGCAGAAATGGTAACCTCGCCACCCACGCCTGTAAACTTTATAGCATTAGAGATAAGATTTCTGAAGATAGTTGAAATCATATTCTGGTCAGCATAGATGTGGATGTCATTTCCGATTTTATTTTTAATAAATATACTTTTACATTCAGCATTTGGAAGGAGCAGTTCAACAATTTCGTCCGCAATTTCGAGCAGATTAACTGCAGAGGGAAGGAATTCAATTTTTCCCATCTGGAGTCTGGACCATTCGAGAAGGTTGTTAAGGAGCCCGTAAATCTTCCTGGCAGAGGCATAAATGGAATCAGCGATATCCTTGATTTCACCCTGCGGAATCAGATCCTGGTAGTCCGCCAGATATTGAGACATCCCCAGGAGTCCGGAAAAAGGGCTTCTCATGTCGTGAGCCAGAATTGAGAAGAACTTATCTTTATTTGCATTAAGGTCCCTGAGGGCTGCTTCCGACTTTTTAAGCTCATTGTTCTTTAGCAGCAGTTCAGAGGTAAGAGAGTAAAGTCTTGATTTACTTTCCTCGAGTGCTTCGGCATAATTTTTAAGTATCTGCCCGGACTTTTTACTTTGGGTAATATCGGTAACGCGATAGAGCCTGTGCATTTCGGAATTAAATTCAAATGCGTTGAGAGAAACCGCGCCCCAGAATGTCCTTCCCGCTTTACTAATATATTCCACCTCTCCCGCCCAGTCACCCTCGGCGTCCAAAACAGCGTCTAGTCTCTTCAGCTCATTTTCTCCTATAGGAGATTTACGGTAATGAGCTCCGAATTGATTTAAGAGTTCCAGTTTATCTTGCACCTCAAACATTTCCACAGCAGCCTTATTGCAGCTTTCAATCATATTTGTTTTAGGGTTTATAATAAAAAGAGCGTCTTTGGACTCATTGAAGATCATAAAAAGGAAAGCCTCATTTTTCTTTAGCTGCATTTCAGCAATTCTTCTTTTTCTGATATCATGGAGTATAAGCCAGTAGAAGACGCCAATAACAATAAGAAACAAGGATACCATAATAATCAGGGAAGTAACAGCCATATGTGAAGCGTTCTGCTGAGACTGGACTTTTTCATCAAGTCGCATGTCTTCTTCGTAATCCATATGGTCGATCACGATTCTTAGACTATCGATCAGATTCTGATTATATCCTTCCGCTACCATAGTGATAGCTTTAAGTCCTCCCAACATTTCCCGGGACCGGAAAGATGCCTGATTTCTTTCATTTATTCTGATTCTTAGCCTGTTAAATATTCTCAGCAATTCATGTTGCCGCGGGTTATCATTTATCAGTTGAGCAAAATGGGCCACACTTTTATTAAGGCTGTCTAATGCGAGGTCATATGATTTCAGGCATTCATTTCTGCCGGTCAGCAGATAGTGGTGGGATTGAATCTCCATCTGCTGCATGCAGGTATTTATGGTCTGGATTTCAGACTGTATATGATATGAATGTTTTACCCATTTGCCTCTTTCGAAGTAGTCGATTCTGCTCTTAAAGGTCTGGTAAGTAAAATACGTACCGATTACGGATACCAATAAAAACCAGATGGTAATTTTTCTTTCAATACTTGCTTTCATAAAATTCCGTTTTTAACTAAACTTCCACCTCTAAAAAGCCTAATCTCCTGAGAGGCTTTCCTTAGTTTGATTATGTGCAGGCGTTTCATTTTTTATCAGTGGAAGTTTAAGGCAAACTTTTGTGAACATCCCCAGTTCACTTTCAATAATGACCCCGGCGCCGTTATGCTCAGCAATTTTCTTTACTATAGAAATTCCCAGGCCGAGGCCGGCGCGGTGCATTCCCTGGCGGCTGAACTGCAGAAATGATGAGATATATCTTAACTGATCCTGAGTCATCCCCTTCCCAAAATCGGTTATTGTAAGGATGTGGTAATCCCCTTTTGAATATGAAACAATTTCAACGGGTGAGCCCGAATTTGAGAATCTAAGTGCATTGTCCAGAATTTCTGTTATCATCCTCTCCATCTGTGCTTCAGGAATTCTAACCAAAGCCTCGGATAAATTTACAATGAGGTCCTTCTTCCTTTCTGAGGCAGAGGCAAGTCCGGAAATAGAACTACTGAGAGACGCGCTAATGGAAGCAAAGCCTTCCTCTTTTACGTTTATATTTTCCTCGAGTTCAACTAAAAGGAGGAATTTTTCTATCATCTTCAGCATCCAGGTTCCCGAGGAATTGATCTTTTCAGTCATTTCGAGGATTTCCGAGGGTTCAAGCTGCCAGTAGTTTTCTTTTATCATCTGGGAGTAGCCGATTATGGGAACAAGAGGTGTTCTGAACTCATGGCTTATGTTGCGAGTGATATTGCTTTTGAAGTGTTCAATTTTCCTGTCGAGCTTTTCTTTTTTCTTCAGGCGTGTTTCAACCGATTTCAGGAGGTCCATGGCCTTAAATGGTTTTGTGATATAGTCGTCCGCGCCTGAGAGCATCCCCTCTCTTTGGTCGGATATGTCCGTTTTTCCAGTAAGGAAGATAAAGGGAACGTGGTCATTCATTTCGCCGTCATTAATTCTCTTAAAGAGTTCAAGTCCATCCATTCCGGGCATCATAATGTCGGAAATTATGAGATCAGGCGTTTCGTACTGCATAAGTCCCAGCGCCTCCTCTCCGTTTTCTGCAGCGAAGACGCTATAGCCGCTTTTTTCAAGCAGGCTTACGATACTATGTCTGGTTGAGAAATTATCCTCGACAATAAGTACACTGGCCATTATAATCCTCAGGAATAATGGATAAACGAATTAAAAACTGACACGGTAAATTAAATTATTTCAGGTGGCAAGCACTATAAAATGTAGCAACCGGGATAAAAGAGTAATAAGTGGGCGGATTTTGAAATAAGTGACAACCTCAAAAGTTAAAAAGGTAATTAGGCGGAGCAGGCAGCAGTTTTTATCCTTTCATTATAAGGCGGGCCTTTACTTTTGGGGCATATCTTTTGCTTACTTCGAGGGGTTCGTTGATTGTACGCATATGAATTCTTAGAGAATTATTGAACCACTTTTCAATCTGTTCCATATAATCGAGGTTAATAATAGTTGAATGGTGAATTCTAATGAACTGATCTTCAGGAAGAAGGGCTTCCCATTCCTTCATGAGTCTGCGAATTAGTATTTTTTTCCCCTCCGTAGAATGTATATGTGTATAGCCATCATTAGCCGTGATATAAACGATTGAAGAGACCTTAATAATTTCGGGAGGGTTACCCGCAGCGATAACAGAGTTACTTTTGAGAGCCGAATCTCTCTGAGCATTCCGGATTTTGGACATTTGTCCTTTAATAATCAGTTCTCTTTTTTCAAGTCTTTTAGAGATTGCATTAAGGAGTTCGTTTGCCTTAAAAGGCTTAACGAGGTAGTCGTCGGCACCAAGTTCCATTCCGAGCCTGAGGTCAGCCATTTCCGCCCTGGCGGTCAGGAAAATAAAGGGGATTGAGGAAGTATCACCGGAGCAGCTGAGCTGTCTAAGGACCTCATAGCCATCCATGCCGGGCATCATAATATCGCAGACGATAAGATCCGGGAGGCATTCGAGGGCAAGTTTTATCCCATCTGCACCGTTATGGGCAGTAAGGGTTTCATATCCTGCCTTTTCAAGCAGTATTTTAATAGTCTGGCACACCGTCAGGTGATCTTCAATTATGAGGATTTTTCCCACTTAACAAACGCCTTTCGAAGCATGGGTTAAAGAAAAATTTTCAGGTTGTAAAGATAAATAAATTACAGAAATTTCCTACTGAAAAAACTAAAGATCGGAGGAAGAATTTCTAGTTTTCGCATGGCAGGCTGACCAGAAATATAGTACCTTCCCCGGGTATACTTTCAAAGGATATAGTACCATTATGCAGGTCTACGCAGTTCTTCACGATAGAAAGGCCGAGACCTGAGCCAGGAATATGTGAGATGCTGTCGGCCCTGAAGAAGGGTTCAAAAAGGTGCATCTGATCCCCGGGGTAGATTCCGGGTCCCTTATCCTTAATTTCAAAGTTCACCTGTGCCTCCGAGCAGGAAATGGAAAGCCAGACTGTAGCATTCTCGCCCGAATACTTAATAGCATTTGAGAGGAGGTTTGTAAGAATGTGCCTGAGAAGCTTTTTGTCCATGAATACATACCTGGAATCGAATCCGGCAAGAAATTCCACCCTGCACTTTATGCCATTCATCATATTCTTAATAAGATCGCGGCAGAAAGAGACCAGTTCAAAGGAACCGGGATCAAAGTGCATGCGTCCGCTTTCAGCGCGGTTAATTAAAAGGACGTCATCGAGCAAAGAAGTCAGGTAATCCACTGAATTCTTAATATTGTTCAGATAATCCAGTTTCTCGCTATCTTCCATATCGGGGCCGAAGAGTTCAATAAGTTCAGCAGAAGAAAGTATGGTAGTAAGAGGTGTCCTGTATTCATGAGAGACCATAGAAATGAATTTTGATTTGAGCTGATTGAGTTCTTTTTCTTTCTGGAGGGCAATATTGAGCTCATTCTGCAGTTCTTGTCTTCTTGTTTCATCGCGCAGGTTAGCGATGAGGAATTTGTCGCCTGATTCCTCCTCGTAGCAGCTCAGATTGGAAACTATAAAGTGTTTATTATTTTGTGAGTCGGTAAAGCTGACTTCATATTCTCCAATTTCACCCGTATTGAGCGTTTTCTCGTTTTTTCTAAGGAAGTTATGCGCCTCATCATCCGGAAAGATCTCAAAGGCTGTTTTGCCAAGCATTTCTTCCCTTTTATAGCCAGTGAGCCTGCAGAAAGCGTCGTTTACCAGCACCCACTTAAGAGTGCTGTCCTTAACGAACATCGGGTCGCTTGCGCTATTGATGATGGCATTGAGGAAGTTACGTGAATTCCGGAGAGCTTCCTGGAATGCGAGGTGCTGAGAAAAATCCCTGGAATTAATTACAATTCCATTTATAGCGGGGTTACCAAGCTGGCCGGTAAATATGCTTTCCAGGTAAATATATCTTCCGCTTGTATGTTTAACCCTGACATATTGGGGATCGGAAGTTGAAATCCTTTTAGAAAGGATCATTTGAATAATCCCTTTTATTTTAGGAGCATCATCCGGGTGTACGAAATTAAACATGGATAGGCCGGTTCTATCTCCCGATTTATAGCCCATGACTCTTCCGGCAGCCTCACTGGCGTATAAAAGGTTTCCATCCTGATCGACAACAGTAATCATGTCAGCTGAATTCTGGACCAGAAGGCGGAAGCGTTCTTCGCGGATAAGCAGTTCGTTTGTCTTTTCCCTGCGCATAAAGGCTCCGCCAAAAATGTCACTGATTATCTTCAGCATTGAAGTTGCGTCTTCAGGGAACTGGATTGGCGTTTGGGAGCTGAAACCTAAAAACCCGATAGGAACATCATTAAATACCACCGGGAAGATAACTAAAGACCTTATGCCGCGTTTTTGCATATATTCTTTTTCCATTGATTCAACAGGCGGCAGTTTTTCGATATCGGGGATAATTATCTGTTCATAGTTTAAGAGTTTTTTCTTGAAATTGGGTAATAAAGCAGAATCCAGCCTGGAGATTTTGAGCAAATATACACTGACCTTCCTGCTGCGCCATTCATAGAGGTTCTCGGCGGTACCCGACTTCAGGTCGGCGTGGTAGAAAAATCCCATATCCATTTGAAGGAACTCAGCTGTTTCTTTTAATGCCGAGATAAATGCCTCATCGATTTTATCAGCCGGCACTTTAACGAAATGGTTTGAAACCGTATAGATCAGGTGTTCGTACTGATAAATTCTCTCCAGCAGGAATTCGGATCTTTTAGTCTCGGTCACATCCTCATACATAAAAAGACGCCCGAGGTAAAGATCGTTCTTTCCCATAATGGGTGAAGTAAAGCGCCTTATAATACGACCATCCTTAAATTTAATATCAATAGTAGCTGTATCGAGGCTCTTCAGGTCGAGTGAGGGGGAGAAATGTTTTTTATAGTATTCAAAGTCCTGCAGGTTCCGGTGGCAAAGTTCAACAAATTCCGAACCTTTTATCTCCTTAATGGCCACTTTCTCCTCAAAATTCTCTACATTCCAGATCTGGCAGAACCTGTGGTTGCAGTAAAGTATTTCATCTGTCTGGTTATTAATGGCAAGAATGCCTAATGGAGAGGAGTTAGTCATAGTCTTAAGGAAATACTCATCCCACAGGGCTCTATTCTCGGTTTTTCTGCGTTCCTCTACTTCCTTTAAGAGTGCCCTGCGCTCTTCGGCTAATATTTGAGAGTATCTCTTCTCCCTGTCGAAGAGCTTTCTGGACCAGCCGGCAAAGCTTCCAAGAGAGAATGCCATAATTATGGCCATGATACCGGCAGAAGGATTCAGTGTATGGATATGAAAAGTGACGGCGAAGAATATACTGCTCAAAATTAGTATAGTTCCTGCCAGCAAACCGCGCCTGGCTCCCCAGAACCAGCAGAGAGCAACCATTGGGAAAATGATTATTGGGATAGGGCGCATTTCAAGATATACATGCAGCATAAAGAAAGCGGCAAAGTATATAAGGATTCCTATTAAAGAAAAAGCTAAATGTCTGGCAGGGATGGTCCGCCCAAATATTTGTTTCATTTTAGAGCAATATTAATTTTCAGTTTGCCAAGAATTTCAACTGCAAATATAGAGAAAAAACAATATTAAGCGAATTATTTCAATTTATCTGATATTTAAGTTAAGTGGTTTATGCCGGAATGTTGATTATTTGCGGGGAAATTGATTTAATGAAATAAAGGCCGGAATAATTTACATTTCAACAAGGGGGTTAAAATGGTTGCTCCTATTGTTATCATCATTATCAGTGCTCTGTTCGGGCTTCACATCCTGACCCATGTACTTCAGAATAAAATCACTCCAAAGGTTTCAGTTGTTATTCATGGAATTCTAAATGCAATTGCTTTGATTATTGTAATCATAGGTGCAGCAAGAATTGGCGCAAGTCTGCTTACAGCGGCGATGATTGTACTGATAATAGCGGCGCTTGGAGGGTTTTATCTTGTATCAATTGACATAGGTAAAAAGCAGATACCGCCCAAAACATTTGCCATAGTGCACCCGATTATTGGTGTTATTGGGCTGATACTACTAATTATTTATGTGGCGTAAGGGAAGGGTCCGAGGTCCGAAGTTTAAAGTTAAAAGAAACGGGGGCAGGAGGTAATGGCCTGCCCTTTAGATGGTGTTTTATTAATCTTCTTCTTTTATATCGGGTTGTTTAAGAAAGTACTGAATTTGTGAGCATCTGGTGCAGACCAGGATTGAAGCAGTCCTGTTAGCCCAATCGAGGTTCAGGAAAGTCATCCCCGGAGTATTGAGCAATGCCGAACCAATTTCGAAATAATTATTACCGCAGTGAGGGCACACCACTTCCCTTCCCAATAAAATGAAAGCATGGGCCCCCTTTAATTCTTTTGTGGAGTCAAAGATTTTCATAGTAATCCTTTTGTGATGTTTCATTCAGGCATTTGATAGTAACATAAAAATATTTGAGTGTTTGTCAATTTACTTTTGTGGTGTTTGTTTTTGATACCTGCTAAACCGGCTGTGAGCCGAATCATTTGAAAAGTTTAATAATCGGGGTATATTAACCCGCGTATCACTTTCTAAAAAAATGTTACTTCACCGGCAGTGTTCAAGGCTATAATTAAAATAAATTGAGGGCTGAACATGATGAGGTTGTACAGCACTGATTCCAAAGGCAATGCTTTTCGGCCAGATGTAGTTGATGCAGTCTGGAAAAAAGCGAGGATAGTTCCCGGAGCGGATCCGGAGCAAATACGCAAGGACTCCTGCGGAGCATGGATTGAGAGGAAGAATTACGGAGTAACGGTTCACAAAGGGACCGGTTGGGAGGTTGACCATATTTTGCCTGTTGAGCGCGGCGGGACAGACAAGTTAAATAATCTTCAGGCGCTGCAGTGGGAAAACAACCGTCAGAAAGGCGACAGTTTTGTGCTGAAATGCTACATATCATGTCAGCATCAGCTTATTCCCCTGCTGAAGAAGACAGAGAAAGTAATTGCCGTAATTCTGGCTATGATTTGTTAGCATCAAAATGCAAGAGCAATGTTCATTTTTCATTTCTGTAAATGAATTGCACCTGAGACGGATTTTGTATTCTTAAAATCCGGAGAAAGGGGCAAGTCTGCCCGAAAATCACTACTTCCCTTCTAATTATTCCAGACACGTTTAAGCTTCCAGATATTTTTACCGGGCGCCTGAATTTGTGACGGCCATCATTGACTTTACCATTCTTTGCATACTTTCTTAACGCATATTGACAATTTTTTATTTTTTACTTAACATAAAATAGTGATTGTAAAACAAATATTGACAATCCAAATGAAACTGTACAACTGGCTTCTTAACGGTTTCTTCAAACTTCTCCAATCGAACAGCTACAAAGATTACCGGTTTGCCGCGGGCGAAGATAGTGCAAGTGCATACAGCGGCATATCGAGGTTTTCGCAGAAGCAGCAGCTTTACAATGAAATTAAGAGCTGGGTGTTCTCGGCCATTACACTCAGGAGCGAGGATGTGGCAAAGACAGCCTTCAGGTTATACCGCAGGTCGGTTAAAAACAGCCGCACAGTAGTAGAAGAGGTATCTGAGCATCCCTTCGTACAACTTATGAGTGATCCGGGTTATGATCTTTCCTGGTATGAGCTTATGCTTCTGACCGTACAGAACATGGATGCGACAGGAGACATGTACTGGCTGCTTGAGCGCAACCGTATGAATATTATTTCGCGCATACACCCCATTCTGCCTGAGTATCTTAAAATTGTGCCCGGTGAAAGTGACCTCATAAAGAGCTACATCTACAAATCGGGCCAGCAGAAGATAAATATTGCAAAAGAGGATATCATTCATTTTAAGCATCAGAAAGCCGGGGATCTTTTTTACGGGCAGAGCATAATTATGGCAATAGCGGATATTATCAACGTGAATAATCTGGAATTAGCCTTTCAGGTAGAGAGTTTCAATCAGCCGGTTCCGCCGGTTTCACTTGAGACGGATAAAGATCTGGGGCTTGAGGCAGCGAGGGAGCTGCAGCAGCAGTTCAGGATAAAGTATGGAGGCGTCAGGAGGATATCATCGGTTCCTGTTCTGGATAATGGGTTAAGGCTGAACATACACAAAATGTCTGCCAAGGAGCTGGATTTTTCGGCTTCCAGGAAGAATGTGCGTGATGAGATCCTGGGGGCTTTTAGAGTGCCGGCAAGCAAGCTGGGGATTGTAGCGGATGTCAACCGGGCAAACGCCGAAGCAGCTAATTTCACGTATCTAAGCAACGCGATTGAGCCGCTTTGCAGGTATTTTTCGGTTAAATTCACGCAGTTAGTGCAAAGAGAATTCGGCGCAGATCTTTTTGTCAGGCATGATGATGTTGTGCCGCGCGATCTGGAAATAAGGCTGAAGTATTATGAGAACGGGCGGAAGTACGGCTGGCTGAGCGCGGAGGAGATACGAGAGGAGGAAGGGTACGGGTAGAGCGCCTGCGGCGCGGTTCGACGTTCGACGGAAAGAAATTCACTGAAATAAATGGAATAAGGGGGGAAAAATGGAAAAGATGGAGCAGGTGCTGGTTTCGGAGGTCCGTGGTTCGGAGAATAGGACCCTTCAATGTTATATTGTTACTGCCGGCATAAACCGCGGAGGGCGCAAAATTGATCCTCAGGGAGGTAAATTTGAGGATTATTTTAAGAGTCCCGTTGTACTCGCCTTTCATGACGACACGAAAGTAATTGGCCGCTGTATTAGTCTGAGCATTGAGACAGGCGGCATTCTTGCCACTTTTGAGTTCAGTCATACACAGTTAGCCAGCGAAATATTCGGTCTATATAAGGAAGGTTTTCTTACAAGCTGGTCGATCGGATTTCTGCCTCTTGAGATGAAGTCGGAAAAAGAAGGAGGAAAGGAAGTTCTTCACATAACAAGCTGGCTATTACTGGAAGTTTC
>JBLMYS010000311.1:0-5050 GCA_050258415.1 Acidobacteriota bacterium | reverse complement strand
GCAGTATATGCTGAAGTCATATCCCAGTAGGGGGAGGGCTGAAAAGATCCGTCTAAATTGCGGATGTATCCGTTTACCCTGTTTGAAAGGAGAAGGTCAGGACGGTCGAGCCCCGTATTTATCATGCCTGCGGGCTCCAGAATGCGTTTTTTCAGTGCCTCTTCGAAGGTCATGCCTGTAACTTTTTCAATTATGGCGCCAAGAATTGCATAGCCCGAGTTGTTATAGGAGAATTTAGAGCCCGGAAGGAACTCGAGGTCGTTGCTGCAGAATTTTTTAATAAATTCTTCAATACTCTTCATGGGAAACTTAATCTGGTCGGGCATAAAGCCGGGCAGCTGCAGATAGTTGGGGATTCCGGAGCTGTGAGTTAAAAGCTGACTGATGGTGACTTTTTCTCCGATGTCTTTGCGGTAGTAGGGAAGGAAATCGGAGATCTTATTGTCCAGGGAAAGCTTTCCTTCCTGAATGAGCTGCAATGTGAGAACTGCGGTAAAGGTTTTGGTAATTGAGGCGATTCTAAATACCCCATTTGGGCCATTAGGGATATTCCATTCAATACTTGCCTGACCGAAGCCTTTTCTAAAAAGGACCTTTCCGTTTTCCGAAACCAGTACTGTGCCCATAAATCTTTCAGTATCATAGTAACTTTTGATCAGTTTATCGATCTTTGCGGTTTTATTCCGGGCAGTTACTAGTCCCGTGGAAGCAAGTGCTGTTAAAAGAACAATCAGTATAAAATTTTTCATTCTGTTCCCCATTGTTTAGGATTTGTTATTTTGACGCTTTAAGGAAAAGAAAAGTTCGTCATGTGCAGTAACTCATTTAGACTGAGGGTGCGGAAAGATATTATATTTCAGGAAATTTATTTATCTTTGCAAATCCGGATCTAATGTATTATTTACTTTTATATTCAAGAAAGAGCGTAATGAGAAAAAATAAACTCACATTTATTGTATTCGCGGTAATATTCCTTTTTATCTCACTTGGCATAGACATGAGAAATGTAATTTCAAACGGTGAGATCTTCAGGATGAACGGGGACTTTCTGGATCAGATTGATTTCTACCTTCAGATACCTGGAGCCCTTCCGGTGTTTCTGATTGTCCGGCTTTTTATTAAAGACTCCCACGCCTATAACTTTTATTTTCTCTGGGCACTTATGCTCCTTTTGAACTGTCTTTTCTACGGTTTTGCGGGCTACTGGATATATCCGGCAGTTAAGAACTTCATTTCTTTGAGGCGTAAGACAACCGTTAACTCAACTGATCAACAGTTTTAGCATAAAAGCAGGGCAGGCAATTCTAACGGTCTGCCCCTTTGCGATCTCAAAAACCAATCCTAAATAATTTTCCGGAAAATTTTCCGAAAACGCCGCCTGTCACCATATATATCTATATATAAATTCCTTTTTCAGCTTGCCTGAGAAAGCATCTTTTTACGGTATTATTTATATATTTATAGTTAAAATTCAAACTATCTGGAGCATTTCAATGACCTTCAGCAAAAAACAAGCCTTTTGGGCTTTTATCGTCTTCTTTTTAGCTTTTGCTGCACTGACTTATGCAGAAAACAAACCAGGCAAAAGCCGTGTAAATACCGACAATTCATTACCGGCCTATAGCAAATTAAACCTTAATAATCTTTCTACTTTTATTTATAATAATGGGAAGTCGGACGTAAATACTCTGGGAAACTCGGGCCTCACATTTCCCCGCGGAGGCTTGAATGCAACTGTTTACATGTCGGGCTTTATCTGGGGTGGCAAGGTTGACGGCAACATACGCGTTGGAGGGTCGACATATCAGTCCGGGCTGCGGCCGGGGAGGATAATTTCAGCGGGAATTGCTGAAGATACAACTCTGGCCAAAGAGAAAATTTACAGGGTAAGGCCCGATTACAAAACAGCTGACCTGACAATTGAGGCAACTGAGGAAGGCAAAACTGAAAATGAAGTGAGGGCAAAATATGAGAAAGACTGGATGGAATGGCCGGCATCTGAGGGTGCTCCTTTTTGGGATCAGGATGGCAACGGGAAATATGACCCTGGTAAGGATATTCCGGGAATTAAAGATGCCATCCAGACCATATGGTTTGCTGCAAATGATCTAGATACGGCTAAAACTCTGGCACTTTACGGATCACTCCCTATGGGAGTGGAGCTGCAGGCTACCATATGGGCATACGATAAAGACTGGATACTGAATAATACTTACTTTAAGAAATACAGGTTAGTAAATAAAAGCAACAGTGATATTAAAGAAATGTATCTCTCATTATGGACAGATCCTGATCTTGGAGATGCTCAAGATGATTTTGCCGGATGTGACACTCTGCTGAATCTTGGATACGCCTATAATGCCACGACCGATGATGCATTATACGGGAAAATGCCTCCTGCCGTAGGTTTTAATCTTTTACAGGGAGCAGTTGTCCCTGCCGCAGGAGATTCAGCCATTTATGATGGCCGGAGAGTATATGGAAAGAAAAACCTTCCAATGACGGCATTCTATTATTTTATTAGTGGAAGTTCTTTTTACGCAGATCCTACTTTAGGAAATAACTATGAGAAAGGGGCATTAGCCTTCTATAGACTTTTCCAGGGGAAAATGAGCTCCCAGGATAATTATTTCCCATTGCCACCTGAATTAGGCGCTGGCGTTACAAAATTTCCCCTTTCGGGGGACCCTGTTTCGGGAGGAGGTTATCTTGATGGTATGTTATTTCCCAAGGGTGACCGCAGATTTGGCCTGTCATGCGGTCCCTTCAACCTGGCGGCTGGTGATACCCAGGAAGTTGTGTTTTCTGAGATGGTTGCACAAAGCAATAATAACATCAGTTCAGTTAAATTATTAAAGTTGTTCTCAACTGAAATTCAAAAGAAGTATAACGGCTTCTTCAAATTCGGAAAAATTACGGCGCCGGAGGCTCCAAAAATAACGGGGACGTACTCCAAAAATTCTATTACAATTAATATCCCTGAAAACACCCAAATAGAAAACTTTGACCAGGATGGCTTTAAGTTCCAGGGCTACAATCTCTATCAGCTCCCTTCTGGCGTTCCGGAGAAAAAAGCAGCGGTTTACCTGGGAACATTCGATAAAATTGATGGAATCAAATCCATTACAGGCCGCGGCGTTGATACCCTGACAGGAAATCAGATAAATATAGTTCAGCAGAAGGGCTCGGATTCCGGAATATTAAGGGAACTTACCTTTTCCAGAGATTCACTCGGGCATGCCCCTCTGCTGATTGGGAAAAAATACTATTTTGGCCTTTCAGCCTATACATACAGGAATGACCCTGTCAATAATCTTACCAATACAGAAAGCCCTCTTTTTGTTGCAACTGTTACTTTCCAGGACAGCCTGCCCGGGCCTAAATTTAATGATATAATTGGTATAACTAAAGTATCAGGAAAGGGAGAAGGAACCATTACTCCTATAGTTATCGATCCTGCAAAGCTGACCGGGCATGAATATGAAGTTGGTTTTAATATGGTAATGGGATCCTCAAGAATGTATATAAAGGATCTTACAATTAATCAGATGATACCAGATGATCAGTATGAGCTTTATGGGAAGCAGGCGGTCTATGACGGATTTTATGTTAAGGTAAAGGATGTCAAGCCCGGAATGAAAAGCTGGCAGGTTCCTCAGGGCAAACTTAACTGGTCATGGTCCGGTGCAAATTATTATCTCGAGGGATTTAATGGCGCTATCGGCTGCGGAATTGACTTTTGGGGGAGTTCAAGCGGCTATGATAGGCTGCGTGATGTGTTAATTAAATTTGCTTCAACTGATACAAGCGGGAACATACTAAATCAGGATGATGCAAATGTTTCATATGCATACCGTTATCTCCGCAATTCAACATCATTACCTGCCAGGCCGGAATTTGCCCAGTATATTATAAATAAAGCTTCAGGATATGCCTTTCAGGATTTTAAGAAGAATTTACCGTTTGCAGCTTACGATGTGGAAGATCCCACTCATCCGAGGAGACTGGCAGTCGGGTATGTTGAAAACAACACCTTAAATGGTAATGTGGATGGAAAGTACTGGCCTCCAAAGATGGGTATGGACAACGTGAATACAACCAGCCCAAGAGAATGGTTTATTATATTTGATACCAGCTACAGCGAATCTGCCGATGTTACTTTAAAGGGCAGCCCTTCTGGTGGTAATTTCCCTCTTCTTTGGCTGGGTATACCGACCAGAAACGGAAATGCGGCTTTTGACTCGGGGGATCAGTTTCTGATTCTAAGGAGCCATCCATTTACTACAGAAGATGTCTTCAGATTTACCGTAGGGAAACTTACCTCGGTAGAGCCCGGTAATATTCCGATGACATATGAGTTGTCTCAGAACTACCCGAACCCGTTTAACCCTGTAACAACTATCAGCTACAGCTTGCCCGAGGCTTCAAGAGTGGAACTGAAAGTCTACAACATACTTGGCCGCGAGGTAATGACGCTGGTTAACAAAGAACAGAATGCCGGTAAGTACAATGTTCAGTTTGATGCCGGAAGACTCAGCTCCGGAATTTATATCTATAGAATCTCTGCAAAGAATTTCACCAGGACTAATAAGATGGTTCTTCTGAAGTAATTTTATGAAAAAAGGGCGGGATAATCTCTTATCCTGCCCTGGATATTTCTTAATATCTTTTCTTATTTTGTCCCCAGAAATCTCATGATGCTGAGTGATAAAGGCCTTACAGCCTCAAGGTCGTAGTTGCCCAGAATGACAACGTCATAATCATTATTCCATATCATCTCCGCATCGGCTCCAATGCCTGAATTGCTTCCTCCCCCGCTGTGGCCGCGCATATTGACTCCCCACATATTTACGTCATAAAACCCGTAGCCGTATTTAACCGGGGCGCCGGGCTCAACCTCCACTTTGCCCGATGTTAAGTAGCTTACCATCTGGGGCGAAAGGAGTTTGTCTGTGCGCAGGGCCAGAAGAAACCTGTAAACATCTTCAGCTGTAAGATATCCCAGGCTGAAGCCTGAAAATTCAAGTTCAGGCTGGTATTCCAGTTTCTT
>JBLMYS010000310.1:0-2805 GCA_050258415.1 Acidobacteriota bacterium | reverse complement strand
AAATAGTATGTAAATATGGAGAATTGAGATATGGAAGACTACCGGCGAGTAATAATCCGCTACAGCCAGGCATTTATGGTTAAGGTGATCGGTGAGATTGAACAAGGACAGCTAACGGTCCCGGAGGCCATGAGGCTCTACGGCATAAAAGGAAGTGACACAATTCCGCGCTGGATGAAGAAGTTAGGAAAGAATCATTTATTGAACAGGATGGTAAGGGTTGAAGTTATGGGTGAGGCACATAGAATTAAAGAGCTGGAGAAAGAAAAGCGTGAGCTTGAGTCTGCTTTAGCACAGGCACAGCTTAAGATAATAGGACTTGAGAAGTTAATTGAAATTGCCTCAAGAGAGTCGGGGCAAGACTTAAAAAAAAACTCCGCTACAGGGCAATCGAAGAAGTCAGGCTAGAGAAAAAAGGGATCTATTCGCTTAATGAGATTACGCTCTCGTTTTCTCTTTCCAGGCAGGCATTCTATCAGTGGCAGAAAAGAAGTAAGGCTCTGGAGGTAGAGGAAAAGGTTATATTAGATCTCGTGAAAGCGGAAAGACGCCTTCAGCCCAGGATCGGCACGAGGAAACTTCTAAACCGGAGGCTAAAAGGCACTTTCCGGGACTTGGGAATTAAGATAGGGCGTGACAAATTCTTTGGAATCCTGAGGAAAAACGGGCTTTTAATTACTCCTAAGAGAAGTTACGTAAGAACAACGGACTCGTTCCATTACTTCCGGGTCTACACTAATCTTATTAAGGACAAGGTAATTGACAGGCCTCACCTGGTGATGGCCAGTGACATAACCTATATCAGGACCCTTGAGGGTTTCATGTACCTGGCTCTTATTACAGACCTTGGTTCAAGGAACATCATAGGCTATGATCTTTCAGAAAGCCTTGCCATTGAGGGAAGCCTGAGGGCTCTTAAAATGGCCTTAAGGCAAAGGGACAGGACTAAGAAGATGATTCACCATTCGGACAGGGGCATCCAGTACTGCAGTCATAAATACATTGAGACTCTTAAGGAAAATAATGTCTTAATCAGCATGGCCGAGAAGGGCAACCCTTACGAGAACGCCATAGCAGAAAGAGTAAACGGGATACTTAAGACTGAGTACATGCTAGATGAAACCTTTAACTCTAAGGCTGATGCCTTAAGGGCAGTTCGTGAGGCCATCTGGATGTACAATAACCTGAGGCCACACCTGTCTCTTGGATACCGGACTCCTGAGGAAGTACACCAGGGTGGATTAAGAGATGCAGCCTGATTAGCCTCTGAGAAAATGTGAAATACTTATTCCTTAAAGAATAAAAATTAAATAAAAACGTGTAAACGTATTTCAGGACTTGACATTCGGGTAAAGGTAACTTTGATTCAGGCTCCTGGATTTTGCCATAGGTCCATTCTTTGTAGTTGGTGTTGACCATTAGGCATTGGGCTTTGGGGAAACGGGGGTCTGATGTCTTTAGGAGTATTCTTGATTCAATGAGTTTCTTGACGGTGTTCTTTATTCTGTATCTTTCCTTGCCCATGTATTTGGCTACAGAGGTAAAAGAGACCATTTGGTGATGCTTCTCATAAGTGCCTGTAAGATAGATAAGAGTAAGAAGGAGTGTCTTATAGCTCTTAGGGCATTTGAATTTCAAGAGGGCTTCAGTAAGGCTCTGGGGTATATGTGTGGATACGGTGTCCATTATGGCTTTATGTGGTTAAATGTAAGATCGTCATTTTTTTTGGGAAAGTCGACTTCCAAAATTTGGACAATTAAAAATTAAAAATTAAAAAGTGAGGAAAGTGGAGGGGGGCTTGACATTTACGTGTAAATATTTTAGATTCACTTTAAATAATAAAGTACTTTGCGAAGGAGGACAATATGAACGATCAGACGGCTTTGGAAGATCTCCAGTATATAAGGAAGGTAATAGAGAACAGCAAGCGTGCATTAATATACAATGGCATGGATTATATTGTCTGGGGTATACTTGTTATTGTAGGACTGATGGCTACTTATGTGCTGGCTGTAAGCCGCATTTATTTCAATTACTTCTGGGTGTGGCTTGTCCTGGTTGCAGCAGGCTGGATGTTTTCTGCTGCCGGCAACAAAAAATCGAAGGACAGACTGCCTCGTACATTTTCCGACAGGATTGTCTCTTCAGTCTGGCTCTCGAGCGGCATTGCGATGTCAATACTCGGATTTATCGGCCCTTCATCAGGAGCATTCAGCGCATATTATATCAGTCCAATGCTTTCTGTTGTATTAGGAGCAGCGTATTTTATCACAGGCAATATCTTAGAGTCCCGGTGGTTTACTTATCTTTCTATCGGCTGGTGGGCAGGTGCAATAGTGATGTTTTTTCTTCCCGGAATTCATTCACTTTTTATTATGGCGTTGATGATGCTTTTTTTCCAGACTGTTCCAGGGATAATAATCTATATAAAATATAAACAGGGAATGGCGGTATAAAACGTGAACGAATTTGATTATCAGCAGCTTGATGATGTCATTCATTCGAGAATACGTCTAGCGATTGTTGCTGTTTTAATTTCGGTTGATGAAGCTGACTTCAACTTTCTCAAGGAAAAGGTAAACGCAACAGACGGGAACCTGAGCGTGCACTTAAGGAAGCTCGAGGAAGCGGGCTATATAGTAGTCAGGAAGGAATTTGTGGACAGGAAGCCGAAGACAGTTTATTCACTTTCGAAAAAGGGCGCAAAGGCTTTTGAGATCTACATTGAACGGCTTGAAAAAATGATCAGGAAATAAGCACTTTTTTTGCGTGTCTACTTTAAAATTTAAAGTACTTTGTATAATC
>JBLMYS010000309.1:0-8236 GCA_050258415.1 Acidobacteriota bacterium | reverse complement strand
TTCCTGCTGCTCATTAATATGAGCCTGACTTTCTTTGCCTGGAACTTCCCCAGGGAAAGGAAAACAGGCCTTGTGAAGGCATCCGTTATTCTTATCCCCTCGGTAGTTGTCCTTTTCCTGCTCTGGGGAGGATACCTTGTAAAGCAGTCGCATGCACATCATAATCACTTTCAGCCCCAGTTTACGGCTTTATACCCTGTTTATCTTGCCTGGTACCTTTTCCTCCTTGGATTTTCGGCTTTCATTCTGATAAGAAGGTATCAGAAAGAGTCTTCAAAACAGATCAGAATGCAAATTTTAACGTTTCTCATGGGACTTACTATTACAAACCTTACATCGTTTGTTTTCGGTATGTTTATCCCATGGACAGTAGGCTTTTATTACCTCGTTGAGGCGAGCCCTTTGGCCTTCCTGGTCGGAGTGATTATGTTTACTGCAGTTGCTGTGGGTAAATTCAACATGTTCCCCAAGGCTTTGGACCGTGTGCGCGAATTCTCCATTAACAGAAAGGTGTTGCTTATAGCCTTAATCCTCGTGCCGATAATTATTATGCTGATCCAGGTGCCCCTTGGGCGCGCTGTTATGGGGGTAAGTAACGAGGAATGGCTGGGCTATTTTGCCTTAAGCGTTATGGGGGGACTCATTGTAAGCATCAGTATGGCAATCCTCATAAA
Organism: Acidobacteriota bacterium; assembly: GCA_050258415.1. Classification (GTDB taxonomy): domain Bacteria; phylum Bacteroidota; class Ignavibacteria; order Ignavibacteriales; family SURF-24; genus JAAXKN01. The sequence goes on along the minus strand of JBLMYS010000309.1, from coordinate 7,562 downwards.
TATTGTAATCTCATATCCCCTTAAGGAGCTTAAAAACAAGGCTCTTGAGATCAAACAGGGAGATTTCAACACAAAAGTCTCCATAAACTCAAACGATGAACTGGGAGAGGTAGCGGAGGCATTTAATGAAATGGCACAGACACTTCACAAGAATTCGGAGGAGCTGAAGAGTAAAGAACAAAGAATTACACTCCTCCTTAATGCATTCGAAAAGTCACAGGCTTCAATTGCGGTGGTGGATAAGAATGCCAGAATCCTTGAAGCCAATAAAACATTCTTCAGGCTTTTGGGCAAGGAACCCTCTGAGGTCCTAAATCAGAACATCCTGGCCCTGCAGTTCAGCAACTGCAAAAGCGATGGATTTGAGAAAGTTACCTCGGCCCTTAAAAACAGGGGAAACTATGAATGTGAAATTGAATATACAGATCCCTTAGGACAGAGAAAGGATATTCTTGTAACTATATCGCCGGTCTATTTTGATGAGATCAAATACGCAGGGCATATGTTTGTTGAAGTTGATATAACAGAAAGAAAAGTACTTGAAAATAAGCTCCTTCAGGCTGAAAAACTGGCAGCTCTCGGTAAAATGTCTGCCGTTCTGGCCCATGAGATCAAAACCCCTCTTACTTCAATTAAAATGAATGCCGATATCTTATCTGAAAGCCTTAAATTAAGCGAGGAGGATGAGGACTCCTTCCAGATAATTCAAAAAGAAATTAAAAGACTGAATAACCTCGTAAAAGAGGTTCTTCAGCTCTCCAGGCAGCCGGAGCTAAGCTGTTCAATACTGGATATCCGGGAGCTAGTTGAAGACGTCAAAAAACAGTTCCAGCCAAGGCTGGATGAAAAAAATATCAGCTTTATAATTGAGGTCGAGCCCTGCCAGATAAGTGCCGATAAAGAAAAGTTAAGACAGGTATTTATTAATTTAATTGAAAATTCACTTGAAGCCATCTCTTCCAAAGGAGAGATCTTAATCTCTTCAAAACCCCTTGACACCTATCTCAGTATTCATGTTAAGGACACAGGAAGCGGAATCGCCTCGCCTGAAAAGGTTTTCGATCCGTTTGTGACAACAAAGGCTTCAGGCACGGGGCTTGGACTGTCAATTTCCCAGAAGATAATTGAACAGCACGGAGGCTCCATCAGCCTTGTTAATGCTAACGCTGGAGAAACAACATTTGAAATTTTACTACCCATGAGGGATAATAACTAATATGGAAAGAATTCTGGTAATTGATGACGACGAATCGATCAGAAAAACTATAACAAATTATCTGAAAAAACAGGGCTATGAAACGCTTTCAGCCCCTGAGGGCACTTCAGGCGTCGAAATGGCGGGAAAAGAACAGATTGACCTCGTAATTTCCGATATCAGGATGCCAGGCTTAAACGGCCTTGAAGTTCTGGACAAGGTTAAGGCTTTGGATGACCACATTCAGGTCATCTTAATTACGGCTCATGACGACATGCAGTCGACTGTCCTTGCAATGCAGAAGGGGGCATATGACTATATCGAAAAACCGCTCGAAATCGAACGCCTTAAAGTAGCCGTTAAAAGGGCTCTTGAAAATAAAAAATTAAGCGAACAGCTCTCAAGTTTCCTTACAATAGAGTCTTCTGAATATAACCTCGAAAACAATATCGTAGGCAAAACTCCCGAAATGAAGGAGGTCTATAAAAAAATCGGGCAGGTTTCCTCCAGCAAGGTTACCGTACTAATCAGCGGCGAGAGCGGCACCGGTAAAGAGCTTGTAGCAAGAAGCATTCATTATATGGGAATAACAAAAAATTATCCCTTTGTTGCCGTAAACTGCACCGCGCTTTCAGAGTCGCTTCTTGAATCGGAGCTTTTTGGACACGTAAAGGGCTCTTTTACAGGAGCCATGAGGGACAAAAAAGGGAAGTTCGAGCTTGCAGGCGAAGGCACTATCTTCCTGGATGAGATTTCTGAGGTCTCACCACAGCTTCAGGTGAAACTCTTAAGGGTGCTTCAGGCAAGAGAGTTCGAAAGAGTTGGAGGTGAAACTTCCATCCCTATGAAAGCCCGCATTATTGCCGCTACAAATAAGGATCTCACTGCCTTGGTAAATGAAGGCAGGTTCCGTGAGGACCTTTATTACCGCCTTAAAGTAGTTGATATTGAAATACCGCCACTTAGAAAAAGGGTGGATGATATACCTCTTCTGATAAACCATTTCCTGGGAAAGATCAATGCCGAGCTTCACAAGAACGTAAATAAGGTGCCCGAAGAGGTAATGGAAATGCTGAGGCGCCATGAGTGGACGGGCAACGTCCGCGAGCTCGAAAATACACTCATGCAGGCTGTTGTCTTAACTCAAGGGGACGTCCTCTTAAGGGAAAATGTGCTAATCGGAAAATCTGACTCCACATCCCCCGATGGTTATAACGATACATTAAGCCTTTCTGAAGTGGAGAAAATCCACATTAAACGCGTCTTAAACGCCAATAACTGGAACAAGCAGCGCACGGCTGAAATCCTCCAGATTTCCGTTCCAACACTCTATTCCAAAATAGACCAATACAAGATTACGCGCGACTAGCCGCGGTCTGTTACTTTTATTTGTAATACCCTTAAATTATTTAAAACCCGCCTTTAAATAATTTAAGGGTTTTTAATTTCATACCCCCAAATTTCACCAAAATCAAGGTTTTCTCCGTGGCACACTACTTGCACTAATGCTATCAAAAAATCTAAGTTGAGTTTCTATATGCTTGTGCAAATAATTTTAATTCTTGGCTATACTTTTATTGTGGCTCTCTTTATAGCAGGTTTTACTTACGTGGTTAAAACCCACCTTAAAAAGCCGGAAGCTAGTAAACCCTTCAGCTATAATGACCGGAATTCAGGGGCCGCCAGGCCTTTAGGAAAATACAATTAGAATATCTTATGAAGTTTGGGTTCTATAATAAAATAATTGAAATAACGGAAATAAAGCTTTAGCACACTTATAACATCTCAAAAGTGCTAAACAGGAGTCAGCTAATGATCGAAAAATTAATTGAGTGGAGTGCAAAGAACAGGTTTATCGTAATCCTTATCTACCTCATCGTAATAGGATTTGGTATTTATAGTGTGGTTAACCTGCCTGTCGATGCAATTCCCGACTTGTCGGAAAACCAGGTGATTATCTATACAGAGTGGATGGGCCGCTCACCTGAAATTATTGAAGACCAGGTGACTTTCCCAATCACTACAGGGCTCCAGGGCCTGCCGGGCGTAAAGGCTGTCAGGGCAAATTCAATGTTCGGCATGTCTTTCGTTTTTGTGATTTTTGACGATAACGTCGATACTTACTTTGCCAGAACAAGAGTTCTCGAACGCCTGAACACAGTCCAGGCACAACTCCCCCAGGGCGTCGTTCCTTCTTTGGGACCTGATGGAACGGGCGTCGGACACGTATTCTGGTATACACTTGAAGGTAAAGGCTATGACCTTGGTACATTAAGGTCAGTACAGGACTGGTACGTAAGATACAAACTAGCTGCAGTCGATGGTGTGGCCGAAGTTGCCTCAATCGGTGGCTTTGTAAAACAGTACCAGGTGGATGTCGACCCGATGAAGCTCAGAGCATATAATCTTACGGTCTCTGATGTCGTAAATTCCATTCAAAGAACAAATAATGAAGTTGGAGGCAACATTATCGAAAGAAATGATGCCGAGTACTTCGTGCGCGGCCAGGGTTACATTAAAAGTAAGGAAGACGTTGAAAATACAGTCGTTCGTAATGAAACTAACGGCGTCCCGGTCTTAATCAGCAACGTTGCTAATGTCCAGATAGGAGGCGATATAAGACGCGGCTCGCTGGATAAAAACGGAGAAGGACAGGTCGTTGGCGGCATCGTAGTCATGAGAAACGGCGAAAATGCAAAGAACGTTATAGACAGAATCAAAGCAAAAATTGAAGAAATTAAGCCGGGCCTTCCCGCAGGAGTCGATATCGTTCCATCCTACGACAGGAGCACTCTAATACGCGAGGCGGTCGGAACTCTTGAACGTGCTCTGATTGAAGCTTCTATTACGGTAGCCATAATGGTTGCCCTGTTCCTCCTTCACTTCAGAAGCATCGTCAGAATTTTAATTGAGCTCCCGATCTCAGTCCTGATAGCATTCATTCTGATGTATGCTTTCGGCATAACATCAAACGTAATGAGCCTGGGCGGAATCGTGCTGGCAGTAGGTGTCATTGTCGACTCGTCCATTGTGCTGGTCGAAAACGCCTACCGCAACCTAGCCAAGGCGCTTGAGACAAAAGGGCACCTGACAAAACAGGAATACATGGATATCTCCATCATGTCTGCCAAGCAGGTGGGGCGTGCAATATTCTTCTCCGAACTTATAATCCTGGTCTCGTTCCTGCCGGTCTTCATGCTGACGGGTCAGGAAGGAAAAATGTTCAAGCCTCTGGCATTTACTAAAACGTTTGCCATGGCTGGAAGTGCAATCGTTGTGGTTACACTTATCCCGGTCCTTATGACCATGCTCATGAGAGGCAAATTCCGCCCCGAGGATAAAAACCCTACTACTAATTTCTTTATTAAACTCTACAGGCCTGTTATACACTGGGTATTAGAGCACAGAAAAATTACTATAGGCGTAAACATTCTGGCTCTTCTAATAACAATCCCGATGGTTATGAATACCGGAAGCGAATTCATGCCGCCATTGGATGAAGGCTCAATACTTTATATGCCTGTAACTCTTCCTAACGCCTCTATTACTGAGGTAAACAGGATCCTGCAGGAACAGGACAAGATAATTAAAACTGTGCCTGAGGTTCACCATGTCCTCGGTAAAGCCGGCCGCGCTGAAACGGCAACGGATAACGCCCCCTTAAGCATGATTGAAACTATTATTCTCCTTAAGCCAAAGAGCGAGTGGAGACCAGGGGTTACAAAGAAAGATATCATTAGCGAGCTTGATGAGAAACTCCAGATTCCGGGCGTGCGTAACGGCTGGACGCAGCCTATCATTAACCGTATCAACATGCTTGCTACCGGCGTCAGAACTGATATCGGCTTTAAGATATTCGGACCGAACCTGGATACTCTGGAAGCCTATGCCATTAAGGCTGAACAGATCCTTAAAGATGTCCCGGGCGCAGCCGACGTCGTGGCAGACCGCGTGCAGAACGGATACTATATGGATATACAGGTCAAACGTGATGTCGCAGCCAGATACGGCGTAAATATACGCGACCTGCAGGATATTATTGAGACCGCTATCGGCGGCCAGAACCTGGGAATAGTGCTTGAAGGCAGAATGCGCTTCCCGATACGCATGAGATATGAAAGGGATTATAGAAATAATATTGAAGACCTCAAAAACCTGATCGTACCTGTTTCCACGACCTCAATGGGCAGCCAACCTATGGCTTCCACAGGCGGGGCAATGGGAGGCGGAAGCTCAATGGGAGCTTCACAGTCCTCCGGCATGTCTTCAATGGGAGGGGGCAATAGCCAAAGAAGCGTTCAGACCGCTTCAGTCACCACGGCGCCTCAGGCTCAGGATAATTCACTGACAGCACCTTCATCAGGCTCGACAGTCTATCTTCCGCTTTCTGAAATTGCTGACGTGAAAGTAGTCACAGGTCCTCCTATGATCTCCAGTGAAAACGGTATGCTTAGATCTATCGTATTTATGAATACACGCGGACGCGATATGGGAAGCGTCATGGTCGATGCCAAAAAGGTTATCTCTGAAAAACTCCACCTTCCGGCAGGCTACTCCTATACCTGGAGCGGACAGTATGAAAGCAAGGTTAGGGCACAGAGAACAATTACCATAATTATGCCTGTAGTGTTCCTTTTAATATTTGTCCTTCTCTACTTTACTCTGAAGGATTATAAGGAAGCAGGCGTCGTAATGCTTTCTGTACCTTTTGCGCTTATTGGTGGTATGTACATGGTCTACGCCTTAGGCTATAACTTCTCAGTCGCAGTCTGGGTCGGCTTTATAGCTTTATATGGTATCGCGGTTGAGACGGGCGTTGTCATGGTTGTCTATCTCCATGAGGCTTTGGATAAGCGCCTGAGGGCTTACCACAGAGGTGAAAGGGGAGAGATCACAAAACAGGATATCTATGATGCTACAGTTGAAGGATCTGTTCTAAGACTGAGGCCTAAGGTTATGACTGTGGCAACGGCAATGGTTGGACTGATTCCTGTCATGTGGTCTACAGGAACAGGAAGCGACGTTATGAAACCTCTTACGGCTCCTATGATTGGCGGACTTCTTACGAGCGCAATGCACGTTCTTGTAGTGACCCCGATACTCTTTGCCATAATGAAAGAACGCGCCCTCAAAAAGGGAAAACTTGAAGTCTCCAAAATGGCAGACTGGATGAGGGAGGGAGACTAAGAATGAATAATCCTGAATTAAAATTAAAGAATTACTCGATGAAAGCTGAATTAAATATTATAAAATCTCTTGCAATACTGTTTGCAATATTCATAATCCCGGCTGCGCTTAAGGCACAGTCGGTGGACTCATTGGTTAATGAAGCCGTTAAGAATAATCCCAGACTTAAATCTCTGGAGGCAAAGACCCGCTCGGCAGAATATAGAGCCGAATCATTTAATTCGGCTCAGGCTCCGACTCTTGGCGTACAGTTCTCTGAGATCCCTTTCGGTAAATACAACATTGTTAACGACGCACTGTCAAATGAAGTCTCACTCTCGCAGATGTTTATGCTGGGCGGCAAGATCAATGCGATGACCGAAAGCGAAAGAAAAAATGCCGTCGTCCAGGGCGACAACTTCCAGATCTATAAGGTTAACCTTATAGGACAGGTAAAGATGACTTATTACAGCCTGTGGATGACTGAACGGAAAATTGAAGTCCAGAAAAGAAATATTGACCTCTATAATAATCTGATAAACTTTCTGACTACAAATTATTCAGTTAACCGCGCAAGCCAGGCCGACATCCTGACGCTCAAAGGGGAAATTGCCACGAGCCAGACGCAGCTCGTAACACTCCAAAGAGAGCTTGAAACGGGGACTTATAAGCTCAATCAGCTCCTGGGGCGCGACCTGTCATCAAAGGATATAAGTATTGCCAGTGAAATCCCGATCGATACTCTTTCGGTTACTCAGGCACAGCTTGAAGAAAAACTTGCCAGCCTCAACCCTTCACTTAAACAGATGAATAATATGGTGGAGATGAATAAGGCGATGATTACAGCTAACCAGAAGGATAAAATTCCTGATCTTATGCTTCAGGCTATGGTAATGCGCCAGCCGCAGGGAATGATACTTACTTCCAAAACTGACCTTTCAATGCTTACAATGGGAATGGAAGAGCCGAAGACGGAATATATGTACTCTCTTATGGCATCAATTACTCTTCCTTTTGCCCCCTGGAGCAGTGGTAAATATCAGGCTAAAGAAGAAGAGCTTTATGCGGGAATAAAGGGAATTGAATACGAAAAAAGTGATATGCAGCGCGATATGACAGCACAACTTAAAGCATCAGTAACAAAATATAAAACCGCTGAAGACCTCCTGAAACTCTATTCAGGCAACGTAATTCCTCTCTA
>JBLMYS010000308.1:0-16161 GCA_050258415.1 Acidobacteriota bacterium | reverse complement strand
GGGCACTTAAATATCTATTTTACCATTAACACAGGATATTTTAATGGACACAGCATTACTGGCACGTATACAGTTCGCTTTTACTCTTGCATTTCATTATATATTCCCTCCCATGAGCATTGGACTGGGTCTTATTCTCGTCATCATGGAAGGGATGTACATGAAGACGAAAAACAAACTCTATGAGGAGGTAACCCAGTTCTGGGTTAAGATTTTTTCCCTTATGTTTGCAATGGGTGTGGCCACAGGAATTGTAATGGAATTTGAATTCGGCACCAACTGGGCTGCTTATTCCCGCTACGTTGGCGACGTCTTCGGTAGCGCTCTGGCCTCGGAGGGAATTTTTGCATTTTTCCTCGAGTCGGGCTTTCTCGCAATCCTGGTATTCGGATGGGACCGTGTCTCCCCCAGGGTGCATTTCTTCTCAACTATTATGGTCTCTCTGGGCTCAATGATGAGCGCCGTCTGGATCATTGTCGCCAACTCCTGGCAGCAGACTCCGGCAGGATATCATATCGTAGGACACGGGCTTTTAGCCAGGGCCGAGATTACCGATTTCTGGCAGATGGTTTTTAACCCGTCCACTTTCCAGAGGCTCTCCCATACGCTCTCCGGAGCCTGGCAGGCAGGCGCATTCCTGGTAATAAGCGTTAGCGCTTTTTACCTCCTGAAAAATAAATTTACAGAATTTGCAAGGTTTTCTCTTAAGGTCGGCCTGGGGCTTGCTGTCTTTGCATCCCTGTTCCAGCTCTTTACAGGTCACCAGAGTGCAGCCCAGGTGAGCTCCACTCAGCCGGCAAAGCTTGCGGCCTTTGAAGCCCATTTCGATTCCCTTGCACCGGCAAACATGCACCTTTTCGGAATTGTAGACGAGAAAAACCAGCAGGTCAAATACGGAATTTCAATTCCGGGACTTTTGAGCTATCTGGTGCACGGGGATACCAAGGCTCCTGTAACAGGACTGAACGCATTTAAGAAATCGGACCTGCCTCCCGTGCAGTTCGTATTTCAGACCTACCACTTTATGGTGGCCATTGGAATGACGCTCATTTTAATCAGCCTAGTGAGCCTATACTTACTCTGGAAGAAAAAATTATTTATTACTAAGTGGTGGCTTTGGATACTTGTTATTTCGGTCCTTCTGCCCCAGGCAGCCAACCAGCTCGGATGGTTCTCCGCTGAGGTCGGGCGGCAGCCCTGGGTGGTATACGGACTCTTGAGAACCACAGACGGACTTTCCAAAGCCGTGGTATCGGGACAAATACTTTTCTCGCTTATACTTTTTACTTTTGTATATGCCCTTCTTTTTATTCTGTTTATTTATCTGCTCGACCGTAAGATTAAGCACGGGCCTGAACATCCCGGCGAGATGAAAAGCGAGTACGACCGTCAGCAGGAAATTTTCTCTTGATGATCTTTTGAAACATAAACTTACGGAATAAAAACTTACGGAGTATTAAATGGATCTTAATATAGTTTGGTTTCTTTTAATCGGTGCTTTGATTTCGGGATACGCTGTCCTGGACGGCTTTGACTTAGGAATTGGGGCGCTGCACCTGTTTACAAAAACAGACGAAGAACGGAGAGTGATGCTAAATTCAATAGGACCCGTCTGGGACGGAAATGAGGTCTGGCTTGTAACAAGCGGCGGAGCCCTCTTTGCGGCATTCCCAGAGGTATATGCTACAGTATTCTCCGGCTTCTATACGGCTTTTATGCTTCTTCTCTTTGGCCTCATATTCCGCGCCGTGGCAATTGAATTCAGAAGCAAAGAGCCTATGATATGGTGGCGCCGGATGTGGGACGTAGCTTTCAGTGCTGCCAGCATCTTTATTGCTTTTCTTATGGGCGTGGCACTTGGCAATATAGCCTTGGGAATCCCACTGGCCCCTACCAAGGAATTTACAGGGACATTCTTCACACTCCTGAATCCTTTTGCCATAATGGTAGGAATTACAACAGTCGCTCTTTTTATGATGCACGGGGCAATTTACGGCGTCATGAAAACTGAAGGAACAATGCACGAGAAACTGCGCGGCTGGGTAAATAATACAATTATATTTTTCGTTGTCTGCTACGTTACGACAACTATGGCTACGCTTATTTACCTTCCCCATATGGCCGACCATTTTAAGGCATACCCTTACCTGTTTCTGGTCGCCATTTTGAACATGCTTGCAATTGCAAACATACCAAGGGAAATATATCATGGAAGGGATTTTAACGCCTTCTTGTCGTCTTCGGCCAGCATACTGTTACTTTTAATACTTTTTGCAATTGGAATTTTCCCCCATATGGTAATTTCCAACCCTGATCCGCAAAACAGTCTGGACATATATAACGGAGCTTCTTCCCAGAAAACACTCATGATAATGCTGATTGTTGCCATTATAGGGCTCCCCTTTGTCTTAGGCTACACCGCAAGCATTCACTGGATATTCAGGGGTAAAGTAAAACTCAACCAGACAAGCTATTGATAAAAAAGCTCCCCGGGGGTAACCTCTCCGGGGAGCCTCTCCCGCCATTAATTTACCTGAGGCAGCTGTTTTTCTGCCTTTCACTGCATTTTTAAAAAGATTAGCTGTACAATTTGATATTTTCTCCTTATTATTAAGCCGTATTTTACCGGTAAATTGCAAACTAGGGGAAGGATTGCTTAATTGAAAGTGCTTATCGTTGATGATTCTGATATCATCAGAAAAGTAATGAAGACATTTTTTGAAGACTTCAATATTGAAGTTGTTACCTGTAATAACGGTCTTCTTGGAATTAAAAATACACTCGAGGAAAAGCCTGATTTTGTATTTCTGGATCTTAATATGCCGGGGATGAACGGCTATGATACGCTGAAGGTGGTCAAATCGATGGAGCAGACAAAACATATCCCCGTCGTCGTCATTACCTCGCTTAATAACCAGAAAGATATAGACGACTTACTTGCAATGGGAGCCTCCAGGGTTCTTTTTAAGCCGCTCAAGAAAAAAGAAATTGTTCAGGCTTTTGAGGATATATGGGGGGAAAAGGTCCTTTCAGAAATGAAGATAAAAAAGCTCTTTGGTGAAAAAGAGAAAAAAGAAGCCGAGGAACTTTCAGAGAGGTCAGAAATTGAAATCAGGGTTGCTATGGTTAAGCTTTTCCTCAGAACCGCGGATCTGAGGAAAAATGACATACAGAATTTTCTTGAACTGGAGAACTACCTGCAGCTTAGACACATGGTGCACGAACTCAGAGGCATCGGTGGCACAATCGGATACCCCCGGCTTACACTTTTAAGCGAGCATGTTGAAAATATGCTCTCGAAAACACAGGATACATTCAAAAAAAGTGAGCTTAAGGAATTCTGCGGGAAAATCCTTGAACTCATCGATCAGATTAAAGAGGAAAACTAGCAGTTTTGTTGATCTGGTTAAATTATTCAGGAGAGTTCACCAGTGGTCTTTTGCCCCACATCTGTGAACCCTCCTTTTTTATGAAGTTGTTACTTGATCAGTAAGAGTTTTTTAACCGCCGTAAATTCACCGGCTTCAAGCCTGTAGAAATATATACCTGATGGCATGCCGGAGGCATTAAATTCCACTTTATAATCCCCTGCCGTCTTGTCCTGGTTTTCAAGTACTTTTACCTCCATCCCCAGTACGTCAAAAATCACAAGCTTAACATTCGCATCCCTGGGCAAATAGTAGCTTATTGTGGTAGAAGGGTTAAATGGATTAGGATAGTTCTGGGAAAGGCTGAACTGCTTTACGCCCAGTTTTGCTGCCGTTAGAGCTGCAAGCGAGGATGTATATTGAATATCTACTACTGACGCATTGTTAAATTTTTTATAGTCTTTCCCGTTATTATATGACATAGTAATATCGGTCTTTCCTGCCATCCAGGCACCATTCTGCCAGACAAGAAACTCCCCATGCGTGGCATTGCCGTTCATATCATAGGTAAAGTTGAGTGTGTTATAATTTACCCATGCCCCGTTTGTATTAACCTCCCAAATACTCTTTTGCATGTTCCCTTTCTTGTCGTAAGTATTTGTATTTCTGGCATAAATCGCCCAGGATGTGTCATTCCAGAGCTCCAGTGAATCCGTAAGCAGTTTTCCCATTGTGTCGTAACTATATTTATCTCTCGAGTAACTTACCCATAAGCTGTCCTGCCATTCCTGAAAAAGGCTTGTAAGCTTATTATTGTTATTATCATACGTCATGGTATACCTGTTCATTTTTACCCATGCGCCTTCCTGCCATTCTTCCCAAAGATTTGTGAGTTCATTGTTGTTGTTGTCATATGTCATGGTATATTTGTCCGCATTAACCCAGGTGCCATTCTGCCATTCTTCGGAAAGCCAGCTAGTCATGTTATTGTTTTCATATGTCATGGTAATCCGCTCTACATTCACCCATGCACTTTCCTGCCATTCTTCTGTCAGGCTTGTCAGCATATTGTTATTATTATCATATGTCCAGGTAACCCTTTCAAAATTCACCCATTTGCCTTCCTGCCATTGCTCTGAAAGCCAGCTGAGCATGTTTCTGTTTGCATCATATGTCTTCGTTACCCTCCAGGAATTTACCCATGCGTTATTACTCCAGAGTTCATAAAGTTCTGAAAGCTGGTTTTTGTTATTGTCATAGGTATATGTAAGCCTGTCGTAGTTTTCCCAGGCATTGTTCTTCCAGACTTCCAGGAGATCTGTTAAAAGATTGTTGTTATTGTCATAGCTTCTTGTGAACCTGTAATCATTCATCCATATTCCACCCGATTTAAATTTTATGATTACGGTTTTTACATTACCGCTGTCATCATAGGTATAAGTATTTCTAAGGGAGTCATCAACGGTCGTCTGCTTCGGATGATAAATAGAATCCAATTTGACGTTTTTAAGATTAATACTCTGCTGCCTTTGCAGAAATCTTGCAGTGAAATTTTCCTGCAATTTACCGTGTGTAGTAGTTCTCAGCCTCATGCTTTCAATCTTTGGCGAATGGGGCTTAACTGAGCTGAGGAGTCTTTCATTAAGAGTTTGCGGAATCAAGATTCCGGTCAAACAAAAGAAAAACGTTATGCATTGCAAAAACTTTCTCATATTAACCTCCTGTCATTTTACATTCATTAACTCATCGTCTTTTTATCAGGTCATTTTATATAACCCATCTTTTTTGCCTCGGCATATCTGCCGGAGCGGATTGAATAATAGTAGGTATCACTTGATAAACTCTTGCCGTTAAACTTTATAGTATATTCGCTGACATCCTTATAATCATTTCCACCTCCTGTTTAGTTAAATTGCTAAAGCCCTCAACGGTCCTTCTCTTAGCTGAACAGTTGCGGTTGCTCCGGATGTGAAAAATTCCTGTGAATAAAACGGAAAATCTTCTGAGGTATTTACAGGATAAAAGAAGGATTTCCCGGCCAGTGTGAGACTTATCTCTGGTTATTGAATAGAATGATGTAAGAAAAGCGGCAATATGAGAAGTGAAGGGCTCGAGGAATTAATATGCTTTTTAAATTATTTTGAAACGCTTCAAACAGACAATACTTATTTTCCACACACTCAGTCTCTAAAGTGCAAAGGAGTCTTTTCGACTCACACACACACGCACACACTCTCTCTGTGGTACAGCTCCGCCTCTAACCTCACATATATAAGTCAGTCTTCAGAATAATTTCAATTCAGGGTTGAATAATTATATATTTTTCTCCAAATGAAGTCAAGGGGAAAAGGAAATATAAACAAAGCTGCCTTTTCCCCCAAAGTCGCTAAGCGGAGCCATTAACCCTATATTAACTTATCTGATAAGAATCAGCTTTTTAACCCCGGTAAATTCACCGGCCTCCAGCCTGTAGAAATATACTCCGCTTGGCATATTGCCTGCATCGAACTCTACTGTATAGGTGCCTGCAGACTTAAATGCATCTTCGAGTACCGTTACTTCCCTTCCCAGCAGGTCAAAAATTGCCAGCTTAACTTTACTGTTTACGGATATCGAATATTTTATTGCAGTAGTTGGGTTGAAAGGATTAGGATAGTTTTGCGACAAGCTGAATGACTTTACTGCTGTTTCAGCCATCAGTCCTGCGACCGCGGAAGTATACTCAATGTTCACAACAAATGCATCCTCAAATGACATGCTGCTTTTATTATTGTTATAGTTCATTGTCAGCGTGGTCCTTGCCGGAGCCCAGACATTATTCTGCCAGACTAAATATTCCCCGTGCGTGGCATTGCCATTAGTATCAAAGGTATAATTGTATGTATTATCCTTCTCCCAAACACCGTTTTTCTGTACTTCCAAAAGACTTGTAAGCATGTTGCCATTCATATCATATGTACGTGTATTTCTCATTAAAGCCGACCAGGTTCCGTTATTCCAGATTTCCATAAGAAGTGTTAGCTGGTTGCCATTGGCATCATAGGTATTTGTATAGCGCACGTAATTGACCCAGGTGCCGTTTTGAGACACTTGATACAGGGTTGTAAGCAAATTGCCTTTATTGTCGTAAGTATAGGTATAACTTTGATAATTTACCCAGGTTTCATTTTCCCATTTTTCATAAATGTTTGTCAGTATATTGTTGTTGTTATCATATGTTCTTGTGCCTCTGTACATTTTAACCCAGGCCCCGTCTTTCCATTCTTCAGTAATTGACGTCAGCTCATTGTTGTTGTTGTCATATGTATATGTATATCTCTCGTAACCCACCCAGGTCCCATTTTGCCATTCCTCAGAAAGATAAGTCAGCATGTTGCCCGTGTTATCGTAAGTGTATGTTATCTGGTAATAATTTTCCCAGTCATTGTTTTTCCACATCTGCATCAGATAGGTTAGCTGGTTGCCGTTAGCATCATATGTAGCTGTTACGCGATCATATTTCTGCCAGGCACCGTTATACCAGACTTCCCGCAGCATTGTAAGCGGTTGGTTTTTATTGTTATAGCTATATGTAATTTGGACATAGTCTACCCAGGTATTGTTATTCCAGGTTTGCCAGAGAATTGAAAGCAGGTTTTTGTTAACATCATAATTGTAAGTATATTTTACAGATTGCATCCAGTTCCCGTTGCTTAATGTATCTACAGTAGACGTTGACAGATTTCCTCCGGCATCATATGTGTTTGTGGTCCTTGTCGAATCATTCACCGTAATTAACCTCGGATGATAAACGGTCGAATCAACTTTATTAATCCACGAACTCTGCTCTAGAAGATTCTGAAGCAAACTTTCAGTAAATTTATCCTTTGCAGCTATGTGTGTTGGAATTTTCAGGTGAAATCTTTCTATCTTCAGTAGATGAGGCTTATCTGCTTGACCGGTCATCCTTTCAATTAGAGTCTGCGGAATTGCGATCCCGGTCACAAGGAATAATAAGGCTAAGCATTGGAAAAACCTTCTCATAATTATCCTCCTTCTTCGATTTTTATTACTATTTACGTCTCTTTTTAAGAATTCAAATCATTTGATATAAACCATCTTTTTTGTAGTTGCAAAGTTGCCAGATTTAATGGAATAATAGTAAACACCGCTTGATAAACCGAGACCGTTAAATCTAATTACATGTTCACCCGCAATCTTAAAGTCATCCAATAATATCCTTACTTCCCTTCCATTGACATCATGTACCTTAAGGGTAACATGCCCGGCTTCAGGAAGATTAAAGCGTATTATTGTCTCGGGATTGAACGGGTTTGGGTAGTTCTGCAATAGCTCAAACTTCCCTGGAATATCCAGCTTTTCTTTTGCAATACCCGAGCTGGAGACAATGACCTGTACAGGTATTTGAATATTTCCTCCGTTACTTGTTATTGAGATCATTCCGGTATATTCACCTTCTTTCAGGCCTTCGGCATTCAGGCTTACCGTTACGGTTTGTGATGACCCGGGAGCTAGTGTACCACCAGAGGGACTGACTGTAAGCTTAAGCGCCTCACCCGAAGCCGTTATAATTATTTGCCCTGTTTTTTCAGCTGTTGCTCCATTATTATCTGTAAGCTTTAGTCCTATCTGGTATGTACCAGGCTGGGTATAGGCGTGCGTGGCGACTTTCTGGTCACTTTGCGCTCCATCTCCAAAAGTCCACAAACAAGCTACTATCTGACCGTCAGGGTCGAATGAGCCCGAAGCGTCAAAAGTTATGGATTCGTTAACTTTTGCCTGTTCCTTTGATATTTTATAGACGACTGTTGGTGGCTTATTTACACCACTGGTTTTGGTGCCTGTAGCTCTTATTAGGAATGCCCCGTTTTCGGCACCTGCAATTGTATTCATATTTTTCAGATAGCCACTTGCGGAATTCAAATAGTAACTCTTGTTCTTTACCTTAGCATTTTCATCAAATCCTGCAGGATAGCTGGCCATATTTCTCGCATCCACCCACAGGAAAAACCTTTGTCCGTCCTTAAATATTAATGAGGTATCAATTGGTAAAGTAAACCAGGCACCATTTGCTGATTTGTCGAGCGTTTTGAAGCCATAATAAATCATTTTCAGATTGTCGTCCAAGACGGCATATACTACATCATTCTGAGGGGACTCTTCTGACCTTAAGAAAACCTTAATCCCATCCAGAAGAAAATCAAATCCTGAGATGTCAAATTCATTTACAAATACGAGCCCTGTACTGTCTATATATCCATAGAAAGTGTCTGCACTTTCATTACCATCATCAAGTACAAGAAGATCTGTTCCCGTCAGCAGGTTTGAATTGCTGGTTTTTCGGATTTTGTTTTTCTCAAAAAACAGGCTCCTAATGGATTGGTTTCTTTTTTCATGGGGAATGCCAATCTTCCGGCCTGTATAGGATTGCGGGGATGTTTTAATGGACTGCTGATAACTTGCTGTCTGCCCTCCTGCCGAGATGTTATAGTTCAGATCTGCATTTCCTTTATTCTCCAGTGTAAAAGTAGCCGCAGTTGTCTGACCGGGTCTAACCTGAAGGCGAAGGCTGGATACATTAACGCTTGCAAGTGCCTTTGCTCCTCCCTGTGCGGCATTACCCAGGAATATCCCGCGGCCATGCGTGCCAGCGGCTATTCTACCGTCTGATTTTCTGGACAATATATAATTCACTACGGTATTTCCTATTTCACTTTCTCCTTCCTTCTTCCATACCGTATTGTTTCCATCCAAAGTCGTAGTTGAGAAGACCCCTATACTTGTTGCCAGCAGGTATATTTTCTCTCCTTCTGTTTGCAGAATAGAGGCTGCTCTTAAAGAAGGGCCGGGATATTTAGAGTTGCCAGTAAGGTTGCCTTCAACAGCTGTATATGTCTCGCCCCCGTCTTTTGAATGGTAGAGCCCGACAATGTTATAATTAGACATCACAACCATTATTTCTTTGCCGTCATCCGGGTTGACACATATGTTATGTATATAGGAGCCCGATGCTGCCTGTGGAATTGATATCTCTTTTGCTCCGCTTGTGGCAGTCTGAGCGTTTTCTAATTTGTAAAGCTTCGGCTTTTGCTCGTAAGCAAAGGCACCATAGTAAAGTGTGCTGGAAGGATTGTTCCTTGACAGGCCGATGGAAGAAATAGTATAATCTTTAGGTAAACTTACAGCTGGCATCTTCTCCCATCCCTGCATGGTCCCATTTGTATAATCGGGCAGAGAGCCGATCTGCCTGTTTATCCATATTACAGTGCCCGCGGGATAGTATATCACATCCTCATTCGATGGATCGACTTCATAAGGATTAATAAATAGCTGATCTGTTGCATCTTTGGGGTAAATAGACGCCCAGTAATATTCATCAATTTCCCCTTTAGACGTATAGCGGTAGCGTATCAGGCTTCCATTCTGCGCAGAAGTAAATAAGAACTTATCCCCGAAATATGCCCAGGCACCGTCACCTGTACTTATATCCGAGGACTTTGAAGTAACATTCCCGTCACAAGTGAAAAATGGTGTTCCGTTGTCCTGTGTGCCACCCATAATCCTGCTATCGTTTGCCTCATCCGGAATTGTAACCATATAAAACTGTGTAACGTTATAGCTGTTGTTCTTTTTTTCCCAGGGGAAATATTCCGCATAATCTGTACGTGTAATATCTGTAGTATAGCTTAGCCCCCCGTCATGACCGAACCAGACTTTTTTGGGATCTGTCAGATCAAATGCGAAGGAATGTATATCAGGGTGAAGTCCCGGATAGAATTCCCAATACTTTGGACCTTTATGATAGCCCCCTATCCAGTTCACCCTGGCATCAGTAGGTTTGGATGCAAAAGCATCCATCGATCTGAATAAGCTTGTAGCCCCTATTATAACGAGGTTCTCGTCATCCGGCTTCACGGCCAGTGTAAGGTTATAAGAGCCCTGAGTATATATTATTCCGTTGCTTTCCTTGTCGAAATCCGGCATATTTGCCGACCTGTCTTCCGATGCTCCTGTTTTAAGATTGATTTTATGAAAGCGCACGTCGTCCCGGTCATCCTTGAGTTCCCCCACATCTGTCAGTATGTAAGCTATATCCGGGTTGGAAGGGGCTGTGGCAATGGTACTGCGCATGTGTGAAGCCGGAAAAGTTGCAGGAGTAATTTTTATCCAGCTGGCGCCATCGTCGGTAGATTTATAAACACCCGGCTCCCTTGCCTGCTTAACTCCGGAAAACCCTGTAGAAACCACTGAAAGAAGTACACCATCAGTTGTCTCAGCCACATCGCTGTAAACATGTTCGCCAGGCCCTCCTATGGAACTGCTGAATGTTTTCCCGCCATCAGTAGAACGGTAGATTCCGTGACCTGCTGTTGCTATTAGAATACTCCCTTTTTTCGTTACAATTACCTTCATGCAGTAATCAAATTTTTGCCAATCTGTTAAGTCATTATCAATTGTACCAGGAAGCACAACCCAGCTTTCACCGTTATCCGTAGATTTATATACTCCGTCACCCGAAAACCACGCACTCCCATTGGCACTCACCGAACCTCCTGTAATTTCCCCGCACACGTAGTACCAGTTTTTCGTATAGCCAGGGCGCCTGTCCTGCGCAATGGATGTTACGCTCAGGATCTGTGCAGGAGTGCTCTTTATTTTCCAGGTCTCACCATTATCTGTCGATTTCCACATTCCGCCTGAGACCCCACCGGCAAGGATTGTATTAGGATTTGTCACATCCACTGCCAGTGCCCTGGTTCTTCCTCCCACATCGTTTGGCCCGACTTCTTTCCATGTAAGTGAGAGTGCTGCTTTACTTAGATTTCTTGAATGCTGCTGCAGCACCTTTGCATACTCCAGCTCCTTTTGCCTGATTGCCTGAGGTATCCGGTTTGTTGCGGGATCCCTCAGCATTTTGAAAAAATATTCGGCACGTGCCTTTTTGGATTTAATCGATCCTTTGGGGGAGGAAGTTGAACGAACCTTCTCTGGCCCAAGCTTTTTTGTTGATTCGTGTTGGCTGTTATCTGTCTGAATGGAAAATGTCAGAATCAGGAACACAATCACTACAGAAAGTCCGATGATTCCACTATAAAATTTCTTCATGTCACCTCCTGTTATTGAGTTAAATTGCTGAAACTTGTTGCAATCCACCTCTCAGATGAATTGCCTTTCTGCATCTGCCGTTGATACCTGAGGCTCATTGTTAATAATTTTCCTTTGACAAAAATTTTGCCTGCATCATATTTGTTATTCTCAAGAAGGGATCTGGAAATCTCCAGAGTTATTACATAACCCGGCGGTAATGGAGGAGTTCCGGAACCGTAGCCGTTTACTTCACTGATTTTCACTTTGCACAGAAAACCGTTTTTCTCCTCCTGAAACTCCTGCATCCAGGCCTTTATGCTTGCTGAACCAGGGGGAAGAGACTTCTCTGTCAAAGGCTTCTCTTCTTTGCGCTCCTGTGCCTGACCGTTATCATACTTGCTGACGCACTTAGAACAGCTGAGGGAAATTATCAGAAGTATTATAGTTGCTATGTACAGTTTACAAGATCCCATATTTGCTCCGGATGTGATTGGCTGTTGAAATAAAAGTGTGGGGCTCTTCTGGATTTTAGCTGATAAGGAAAAAGAAGGAATATTAATTGGTGTGAGACTTATCTCTGGTTATCTAATGGAAAGGAGTAACAAATAGCGGCAATATGGATCTTTAGAAGTGAAGGATTTTAGAAGTTAATCTGAGTCATGAATTATTCTGATTCATGCAATATTCTGAACCGGTTCTAACAGGCAATACCTTTATATTCCACACACTTGCTCCATAAAATGGAAAAAAGTCTTGCTACACTTTTCTTTCCGTAATACGGCTCCGCCTCTAACCTCACATAAATAAATCAGACTTCAGAATCACTTTCATTCAGGTTTGCATAATAATATTCTTTTCCTAAAATGAAGTCAAGGATAAAAGAATATTTTAACTTCCCTTTTTGAGGGTGCAGTATTCTTTTCAAAAGGCAAATTATACCCGTGTACGAATAGTTGGAAACAGTAAAGCTAAATTAGTAACCTACCTTACTAAAAGCAGCTTCCTGACTGCCGTAAACTCTCCTACCTCCAGCCTGTAGAAATAAATACCACTCGGCATATCTACTGCATCAAACTCTGTGGTGTAATTGCCTGCAGCCTTAAAGGAATTTTCCAGTACTTTTACTTCCCGGCCTAAGATGTCATAGACTGATAATTTTACTTTACCCTCCCGGCCGGTTGAGTAGCTTATAAGAGTTGCCGGGTTGAAAGGATTAGGATAGTTCTGAGATAAGCTGAATTCTTCTATGGATACCGTTTCCGCTTTTATGCCAGCCAGCAAAGAATTATACTGGATCTCTACAACCGAGGCGTCCTGAAATGTCATATGGTTATTTTTATTGTTATAGGACATTGTAAGATTGCCTTTAGCGAGCTTCCAGGCTATATATTCCCACAATAAATATTCACCATGCGTGGCATTGCCGTAATCATCATAGACATAGTTGTAAGTGCTGAAGTTTATCCATCTCTCATTCAGCCAGTATTCCAGAAGATCCGCAATCATATTACCCATAGCGTTATAAGTGCGCGTATTTCTGCAGTATAAGTCCCAGGCATTATGATTAAACTTTTCGGTTAGAGCCGAAGCCATATTGCCTCCTTCATTAAAGGTATAGGTAACCTTCCATGCTTCTAACCAGCTTCCGTTCCTCCACTCCTGGCTTGTTGTGGTCTTCAGCCTGTCTGAATTATCATAAGTATAGGAATACCGGTTTAAGTATATCCAGCTGCTGACTTTCCATTCTGCCGACATATAATTAATTATGTTGCACTTAGCATCGTATTCATACAAATACAGGTTTACATTTTCCCAGTTAAAGTTTCTGTATTCCTGGATCAGATATGTAAGCATGCAGCCATTGTCGTCATATGTTATAGTGTAATAACTGATGTTGATCCAGCCCCCGTCTTTCCACCCCTCCGAAAGATAGGAAAGCATGTTGCTTTTATCGTCATATGTGTACGTGTACCTGCTAAAGCCCTGCCAGCTTCCGTCTGCCCACTCCTCCGAAACATAAGTAAGCATGTTCCCCTTGTCATCGTAAGTGCTCGCGGACCTGAAAGAATTTTGCCATGCATCGCTTTTCCATGCCTGAGAGAGTTCTGAAACAGCCATATTTTTGCTGTTGTAAGTATATGTCAGCAGGCTTTTATTTTCCCAGGCTTCATTTCTCCAGACTTCGCGGAGTTCCTGCTGAAGGTTTCCAAAACCGTCATAGTTGTATCTGTGCCTTTCAACTATAGCCCATTTACCGTAGGCCTTACTTTCTGAAAGAAATGTAATAAGCCTGCCCTGTTCGCCGTAGGTGTATGTATATCTTAACGCATCATCAATAACAACAACTTTCGGCCTGTAGTAACCTGAATCCCCCATTTGGGCTCTTACAGCTTTATACTCCTGCGGCAGTTTTACAGGATTAACTTCAGGCAGTCTTACGGGGTTTAGAGCCCCTGATCTATGTATTTCACTTTGCCCGCCTTTGTCCTTAAGAAACAGGCCGGCCATGCCGGTATCGGGAATTTGTGCAATAGTCATTCCGGCTAAAAACAAAACGAGCATCAGGCACCGTAAAAACCTTTTCATGTTTAGCCTCCATTTGAGGCAGTGGGATATTTAATGGGATAAGCAATCAGCTAAGGTGGCAGAGAAAAGGGACTTTTTTAATTCACCTGCTTTCAGAAAAAAAATGGAAAAGAGGTTCATTTGTAGTGATGCGGATTTAACTTTCCTGCGCAGCCAGGAACCCTGAGGAAGGGAGAAACCCTGAGGCAGGGTGACACAGCTCCGCACTTAAACTCACATAATCCGGGAAGTTTAACGTTGTGATGATATAAATGATTTAATCTTTTATTACAAGGAAAAGTAAATAAGCGGAAGTATTTTGCAACAAGAGGTATATAATTAGCCATAAACGGCCTTTTTGTGATCCCCCCGGGGCGGACTGCTTTCAGAAAAAAGCCCTTAGTTCGGCTCTTGCGGTGTGAACTACCTTTCCTTTTCCCTGCTGCCGGCCGTCATAGCCGATTGTGGACTGCAGGTTACCCGTAAAACGGTAGTCTAAATTATAACGCCAGAAGTAATTCTTTCCGATGAAATTACCTTTCGTCATCTCAAAAGGGATGTAATTTTGGAGCGTGTTTGCCAGAAGCTCATTCCGCTCAAACTCCAGGCGCATTCTGCCTGTTCCGGCAAAAGAAAGCGTGAGCCTTAAGACCTCTGAATTTTGATCTATAACCGTAGGGTTCTTTGGCAGGTCGTCTTCTACCCTTCCAAATGTCAGCTTGAAACCTGCCTCAAGCGCTTTTATAGGTCTGTATGAAAAATCAGTTGCTATGTTGTTGCCCGTAAGCATCCTCGAGCGGTTGAAACTTCCCATGGAGGTCAGATTATCGCTTGTGTTTACAACATCCGTCTCATTACTGATCTCCTCTATCAGCCTCATTCTTATTCTTAGGCTTCTTTCCCTGCTATAACCCCTTTCCAGGCCTCCGCTGTACTGATAAAGATTCTTTGTCTGCATGTACCTGAAACGGAAAGACAGCTCACTGCTGTTCTCAAAAAGAAAGAAATCCTGCTGAAAAAGATTGTTCCCGCGGATTGTGGTCGAATCGTTCAGAAAAGATGAAAAATGAAGAAGATAGATCTTCTTAAAATCCGTTTCCGTGGAGTTCTCCTCAATCCTTAAGAATGTCTCGCTTGAAACAGGAGAAAGGAAAAACCCGGCCAGGGTGTTTTTGTTAAACAGACGGTTAAAGTTTAATTTCCACCTCGAGTTCAGCTTCAGATCCACTACGGGAAAAAGCTGGTCAGTTGGAAGTGTCGTTACAATATAATCCCCATCATAAAGCGTAAGCTCAAACTCATCCTCATCAGCAATCCCGTTATGATTCAAGTCCCCAAGATACTTGTAGCTTCCTGTTCCCTGCGGTACTTTAACAAATACTCTCTGAAGCCTTGAGGCCCTTTGGGTTGATCCTTCATAAAACAGGTCCCCTGTAAGGAAATCTTTCCACAGGCTTAAGCGCGTCTGCGAACGGACTAAAATCGTCTGGTTATCTGTAAATCCCTTTGCCTTAAAGAGATCCGTGTACTTCTTATCCCTTACTGCAAAACTTATGGACGAGTTAAAATCCTTTGTGCCCCGGTAACTAAGATTATACGATTGTGTAAAGGATTTGGCCTCACGTTTTATCTGACCGTCTAAAGGGCTTAGATCTACTCTGAATGAATACTCTGTCTGGAAGTTCAATCCCCCGATATTCATAAACTCCAGTGCGGGGGTCACTTCCGAGTAATTTGTGCTCCCAAATAAAAGAGAATCGGCCGGACCGGAATTATCCTTTTTATTTTCTGCGGCAAATTGAATTGATGGCTTTATTTTGTTCCACAAAATGTAATACGAACTGGCCGTCTGCCTCATCCAGCGGCTCTTCGTAATGAGATTATTGGAGCTAACGTAGTCAAGCTGATATTCCGCGTTGTACTTTTCCTTATCACTCAGACTGAAATTACTTAAGTAGCGGTCGGAGCTAAGTATATTCTCCCTTTTCAGGTGCCCGTACATAAAGCCGGCGTTCAGATTATTGCCATACTGGTACTTTAAGCCGGCTTCCCTCAGCTCTTCATCCCTGTTGTTCGCATATTCCGGTATATCATAATTCCGGTTAAATTCCACCTCATTTATGCGGTCTAAAGTCGAAAA
>JBLMYS010000307.1:0-7928 GCA_050258415.1 Acidobacteriota bacterium | reverse complement strand
GTCTGCAATTCTGTCCTTAATAAGGAGCTTGCCTTCGGGCATTTTGCCTTTATATTTTGAAGAGAGTTCTTCTTCGGTAACAATTACGTCTGCATAGTCAGCTTTAGCCACCTTGTAGCCCCATTCCTTGAATGAGCCTTCGGTGAATTTCATAATATTGCCTTTATGGACCAGAGTAACGCTTTTTCTTCCGTTGGCAAGAGCGTAGTCGATAGCCTTCTTTACAAGGCGGGCTGAGCCGAATTCGCTCATTGGTTTAATACCGATGCCGGAATTGGGGCGCACTTCCTTCTTGAGGTCCTTCTCGAGCATTTCGATGATTTTATTTGCTTCCTTTGAGCCTGCCTTAAATTCAATACCGGCATAAACGTCTTCGGTATTTTCCCTGAAGAGGACGATATCGAGGTCCTGAGGGCGTTTCATCGGGCTTGGTGTGCCGGCATAATATTTAACCGGTCTTACGCATGCAAAAAGGTCCAATTTCTGTCTTAAAGTAACATTAAGGCTTCTGATACCGCCGCCAATGGGGGTTGTAAGGGGGCCTTTAATTGCAACCACATATTCCCCTATTGCCTTTATAGTTTCATTCGGGAGCCACTGGTTTTTCCCGTAGACTTTTGTTGCCTTCTCGCCGGCATAGATTTCCATCCACGAGATTTTTCTTTTACCTTTATAAGCTTTTTCAACTGCAGCGTCAAAGACTATCTTTGAGGCTTTCCAGATATCCGGACCTGTACCGTCACCCTCAATAAAAGGGATGACCGGGTTATCAGGAACGACCAGTTTGTCATTCTGAATGGTAATTTTAGCACCTTCGCTAGGGATGCTGATATTCTTAAATTTTGCCATGGCGAATTCTCCTATGAGTTATTTATTGAAGTTTCAACAGATATATTACCATATCGATGTTGATAAAACGAAACACTAATGACACCAATTAGAACTGCGAACCAAAGCGTAACTGCCCTTACAATAAAGGTTGAAGATACGGCAATGTCTTTGGGCACCTTATTTCTTATCAATAAAAATGTTAATGAGCCGTCTGTGACGCCCAGCCCCCCTGGCAGCATCGTTATAGCACCGGCAATGGTAGAGAACGTATAAACGAATGTCGGCCAGAGAATATTATAATGAAGTCCAAAATTAAAAAGAATTATGTAATAACCAAAACATTCAAGAAACCAGGAAAAAAAACTTATAAAAACCATATAAGTTAATGGCCATGGGCGCAGAAGAAGGTAGACGCTTTCGTAGGCCGTTCGAATTCTGTTGCCGTGTTTCTTAAGAAAACTGAACCTGATAATCAAGTCGATCAGATAAAAAGAAAGCCTTTTATGGCTTATTACAAGAGTAACCAGAAGAAAGAATATTCCCGTACCAATTACAATTATGCGCCCGTAATTAAAAACATAAGCACCTATCAGGGACAAAAGGACAAGAGAAATAAAATCGGTAATCCTTTCAACCATTATGATGGGAGCGGTTTTGCTAATAGGCTCATTTGATACCTGCTTGACCAGGTAAGACTTTAAGAGCTCCCCCATCTTCCCGGGAGTAACGCTCATAATGAGTCCGGACATAAAAATTGCAAAGGAATCCACCTTGGAGATTCTTACCTTCAGCACTTTAAGATAATAATCCCACTTATAAAATCTTGTAAGATAGTTCACAAAAGTAAGCGAAAGCAGTAGGGGCAAAAGGAGCCAGTTGAATCTTGCAAATGCCGAGATAACACTTCTGTAATCTGCGTAAACCGTAAATGCCAGGTAAAGGAGTGCAGCAACGGCAAGGGAGCGAAAAATATTCTTTTTGACTTTTTCTATCACTTGGTCCTCTTAAATAACTCTTTTTAATGTATCGTAGAGGCGGGTCAGAGGCAGGCCAACGACGTTATAATAGCATCCGTCTATGCGGCGCACAAAAACGGCGCCGAAATCGTCCTGTATTCCGTATGCCCCGGCCTTATCCATTGGGCTTCCCGACTTTATATAGTCCAGTATCTCTTCTTTTTCCAGGTGGCGGAATGTTACGAGTGTTTTTTCGTATTCGATGAGTGTAACATTTCTTTCAGTGTTGCATACGGCAAAACCGGTATAGACGGCATGTGTCTTTCCGCTTAAGGATTTAAGAATTCTTTCGGCATCGGCTTCATCTTTTGGTTTACCGATAATCTCGCCTTCAAGTACCACAATTGTGTCTGCCGTTATTATTATGCCGTCTGAAATTCTCTTGCGCGCCTCGGTGAGTTTCTGTTCAGAAAGCCTTTTTACAGTCTTAACCGGGTGTTCCCCGTCCAGAATTTCCTCATTTAAGTCCACGCTGAAGGTTTCAAACTTAAGGTTCAAGAGTTCAAGAAGATGTTTTCTTCTGGGGGACTTTGAAGCCAGAAAGATTGGTAAATTTGTCTTTATCATTGTTGTATCTCACCTAATTCTGTGCCTGGGAAATAAAAACTTAGAATGTCCTCAAATTTTCTACCCTGTCTTGACTGCCCGATTGAGCCCCACTGGCATAAACCTACGCCATGGCCGTTTCCTCTGCCCTGAAAAGTAACTTTCAGGAGGCTGCCGTCTTCATAGACAGGCGTAATATCAAACATAGTACTTTTAAGAAGGCTTTTAGACGCTTTTGATCTGATGGCGTATCGTATTTTGTTTCCTACAATTACAACCTCCAGAGGCGTGCCCTGCTTATCAACTAAAGAGATCGCGAGCTCGTTTACGCGGCCCGACTGGAACCTGCTTTTAATTTCAATATTGGTAATAGTGTAGCCGTTTTTTTTAATATATCCAGCGCCATTAAGATAATTTAATATTTCCTGCTGCGAATAGCTTTCAGTCCACTCATATCCCGGAGCAATGCGGCAGAAAGCATCATCCCCTTCGCTAATTCCTCTTAGGTAAGGGATATTCTTCTGTCTGAATACATAGTCAGCATTTTCAGTCCTTCCGCCGCATGAGGAAAAGTAAAATACCGTTGCAGGCTCTCCGTTATACTTCAGAATGAGGCCCCGGGTTTCATCAACTGCGCGGTCTATGAGTGTTTTTGATGAATGATAGCCTCCGTAGACCTGATCGCGTATATCAGAATAGACATCAAAGTCTTGTCCCGGCTCCTTAAGCTTCATTACAGTATAGTTCCTGGCACAGACGGCAAAGGCCTTAAGGGCTTCAAGGTCCTCTTCTCTTGAGGAGGCGACGCCCATCTCAGAATAAAGGACTCCTTTAAGGTAGTCTTCCAGAC
Source organism: Acidobacteriota bacterium (assembly GCA_050258415.1). Lineage (GTDB taxonomy): Bacteria > Bacteroidota > Ignavibacteria > Ignavibacteriales > SURF-24 > JAAXKN01. The sequence goes on along the minus strand of JBLMYS010000307.1, from coordinate 4,685 downwards.
CGATTGAGTTTACGAGGAGAAGTTTTCCCTTTGAATTCAGGATAGAAAAGCTGCCTTTATAGGATTTGCCTTTATATGTCAGATACTCACCGCCTGATTTGGGCTGAATTCCGCACAGGCTTAGAGAGTACTTTTTTCTCCCCAATTTCAAAGCAATTCCGCCTTCTTCAGCCAAAAGGGAGAACTTTTCGCCTGCCTCTATGTCCAACAATTTATCATGCCCGTTTCGGAAGACTACAGGGACATCAAAAGACACGGTTTTCTTCTGAATATCATCATCCAAAAGGACGCGGACCAAAGAGGATTCATTATTACTTCCGGAGCGGGTTTTATTAAATCTTGCAGGAGCTGAGCACTGAATAAAGAGCAGGGCAAGCAGAAAAGAAGAAAAAAATCCGGTCATTTTGAGGGATCTGAAAAGCTGAAGTTTAGAGAAAGAAAACGACAAAGAATGTGTTTTATCTGAACATTGCTTTGATGCTGCCCCAGGTACGTTTAACGCCTGAAACCGAGGGGAATACACCGTGCGGTGCATTAATATAGTTGACATTTCCGCTTTGTTCATAAATTGCAAGACGATAGGTATAAAAACTGGCAGTTGACTTGTAGGCAGACTGGTCTGTATATGAATAATAGGAATTGCTGCCTCTTGGTCTAACTCTTGTTATCTCATGAAAATCCGAACTATTTCCCGCCTTTCTTTCAATGGCAAAGTCCTGAAGGTTGCTTTCCTCAGTAGTTCTCCATTCAACTTTTATATTCTCGCCATCTCTGCTTGCGTTAAAATCAAAGACTAAAGCGCCTGCAATGATAGTGCCGGCACAGAAAGCTGCGGCGATGACAAGTAGTATGGTTAGTTTGATTTTCATGACGACAATATATATTGATTAAAAAATAATGTCAAGACTTAAAAGAGAAAAATCACACTCATTTTTTATCAAAACCACAAATCAACACATGTATAATGTATACAGTTCAAAGGACAAAGGCAAGTGACATATCTCACTTTTCCATAAAACTTTGGCATTAAAAATGCCAATTAAATTCTTCTTCTGAAGCCTTCGCCGAGGACTTCATGCACATTACCAATGATCACGAAGGCATCGGGGTCTATTTCCTGAATAGCCTCTGTAAGTTCAGGGATTTCCTTAAAAGTAACGACTGTAAAAATAATTTCGCGGTCTATATTTTTATAAAGTCCGTGCGCCTTGAGTCCCGTTGCCCCGCGGCTGAAGTCATCCATTATAACCCGGGAGATTTCGTCGGATTTATCAGAAATAATATAAGCCATACGTGCATAGTCGAAGCCGTCGACAATAAAATCGACCAGTTTGCTTGAGACGAACAGCAGGAAGAAAGCATAAAGGGTCAGCGACATAGCCGGCCTGAGGGGCGAGAGGTGTTTCATTTCGATAATAAAACCGGCAAGAGCAATTACAAAAAAGTCAGTGAACATTATAGCCTGTCCCGGTTTCCAGCCATAGCGTTTCTGCATAATAGCAGCAACGATGTCGCTTCCAGCCGTAGTGCCCTTAAACTTAAAGATAATACCGAGTCCAATGCCGAGCAGGACGGCGCCAATAAGTATAAGGAAGAGGAAGTCGTGATTCAAGAGGTCGCGTATGGTCTGTGTATCCTGCAGTCTGATAAACTTAAAACCAGGCACGTCACCGCGGAAGAAGTCAATAAAGAATGAGTTAAGCGTAAAGCCGTAGAAGGTTCTGATACCGAATCTTTTGCCGAGTTCCTTGAGTCCCCATGCATAAAGGGGCATATTGAGCAACCACATCATTAGTCCGACAGGTATTGCGCCGTTTGAAAGGTAATGGATAGCCATTGAAAGGCCGCTGACGCCTCCGGGAACCACCTGTGCATCGACGAGGAAGATACCAATGCCGAGGGCCATTATAGCGGCACCAATTAAAATAAAGAAATAATCAATAACAGGATATTTTTTCAGGAATTTGGATTTCATTTAAGACCGGGTTATGGATATTATTTAGGAGCAGAATTCCGCTCGTAAAGGTTCAAAAAATCTGTAATTCCGCCCTCCTTAAGGACAACAGGGGCAGGATTTTCAGCGTTATTACTTCAGTATCTGTTTAATTTCAGTATTTATCGTATCTGTCGTCCTCGTCGTCATCGTAATCCGGGCCAAAACCATCCTCGTCGTCGTCCTCATCGGTGCCAAATCCGTCCATTGCGTCGTCATCCTCAAAAAAGCCTTCTTTTTCGAGATCCGTGTCGGATTCGCCGTAGACGGAGTAATCGTTGTTGTCGTCCTCGAAATCGAGGTCATATGGATTTACAATAGGAAGAAGTTTTCTTCTTGCAGGTATATCCTCATTAAAATCTTCAAGTGTATCTTCAAGGAAGTAGAGAGCCTCTCTGACTTCGTCAAACTCTTTAACTATCAGTTTCGGAGGGTTTTCCTGTTTTGTAGGTGTTTTAGTACCTTTCTTCCCTTTTAGTTTAGGCTGGAACATTTCTTCCAGTTGTGAAAGGCTTTTAACCGCAGGGTCCTCGGTTTTTACAATATAGTCCTCTTCAACTGAATAGTTAATAACTTTCCCTTCCTCTTCAGCATATATATTATTGCAGATATACTCTTCGTCTATGTATTTGAATAAAAAGTAGATTTTCATACTACTACCTAAAAATTAATGACAAACTTTTATAAAATCATATGATAATTTAGCGGCTATTTTCCCAAAATTCAAATGTGGGAGATAAAATTTCCTTCACAATTTAATTTTGTTACAAAAGCTTCATGGAGCGGAATTATACCCTTTAGATTTCAGGCTAAAAATTATATAATTTTTCATAAAGAATAAAGAAGCATGTGTTTTTCTGGATTTCCGGCTTAGCCTTTAACAGTGGAGCTTCGGTATGAGGAATCTGTGCTTTTACGATCTGTACATTGAAGCCTTGCCGAATTCACCGGTCCCGGTTATGATTAATGATCCCGTCCGGTTGATCCCGCTACAAGTCTATGGTCGCAATTACCTTCAGATATCCCCTAGCAGACTTACCCTTTTACAATTACAAAAAAGTGACACAATTTTCACGTATTCTCTTCGAGGTGGAATTTCTTCCATGTAAAAAATGCATTTAAGTAGAATAAACAAGGAGGAAGCATGAAAAAAATGTACGGGCTCAAAATATTTTTCTCCATTCTGTTATTGACCAGGAGCCTTTTAGCTCAATGGGTACAGACTGATGGGCCTTATGGAGGCAACATTAATGTTATAGCAGCATACGGGAATTCCCTCTATGCCGCCACTTCCGGGGATTTCTACCTGTCTACAAATAATGGTTCAAGCTGGAATAATATCTCTGCAGGCATTCCTCCAGCCAACAATATTTATAAAGTTGAGTTCTTCCCGAATGGCAAAGGAGGAGTTAATACTTTCATTGCTTCGTGGAAAGGAATTTTTATGTCAACAGATAATGGCAAAAGCTGGAGCAAAGCTGATTCAGGAATGCCTGAAAATACAGCGGCGTTTGATTTGGCTGTAGCAGGCAACAATTCAGCTCAGAAATATATCTTTGCCAGTACAGTGACTTTCGATCAATATAATGAGGTCGGTATTTACCGTTCCGCAGACAGCGGGAAGAGCTGGAGTGCCTCTGATTCCGGTTTGTCTAAGGAGAATGAGTATCGTTCATTTGCAGTTACTCCGGGTGATTCAGGCGGAAGCTATATATTTACTTCATGCATGGCACATAGGATAGGATCAAAGCTTTATCGGTCGACAAACTTTGGGGTAAACTGGATAGAAATAGACTTTCCCTCTACAAGTATAATTTCCACCTTATTTGCTGTTCCTGGCCCGTCAGGCGTAACCTATCTTATTGCCGGGACAGAACACGATGGAATCTACCGATCCAATGATAATGGAAAGAGCTGGGTCCACATTATTACCGGGCTTACCCACATGCGCGTCACTGCTTTTGCTGCCGATACAGCAAATAAAATCATCTATACCTGTACAGGGGATGGAGGTGTCTTCCGCTCAGCAAATTACGGGGATATTTGGACTAATGTTAACTCCGGATTGAAGGATGAAATTGTCAACTGCCTTGCAGTCAGGCAAAAAACAAACGGGGGAACAGATCTTTTGGCAGGCACCTATAAAGGCGGAGTTTTTCTTTCGACGGATAACGGCAACAGATGGAAAACTATTAATTCAGGGATTTCCGGCACTACAGTCAGAACCTTCTGCCTTATGGGGGCGAGAATATTTGCAGGCACCGACTGCTCCGGCATCTTTTATTCAACTGACAACGGTGAAAGCTGGACAAAAGCCGATTCAGGAATATATCCGAGGGAAGAGATAATCTCCCTTGCCTCAGGCACTGATCAGTCGGGAGATACAAATATTTTTGCCGGTACAGCGCATGGCATTTACCGTTCAACCAACAATGGCGTCAGCTGGGATTCCATAAACTCAGGATTGCCTTCAAATGCATCTGAGTTTTATGTGGCACTTAGTAATGACGGGAAAAAGCTCTTTGCTGGAACCGTTGCTTATTTTCCCGGAGACCAAAATTCTGCCCGGGCTCATATATATTTGTCCACAGATAAAGGTGAAAACTGGATTAGAAGAGATTCGGGCCTTTCGGGCTGGTCTTTCGGAGTAAATCCCATCATCATCAGAGACAGTGTGATTATTTCCGGTACA
>JBLMYS010000306.1:0-7658 GCA_050258415.1 Acidobacteriota bacterium | reverse complement strand
GGAGAAGCGACTGGATCAGCAGATTAAAAGGAAAAACGCTAAAAAGGAAAACGGGCGCTCTTTAACGGAAAATAATTTTTCCGTTAAAGAAACCCAGGAATAGTTCTTATTTTGCTGCTGTTTTAGCGTATTTTTTGTTGAATCTTTCTACTCTACCGGTTGAATCGATGAGTTTCTGCTTTCCGGTAAAGAAAGGATGGCAACTTGAGCAAATTTCAAGTTTTATATCACCAGATGTAGAACGGGTAGTAAAAGTATTGCCACATACGCAACTTACAGTAGCTTTCTTGTATGAGGGATGAATTCCTGCTTTCATGTTATTACCTTGCCTTCTCAAAATTTTATCTTCAAATATAAATAAGACTTATGTTAAATTCAATTGATAAAAAGGGTTAAGCCTGAATTATTCTTCCACTTCTTTAGGGGCCTTTGTCGGAATATCCAGCTCTTCCATTTTTCTGTAAAGTGAGGACAGCCCGATCATAAGAGCCTTTGCGGCTTCCTCCTTGTCGTAATTGTACTTTTTAATCGTTTTAATTATGTGCTCGCGCTCAAATATCTTGAGGGCATCTTTAAGCGCATCCGGAAAATTATCGCTGAAGGTATTGCCTTTTAAGTAATCCGAGAGGTCGTTAATTGTAATAACTTCATCACGGGCAAATATAATGGCCCTTTCAATTACATTCTCTAACTCTCTAACACCACCACGCCAGTCATGGTTCATTAAAAGCCTCATGGTCTCATTATCTACCCCAACAATCTTGCGCCCCATCTCCACCCTGAACTTTTCAATGAAATGATTCACCAGAACCGGTATGTCTTCCCTCCTTTCATTCAAAGAGGGGAGCTTTATCTCCACAACATTCAGCCTGTAGTAAAGATCCTCCCTGAATTCCCCGGTTTTAGTCTTCTCAAAAAGGTTCTGGTTCGTTGCTGCAATTATCCTGACGTCAGTTGAAACGGGCCTTGTTGCGCCAACCGGAATGAACTGCTTGTCTTCTAAAACCCTAAGAAGCTTAACCTGCATGTTAAGTGGAAGATCCCCAATTTCATCCAGGAAAAGAGTTCCGCCGTCGGCTACCTTAAAAAGCCCCATTTTATCTTCAGTCGCCCCTGTAAAGGCTCCTTTTTTGTGCCCGAAAAGCTCGCTTTCAATCAGGTTTTCAGAAATGGCGCCGCAGTTTACAGGCAGAAAAATCTGATCTTTTCTGTGGCCGTTAAAGTGAATTGCCTTTGCAACCAGTTCCTTTCCCGTACCGCTTTTACCTACTATAAGAACATTGCTGTTGGTCTGCGAAACCCTTTGTATGAGGTCAAAAACCCTCTGCATAGGTTCACTTTTACCTATAATATGCTGGAAACCCACCTCAGAGGAAAGCCTCTGACGAAGCGATTTGTTCTCAGTTGAGAGCTTTTTATAGGAAATAAGCCTTTTCAGGCGCAAAATAACGTCATCAAACTCAACCGGCTTAATAAAATAATCATATGCGCCTTCCCTTAAGGCCTCAATTGCAGTTTTAACCGAGGCATACGCCGTCATTATGATAAAGAAAGTCTCAGGCGATATCCTGGCAGCTTTCTGCATCAGCTCAATTCCATCCACCTTTGGCATTTTAATGTCGGTTAAAACGACGTCATAATCATCATTGTTGATTTTCTGAAGTGCTTCCTCTCCATCGGCAGCAGTATCCGCCTTGTAACCCTCATCCTTAAGGAGCATCTCCAGGGACTCGCGGATTACTTTTTCGTCGTCAACAATAAGCACTTTAGCACACATTAATAACTCCAATTTTTTAACTTACACTTTGATGTAAAGGCAGCTTAAGCGTAAAACTGCTGCCCTGTTTTAACTGACTTTGAACGAGTATGTCCCCCTTAAATTTCTTCATTATGCCGTAGCTGACCGAAAGCCCGAGGCCTGTACCCTTACCAACCTCCTTGGTTGTGAAAAATGGGTCGAAAATCTTACCCATTGTATCCTTATCCATTCCGCAGCCGTTGTCCCGGATCTCAATATATACGTTCTCCTTGTCGTGAGAAGATATAACTTCAATTTTACCTTCCCCGTTAATCGCATCCAGCGCGTTAAAAAGGATATTGATTAAGACCTGCAAAATCTGGTCGGGGACAATGTTAATTTTTGGCAGATCACTGTCAAGCCGGGTCTCAAAAAGCACTTTCTTAACCCTCTTATCGTACTTGACAATTCCAAGAGCGGTCTTTATGACGTCCGTAATCTGAATAAGTAGCATTTCATGGCTCGGGGGCCTGGAGAAATCCACAAGCTCGCGTACAATCCTTGAAATCCTGTCTATATTCAGCTTGATGTTTGCAAGCTGCTCGCTGAAAAGCGAGTCGGCAGAACGCCTCTGCAGTATCTGCACAATCGAGGAAATCGACGTAAGCGGGTTGCCGATCTCATGCGCCACGCCGGCGGCAAGCTGCCCTATGACGGCAAGCTTTTCCGACTGGTCAATCTGCTGCTGGAGCTTCTTGACCTCTGTGAAATCCTTTATAATTACCGAACGCCCTATGTACTCGCCGTCACTGCTGGGAAGCAGCTTGATGTTAAGCTCAACCGAGACTATTTTCCCGAGCTTGGTCATCCTTTCTGTTTCAGCTATTTTTACAAAGCCTTGCCTTATGACCTCGTCTCTTATATATTCCAGCTCATTGAAGTACTTCTCTTCCTTCGGAAGCAAAAGGGAAGAGGGCTGCCCGATTACCTCTGCTTCATTATAACCGAAGATTATCTCGGCACCTTTATTCCAGGCGATGAATTTTTCGTTCTGGTCAATCAGCATAATGGCAGAATCTGAAGTGTGAAGTATATTCTTCAGATACTGCTGGTTAATCTCAAGCTTAAGTGCCAGGCTGTCGCGGTCATGCGAGATTTCCTTCATCTGCGCTTCCTGGTGAAGCATGCTGTAGCGGGCGTAAAGGTTTTCTATGATCTCATCAACAAATTCTACAATTATAATCGGATCGTAGCCTGAATTCTTGTCCTTGTCTATAAAGTGCAGTATGGAAACCCTTCCGTTATTAAACAGCTGACTTACTTCGAGCAGGTTCAGCTTGGCATTTTCAAAGAGATTAAAGATATCAATCAGATAATTATCGGCCAAAGAATAGTCGGATTTTTCCAGAATCTCCCTTATCACTTCAAGCGTGCTTTCGACGAAGAGATTAATCTGCCCCTCGGTCAGCTTGCCCTCAAAGAGCCTCAGCAGAACGCTGGTCCAGTTATTCCTTATAAATTCGAAATTCTTCTTTAATAATTCTAATATGATCTTCTTCATTATCCTAAAAATACCTTTGCTACATCCAAAAGTAAGGATGGCTGATTAAACAGCGCCGTCCTGAACAGGCTGCCCAGTGTCCTTTTATCCCCCGGGACCTTAAGAAAAGAATGGGCAATTGAATCAAACTTTTCGTCCGAAAAGTTATAAATCCCGTTTTTTATGCGGTTAAATATCTCATGACGCTTCCCAAGCCTGTCATTCCATGCCTTGTCGTAAGTCATTATGTGATCAGGCTTATTGTTAAGCACAGACTCCGCGGCAATTCTGCCTGCAATTGATCCACCGATCATGCCGCTTATTATGCCCCCTCCGGAAAGAGGGTTTACCTGACGCGCCGCATCTCCGGTGAGCAAAATGCCGGGAGCGGAAATCCTGCCCAGTGTAATAGAACATGGCACCCCGCCCGCAATTGAAGTCAATACAGGCGCATCGGGAAAATTGTTTTCCATAAAGCTGTTCAGGTATGAAACGGCAGAGCGGTTTTTGCCTATAAGCCCGCTTACGCCAAGACCTATATTTGCCGAGCGGTTTCCCTTGGGGAAAACCCAGAGGTAGCCTTCAGGGGCTACATCATGCCCGAAATAAAAATAACATGTGTTGGGATCGACATCTATGTTTGAGGCCGTAACCTGAGCGCAGCACTCCATGTCGCGGAAATCAACATGAGTCTTTAAGCCCGCCCAGCGCCCGACGCGGCTTTCAACGCCGTCGGCCGCAATAACAACCTTAGCCCTTACTTCCTTTTCTTCACCACGGTACTGGTATTTTACGCCTCTTACACGGCCATCTTCCATTATTAGCCCCGAGACGTATGCCCTGGTCAAAACTTCGGCTCCTGAAAGGGAGGCCATTTTGGCCAGTTCATAATCAAAAACTCTTCTTTCCAGTATGTAACCCGTGTCCGAAAAGCCTATTATTACTTCAGACTTATCTGGCGAAATAAGGGAAAATTTATCTATTGAAGAAGCTATCCATTTGGGGTCGGGTGTTAAAAACTCTTCTACTCCGGCCTTGCTTACGGCCTCGCCGCATCTTACGGGGTAGCCTACATCCCTGTCTTTTTCCAGCATAAGTACAGAGATCCCTTTTTCGGCAGCAAACTTGGCCGCTATAGATCCGGCCGGGCCGGCACCAACAACAATAAGATCATATTCAGCTTTCAACGTTTTCCCTCACAGTTTCTTTCTTGTTGAATTTCAGGGTCTCAAAAGGGCAGCTCCAGACGCATTTACAGCAGTTGGTGCACAAATCTTCTATAATTCTGATCTCGGCTTCTTTAAGCTCAATGGCATCTTCAGGGCAGACACCCACACAGCAGCCGCAAAAATCACACTTGTCGGGCAGAATCTCTATCATTAGCATAACAGCAACGCCTTTCTGAAAGTTTAATTTTAGTACAGAGCAAACATAAGAAAAAAAACAATGAAAGTAATTGAGGAATTTTCAAAAATGAGAATTTTATCGGGACCTGATGGGCTAGTTTGAGGCGGAATTGAGAAAAATACCTCTTTTCCGCCCCAAATTAAACTTTAAGCTTACTTCGAATGGCGCATTTCAAGATTCTTAACTATATCTGTAAATTCCACCCCCTGTTCAACAAGCATTACAAACATATGATAAATAAGATCCGAGGTTTCATTTATCAGCTCGTTTTTATCCCTGTTTTTGGCGGCAATTACGGTTTCTATGGCCTCTTCACCAACTTTCTGTATTATCCTGTTGGCCCCTCTCTGAAAAAGCTTTGTTGTGTATGAGCCTTCCGGAAGCTTTTCTTTCCTGTCTTTAATAAGAGAGAAAAGCTCGTTTAAGAAGCTGATTGAACCTGACTTTTCAGGAAAAAAACACGAGTAGCCCCCTGTGTGGCAGGTGCTGCCTTCAGGATTGGCCTTAATGAGAAGTGAATCGTTATCACAGTCCTGTGCCATTGAGACTAACTTTAAATAATTCCCGGAAGTCTCACCCTTTGTCCAGAGCCTCCCTTTTGAGCGGCTGAAGAAGGTGACAAGCCCCGATTCAATTGTCTTCTCCAGGGCTTCCTTATTCATAAAGCCCAGCATCAGGACTTCACCGTTTGAGTTGTCTACAATAATTGCGGGTATGAGCCCGCCCATCTTACTAAAATCCAGTTTGCTTATATCAATCATTTTTAACCTTAAAGCCTTACTTTTATGTTATTTTCCCTTAAATACTCTTTTAATTCTTTTATATCCAGAATGCTGAAGTGGAACAGGCTTGCAGCCAGGCAGGCGTCAACACTTGCTTTTTGGAAAGCTTCCAGAAAATCCTCTTTCCTGCCAGCCCCTCCTGATGCGATGACGGGTATTGTAAGAGAAGAGGTTACTTCATGTAGGAATTCCACGTCGTAGCCGTCCTTTGTTCCGTCTTTATCCATTGAGGTAAGGAGTATTTCACCTGCCCCGAGCTCGGCCGCTTTCCGGCACCAGTTGAGGCCCTCAAGCTCAGTCTCCTCGCGCCCTCCTTTTACATAAACCTTATAGACGTCTTCCTTTCGTTTAACGTCAATTGCAGCTACTATGGCCTGGCTTCCGAAACGCCTGGAAGCCTCGGTAATAAGCCCGGGGTTGCGTACAATGGATGAGTTAAGCGATACCTTGTCGGCTCCCGCCTTAAGGAGGCTTTCAATGTCCTTTAGCTCCGAAATGCCGCCACCAACGGTAAAAGGTATCTGTATAGCCCTGGCTACCTTTTCAACAAGATCTATGAGTGTCTTTCTTTTCTCAGCCGAAGCCGTTATATCGAGGAATACAAGCTCATCTGCACCTTCACTGCTGTAGCGCTCTGCAAGCTCAACAGCATCGCCGGCATCTACTAAATTTATAAAGTTTGTCCCCTTAACCACTTTCCCGTCTTTAACATCCAGGCATGGTATTATTCTCTTACTAACCAATTTCTGAAAGCTCCTTTAAGCTGATCCTTTTTTCATAAATCGCCTTGCCTATTACAACCCCGTAAACATTTAGTTCCGCCACTTTTCTGACGTCTTCAATATCTTTAATGCCTCCCGAGGCAATCAGCTTAATGCCCGGGAATTCACCGGTAATATCCTGGTAGAGTTGTGTGTTTGTGCCCGATAACATCCCGTCACGCGATATATCGGTGCAAAGAAAAGTATCCACGCCGCGGCTCATGCAGTACTGAATATGGTCTTTTAAGGACAAAGTGGTCTTCTCCGTCCACCCACGGACAGCAATCATGCCGTCTTTAACGTCGGCTGCAACCACTACCTTTTCTGCCCCGTGCTTTTCAACTATAGACTCAAATTCCTTTTTATTCTCAACCGAAAGAGATCCAATAATAACGCGGTCGACGCCTGAGGAGAAAATTTGGGCCACTGATGCCTCATCCCTCACACCTCCGCCAAACTCTACTTTAAGACCTGTTTTTGATTTAATTTCCTTTACAGTCTCCAGCACCGAAACGTTACCCGTCTTTGAGCCTTCCAGATCCACCATGTGGAGCCATGAAAATCCATTCTCTTCAAAAATCCTTGCCTGCTCAAGAGGGGTATTCTCGTAGAAGGTTACCTTATTGAAATCACCTTCTTTAAGCCGTACAATTTTATTCTGATATAAATCTATTGCTGGTATTACAATCATATTTCAAGAAAGTTATTTAATAGTTTAAGACCCGCTTCTCCCGACTTTTCCGGGTGAAACTGGATCCCGTAATAATTATCTTTTTCCAGTGCCGCCGTAAAATCAATGCCGTGATTTGCCACGGCAGTGGTAAATTCACCAACCGGCAGGTAATAGGAATTCGCAAAGTAGAAAAATTCGCCGTTTTTAATATCCTTAAAGAGTTTACTTTCCTTCTTCTGGAAAACTTCATTCCATCCCATATGTGGTACATTAACCTTTTCCGCCTCGAACTTCTCAACCCTTCCGGGCACAACACCAAGACAGGGGATATTTCCCTCGGTTGAAAACTCACTCAAAAGCTGCATCCCCAGGCATATGCCGAGCAGTGGCTTTCTTACTATCCTTAATAGGTTAATTAAGTTATAACGGTGAAGCTGCTTAATTGCAAATGATGCCTCTCCGACCCCAGGGAATATTACTTTATCCGCCCTGCAGATATCCGTCTCCTTGTTGGTAAGCACGAACTCATGCCCCAGTTTTTCCAGAGCATTTGCTACCGAGGCGGTATTCCCGGCGTCATAATCAATAAGAGCTATCATAAAACTCCTTTTGTTGATGGTAATTTATCTTCATTTCTTTCGTCCATCCTGAGGGCCTCATTTAAGGCCTTGGCAAAGGCCTTAAACATGGCCTCAATCTTATGGTGATCGTTTTTCCCTTTGGCCCTTAAGAATATATTTGCCTTAAGGCCACTGGC
>JBLMYS010000305.1:0-3374 GCA_050258415.1 Acidobacteriota bacterium | reverse complement strand
TTTGTAAAACTTTCGAGGTAAAAGGTGAGGGTTTGGATGTCGGGGCTTTCCTGCCAGTAGTTGAGAATGTCGTTTTCATTGACGTCGGCCTTATTTCCGACGCTTATAAAGTGTGCAAAGCGGATATCTGTTTCCCTGAGGGAGTTCAGGACTGCCGCACCCAGTGCTCCCGACTGGGATAAAAAGCCCGTCGAGCCGTGCTCCGGTTTTTCAGCGACAAATGTGGCGTTAAGGCTGATGTCGCCTCTGGTATTAATGATCCCCATGCAGTTTGGGCCCACGAGGCGTGCTCCCGAGCGCTTAATCTTCTCCACGATCCTTTTTTCCACCTTTTCGCCTTCGGAACCTACCTCCTTAAAGCCAGCTGTTATGAGGATAATGGATTTAACACCCTTTTGGAGGATGCTGTCTATAGTTTCCTCGGCGCAGGCTTTCGGCACGAGCACAATTGCCAGGTCCACGGGTTTTTCAACTTCTTCAATTGCATGATAGCATTTAAGTCCCAGGATTTCATCAGCCTTCGGGTTAACGGGGAGAATTTCCCCTTTGTAGCCGCAGGAAAGCATTGTTTTTAAGAGTTCATAGCCGATGCTTTTTTCTTTCGTTGAAGCCCCGGCAACCAGGACGTTTTTAGGATAAAAGAAAGTATTCAGGTGGAAATTCATTGGATGCTCTCTCATGTGAAAAATTCCTCCTCAATTATACCATTTTCCCGAGTTCTATTCCATAGCCCGTAATAAATTGTTTTTAAGCAGTTTTAAGAGAAACCTCCCCAATTTTCTCCTGCCAAATTATCGTGCTTTTTGCGTATATTTGGTTTTATGTTTTAATATTAAAGAGTGCTAAATGCCTGAGTCTAATACAAGAGAAATTCCTAAAGCTTATAATCCCGGCGAGGTGGAAGACAAGTGGTACGCCTTCTGGGAAGGAAACCAGATCTATCATTCCGAGCCTGATAAAAATAAAACACCTTACACCATTGTAATTCCCCCTCCTAACGTGACGGGTATACTTACCATGGGGCACATCCTGAACAACACCATTCAGGACGTTTTCATTCGTTATAAAAGAATGAAAGGCTTTAACGCCTGCTGGGTGCCGGGAACGGACCACGCCTCGATTGCCACTGAAACCAAGGTAACCAATTTTCTTAAGGAACAGGGGATTGATAAAAGATCGATCGGGCGCGAGGAGTTCTTAAAACACTGCTGGGAATGGACTCATAAGTATGGCGGCATTATCACCAAACAGCTTAGAAAGCTGGGTGTCAGCTGCGACTGGGAGCGCGAGCGCTTCACGATGGATGAGCACTATTATGATAAAGTTATTGAATCTTTTGTAGACCTTTACAAAAAAGGCAAAATCTACCGCGGCTACCGCATGGTAAACTGGGACCCGGCAAGCAAGTCGGCTATTTCGGACGAAGAAGTAATCTACCGCCAGGTTAACGGAAAGCTCTGGCACCTGAAATATCCCGTTAAGGATTCAGATGAGTTTATTATTGTTGCAACCACACGCCCCGAGACGATGCTGGGTGATACGGGTATTGCAGTTAACCCCGAAGATGAAAGATACACTCACCTTTTGGGTAAAAAAGTACTTCTTCCCATAGTAAACAGGGAAATACCCATTTTTGCCGATGAATACGTGGACAAGAATTTCGGAACAGGCGCCGTTAAGGTCACACCAGCTCACGACGTAAACGACTATGAGATGGGTAAGCGTCACGACCTGGAGTTTATCAATATCTTTAATCCCGATGCCACAACAAACTCCAACGTACCTGAAGAGCTTCAGGGCCTGGACCGCTATGAAGTAAGAAAGAAAGTAATTGAAAAGTTTGAAGAGCTGGGACTTCTTTATAAAATTGAAGACTATACAAATAACGTGGGTTATTCCGAGCGCGGCGGTGTACCGATTGAGCCATATCTTTCAGAACAGTGGTTCCTGAAGATGGACGAGCTTGCGGCCCCGGCTGTAAAAGTAGTAAGAGAAGGGAAAATTCACTTCCACCCCGAGCACTGGACTAAGACCTATGAGCACTGGATGGGAAACATTAAGGACTGGTGCATTTCCCGCCAGCTCTGGTGGGGACACAGAATACCGGTATGGTATAACAACTCGACAAATGAAATCTACTGCGACACCAAGCCGCCACAGGACATTGAAAACTGGCATCAGGACGAGGACGTTCTTGACACGTGGGCTTCGAGCTGGCTCTGGGCTTTTGACGTTTTTACAACAAAAGAAGAGCAGGACTATTACTATCCCACCGACACGCTCGTTACGGCGCCCGACATCATTTTCTTCTGGGTTGCCAGAATGATTATGGCGGGACTGGAGTTCAAGCAGGACATTCCGTTTAAGGACGTTTACTTTACGAGCGTTATACGCGACATGCAGGGAAGGAAAATGAGCAAGTCGCTTGGTAACTCTCCTGATCCACTGGATGTAATTGCCGAATACGGGGCAGACGCCTTAAGGTTCTCTGTTTTATACCTGGCGCCACTCGGGCAGGACGTGCTCTTCAGCACCGAGAAGTGCGAGATCGGACGCAACTTTGCCAACAAGATCTGGAACGCCGGGCGCTATCTGCTCATGAACGCGCAGACAATTAAGCTCGACGAAAATCTTAAGGATAAGCACATAGACTTTGCCGACAAGTGGATCATCTCGCGCTTTGAAAGCACGCTTCACAGCATAAATGAAGCGATGAATAATTTTGACGTTAACGGCGTTGTAAAGATTATATACTCTTATGTATGGAATGACTTCTGCGACTGGTACATTGAGATGTCGAAAAGCCGCCTTTATTCGGATGATGAGGAAGTTAAGTCGGCCGTTCTTACAAGAGCCATCAATCTTTTTGAAGAGATGCTGAAGATTGTTCACCCGTTCATGCCTTTTATAACCGAGGAGATCTGGCACCTCATTAAGGAAAGAGGTGAAGATGAAAGCATTTCTCTTATGAGTTTCCCGGAGGAGAATCCTTCTCTTATTAACACAGAGGCAGAAGGCGAGATTGAGTTTGTTCAGGATATTGTGACCTCAATACGCAACATCCGCGGCGAGATGAACATTCCGCCTTCGAAGTCTGTGGACGCTTACATAAAAGGAAGTGAGCTGACTGAAAATGAAAAGGTCTATATAAAGAAGCTTGGCAAGGTGGAAAACCTCTTTGGAGGGCGTGACCTTGAGAAGCCCAAGGCATCGGCCTCAGCCGTCGTAAAGGATTCAGAAATATTTATCCCGCTTGAAGGCTTAATAGATCTGGATGTTGAACGCCAGCGCCTTCAGAAGGATATTCAGCGCCTTGAAGGGAGCCTCACGGGAGTAAGCAAAAAACTTTCCAGTGAAAGCTTTGTCAATAATGC
>JBLMYS010000304.1:0-20558 GCA_050258415.1 Acidobacteriota bacterium | reverse complement strand
ATACTCTATCTTACCGCACGCTATGTAATCATACCCCAGCAGAGAAATTACTCCAAGATGGAAAAAAAGCTGAAGATGCAGAACGTACGCCTTATGGCGCTTTTTGCGGACCTGGACCCCGATCCCCTCCTAAGAGTAGATTCCATGGGTGAAATAATTTTTACAAATCCCGCGGCTAACAACAAGGGTTTTAATGAGTTTACCGGAAAACATATAAATACCATTTTCCCTTCTTTTCATCCTGAACTGAAAAGCTTTATTGAGAAAAATGACAGCTTCATGTTCTATGAAGAAATTATGGGAAAGCACTACTCCGTCCAGATAAACGGAATAGGCTACCTGAATATTGCACAGATATACCTGCACGATATAACACAGCTTAAGGCTCAGCAAAAGGAGCTGGAGGAGTTCTCGAACCACCTGCAGAATAAAATTGAAGAGGAGCGCCAGAGAATCTCACGCGAAATACACGACGGCGTGGGGCAGAACCTAATACTTCTCAGACTCTATCTTCAGAAGAGACTCACGGACCTTACGGGAAATGAAAATTCTCCCGAATACCTGGAAATCTCCCGCATACTGGGACAGATTACACACGACCTGAAGGAAATTTCACATTCCCTGAAACCGATTATTCTGGTGGAAATAGGACTTATACCCGCTTTAATAACGCTTGTGGACAACATTAAGCGCAAAAGCAATATGCAGGGGAACATCAACTTTATAGACATGGAAGAAAGGCTGGATTCGGGCCTAGAGACCTCGATCTTCAGGATCGTGCAGGAAGCCCTGAGCAATATCATTAAATATTCGGGCGCCCGGGAATTTAATATTCAGCTATTGAATAAAACCACTTCAATCCGGCTTATAATTTCCGATGATGGTAGAGGCTTTGATATGAATAAAATGGAAAATAAAAAAGGAATGGGAATTAAGAATATGCAGGAGAGGACAAAAAGCCACAACGGGACTTTCAGAATCAACTCTTCTCCTGAGGACGGAACAATTATATTTGCGGACTTCCCGCTTGGAATGAACTAAAATGAGTGAAAATCCTATTAAAGTGCTTGTTGCCGATGACCATAACCTGGTAAGAGGCGGAATTGTAAGCCTGCTGGACAGCATTGATGATATTTATGTTATCGGCGAGGCGGATAACGGCCGTGAACTTGTAAACAAATATTTCGAAATAAATCCCGATGTTGTACTGAGTGATATATCAATGCCTGTGATGTCAGGTATTGAGGCTGTAAAACAAATAACAAAAAAAGATCCCGCGGCAAAGGTACTCTTCGTATCGGTTTATGAGGGTGATGAATATGTATATCAGGTTCTGAATGCGGGGGGAAAAGGACTTGTACACAAGAGTATTGTAAAAGGAGAACTGGTCCTGGCAATTAAGTCTGTCTATCATGGGGACCAGTATTTTGGAAAGGGTTATAACAAAAGCAGACTGGATGAAATTATTAATAAGTATTCAGCGGCAAATAACATAGAAACCGAAAGCCGTGAGGACGTGCAGCTGAGCCCCAGGGAACTGGAAGTCCTCAAATATGTCTGTGAAGGCCTGAGCAGTGCCGAGATAGGATCAATGCTTGGCATCAGCAGAAAAACCGTTGAAACGCACAGGGCAAGCCTGATAAAAAAACTGAATGTTTCATCTTCCTCCCAGCTGATTAAATATGCCATTTTAAATAAGATTATTTAATCTAAATATTTTAATTTAGCATCAGGATTTTTAAGGTTTATTTCACCTATTAATTTGCTTATTAATTCTTTTATGTGTTTTTTCCCCAATCCGTATTAAAGCGGTACGGCAAATAGTTTTTATTTTTTAGTTATTTTTTCGTTATCAAAATCTGGAACAGAGATGAAAAACCCAATACTTAAAACTTTATTATTATTCTCATTTTTTATGTTTTTTACCCCCGGGCTTCTTTCCGCCCAGGAAGTCATTGGAAAAATATTCACAAAGACTGAAGCCGACCAGATGTTCGGTCCCGTGCTGAAGAAATTTGATATTGACGTTAATGCAGTAAAGGCTCTTCTTGATCAGGCAGGCGACTATATCATGTTTAATTACGACACTGACGATCTTTACGTCGTTAACGGCAAAAAAAAGGTGATATTTAATTATGGGCAGATGAAGAATTCTTTCCCTACTGAAATATTCAGGAAATTCAGTGTCTCTGTTGTCAGGGACCTGCTCAACAGAGGAAATGAGGATAAAGTACACATTGAAAAAAGAACAGATGTAATTACCGTTTCATACGCCGAAAGCACCATGGATTTTGCCAGGGCATGCCCTCCTAATTGCTTTTAATATGATTATCGCAAAACTGATAACTTATTTATCTACTTTTGTCTGGATATTCCCGCCCCTGAGACAGTTCAGGGGCAGGTTTTTCTATTACTTCCTTATACTCGGCCTTTCCGACCCGGTCGCAATGGTATTGTATTATTTTAACCTGGAATGGTCAATTCCGCTGTTTGTTATATTCTCGGCAGGTCTTTTATTATCCCTGCCGCAGCAAAACAAATATTTGAGGCTTCCTTATCTTATTCCTGCTCTTGTTTTATTTATATCCGCAGTATATTTCCTGCAGGTCTCAGACCTGATAATCCTGCTCGGTATTATACATATGATTATAATCTACGTTCTTTTCAAGTATACTATTAATTATGTCTATAAGAATAGAAGGATTCAGGTTTTTCATTTATTGCTGCTTTCATATGAAATATCGCTGCTGCTCAAATTTATTAACCTGATATTTGAATTGCAGGCTGGAATAGTTAATTACAATTTTATCACCGGCTTCCAGATACTCCTGGGCATAATGTTTTGCTTCATTAGAGAGGAAAGCCCACGCCTGGCGCTTAAATTCAGGTAAAGCCCCCATTTCCCACTCTGGTGCAAAATGAAAGCCCCTGTATTGTTTCGTTGATATTATGCGGTGTTTTAATTATATTTAATGTCAGATTTTTGCATAAATTTTAACCGGCAGTAAGGAAATATTGGAAGTTACTTTCATCAGAAATACAAAGGAATTTGACATAAGGAATTTTCCGGAATCTTATTTTCCCCTTTCTGCAAAGGGGCCCGGGGTAAATACTTCACAGGGTGAAGGAAAAATATTTTTTTAAAGAAGCCGCTTTTCGAAGTGGCTTTTTTTTTGCCATTTTGCATAATTATTCAATCCCCGGTTGGATTTAAACAAATTGGACCAAAAGGAACTTAAACGGCATAATTCAGATTTACATTTTAATTCTGTTTTGCATTTTTTAGGATTTTTAACAACTAAGCATCATATAAATGAAAAATAAAGTAAAAGTTAAACTTGTGCTTCAGGACGGATCGGAGTTCCAGGGCTATTCCTTCGGGAGCCTTAAGAACACTGCGGGCGAGGTGGTCTTTAATACCGGTATGGTAGGCTACCCCGAGACTATGACGGATCCATCCTACCGCGGGCAGATTCTGGTCTGCACTTATCCCCTCATAGGCAACTACGGCGTGCCGGATGATACGAGGGAGAATAACCTCTTAAAGCATTTTGAATCCGAGGAGATCCACGTAAGGGGGCTCATAGTCTCCGACTACTCGGAAAACTATTCGCACTGGAACGCCTCACGATCACTTTCCGACTGGATGTGCGAACAGGACATACCCGGCATCTACGGTATAGATACAAGAATGCTCACCCGGAAGCTCCGCGAAAATGGCACCATGCTGGGCAAGATTGTAACTGAAATGGGTGAAGAACAGGATTTTGAGGATCCGAACAAGACCGACCTTGTTGGTGAAGTAAGCGTTAAGGAACCTGTCTTCTACGCAAAAAGCCAGAAAAAAATTGTGGTTGTAGACTGCGGGGCCAAGAACAACATCTTCCAGGCGTTCCTTAAAAGGGATATCTCTGTAATGAGAGTGCCTTACGACTACGATTTTACAAAAGAAGCAGCCGACGGCGTTGTGATCTCAAACGGTCCCGGTGACCCCAAGATGTGCAAGGTTACGATTGAAAATACAAAGAAAGAAATCCAGAGCGGACGCCCTATCCTCGGCATCTGCCTGGGAAGCCAGATACTTGCCCTTGCAGCGGGAGCCGACACGTATAAGCTTAAATACGGCCACCGCGGACATAACCAGCCCTGCAACGAAGCCGGTACAAGAAGATGCTATATAACTTCACAAAACCACGGCTACGCAATTAACACTGAAACACTCCCCGAGGACTGGAGAGAATGGTTCAATAACGATAACGACGGAACCAATGAGGGTATTATTCACATTTCCAAGCCGATATTCGGCGCACAGTTCCATCCCGAGGCAAGTCCGGGACCGGATGATTCTGAATTCATTTTTGATATGTTTGTGAGGTCACTGAAATGATTATAAAAAGAAAAGCAAATAAAGTTTTAATCCTTGGCTCCGGCGCCCTTCAGATAGGCCAGGCAGGTGAATTCGATTACTCGGGAAGCCAGGCCATTAAGGCGCTTAAAGAAGACGGCGTTCAGACGGTTCTAATAAACCCGAACATCGCAACCATACAGACCAGCGAGCAGTTTGCAGACAAGGTTTATTTCCTTCCGATCAAATCTGAGTTTGTGGAGAAGATCATACAGAAGGAACAGCCCGACAGCATTCTTTTAGGCTTCGGAGGGCAGACGGCACTGAACGTCGGCGTAGAGCTTTACGAAAAAGGTATACTGGATAAATACAACGTAAAGGTACTGGGCACACAAGTTGAAGCGATAAAGAACACTGAAGACCGCCTGCTCTTTGGAAACAAGGTAACTGAAATTGGCCTTAAGGTTGCAAAAAGCCGCACCGTAAATTCTTACGAAGAAACGTTCTCTGCCGCAGAAGAAATCGGATACCCTCTTATGGTCCGTATCGCCTACGCTCTTGGCGGCCTGGGCTCCGGCATCGTAAAAAACAAAGAGGAATTGGCGGAGAAAGCAAAAAGAGCTTTTTCATTTACAAACCAGATACTCTTAGAAGAATCCTTATACGGCTGGAAAGAAGTTGAATACGAGATTGTGCGCGACCGCTACAACAACTGTATTACAATCTGCTCCATGGAAAACGTGGATCCTATGGGCATTCACACAGGCGACAGCATTGTTGTTGCCCCCGTGCAGACGCTTTCAGCCAAAGAAAATTTCAAGCTCCGTTCAATAGGCATTAAACTAATCCGCCACCTTGGCATTATAGGCGAATGCAACATACAGTATGCGCTTGATCCCAATTCAGACGACTACAGAATTATTGAAGTAAACGCGCGCCTCAGCCGCTCGAGCGCCCTGGCTTCCAAGGCAACGGGTTACCCGCTGGCTTTTATTGCAACAAAGCTTGCATTGGGCTATGCGCTTAACGAGGTGGAAAATATTATCACCCAGGAGACAAGCGCGTGCTTTGAACCAGCGCTTGACTACATAACGCTCAAATTCCCCAGGTGGGACCTCCAGAAGTTCAGCCAGGTTTCCACACTCTTAGGAAGCGAGATGAAATCCGTCGGAGAAGTGATGTCCATCGGGCGCAGTTTTGAAGAGGTGCTTCAGAAAGCAATCAGAATGCTGGACGTAGGCATGAACGGCTTTGTGTGCAACGAAATTGAGTTAGGAGATCTGGATAAGGCAATTGAAGCCCCAACTGACAAGAGAATGTTTGCAATTGCAAGGGCACTTCAGGAAGGATATTCAGTAGAAAAAATTCACGAGCTTTCAAAAATCACGCCCTGGTTCCTCTACAAGATGAAGAACATAGTGGATGTTGAAAAAGAACTCTCAAAGAAAAAGCTTGCAAAAATTTCTGAAGACCTTTTAAGACAGGCTAAAGAGAAAGGCTTCTCGGATAAGCAGATCGCTCTTATTGTAAAAGAAGAGGAGCTTTCAGTACGCAAAAAAAGAAAAGATCTTAATATCACTCCCGTCGTTAAGCAGATCGATACTCTTGCCGCTGAATACCCGGCAAAGACGAACTATCTTTATATGACTTATAACGGGAAAGAAGATGACATTAAGACGGGTGAAAAGGACCAGATAGTTGTTCTTGGAAGCGGAGCCTACAGAATCGGTTCCTCGGTTGAGTTCGACTGGTGCTGTGTCAACTCGGTGCAGACATTAAACAAGCTCGACTACGGCACAATTATGATAAACTGCAATCCCGAGACTGTAAGCACAGATTATGACATCTGCGACAAGCTTTATTTTGAAGAGCTTACCTTTGAACGCGTGCTGGATATTTATGAAAAGGAAAATCCGGAAGGGATTATCGTCTCCATGGGAGGCCAGATTCCGAATAACCTTGCCGTAAAGCTGCACAACACGGGAGTAAAGATCCTTGGCACATCACCAAGCCAGATCGACAACGCCGAAAGCAGGCATAAGTTCTCGCAGATCTTAGATGACTTAAAAGTTGACCAGCCGCAGTGGAATGAGCTTACAGATCTCAAAGACGCAAAGGAATTTGCCTCAAGAGTAGGATATCCCGTACTCATCAGGCCGAGCTACGTTTTAAGCGGCGCCGCAATGAGTATTGTGCTTGATGAAGACGAGCTTGAGTTTTATCTCAACAAGGCTACCGAAGTCAGCAAGGAGCACCCCGTTGTAATAAGCAAATTCATCACTGGTGCGCGTGAAATTGAAGCCGACGCCGTTGCCGATAATGGAGAAGTTTTCTGCTACGCGATTTCAGAACACGTAGAGAACGCGGGTGTGCACTCGGGTGACGCCACACTGGTGCTTCCACCGCAGAGGACTTACCTTGAGACGATGCGCCGCGTAAAGATTATTACAAAGCAGATTGCCGAGGCGCTTGAGATAACGGGGCCCTTTAACATTCAGTTCATTGCAAAGGATAACGACGTAAAGGTTATTGAATGCAACCTGAGGGCTTCAAGAAGCTTCCCATTTGTATCGAAGGTGCTTAAGATAAACTTCATAGATATTGCCACAAAGCTAATTATGGGTGAAAGGGTCAACAGAATTGACCGCTCCTCTTTCGACCTGGATTATGTGGGCGTAAAGGCCTCGCAGTTCTCATTCACGCGTCTTAAGGGCTCAGATCCGGTCTTAGGCGTTGAGATGTCCTCTACAGGTGAGGTTGCATGTTTAGGAGACGACTTTAACGAGGCGTTCTTAAAGAGCTCGCTTTCCACTGGATACCGCGAGCCTAAGAAAGCCGTAATGCTTTCGACCGGAACACTGAAGGACAAGGCTGAACTCCTTGACAGCATTAAGATGCTCCACGAGCGCGGATTGAAGTTTTATGCTACAAAAGGCACGGCTGACTTCCTGAAGGAAAACGGCATGGAGGCCGAAGTCTTATACAGGCCTTACGACAACATTGAACCGAATATTGTTACATATCTTTCAGAAGGCAAGATCGATCTCGTTATAAACATTCCGAAGTCAAATGAGAAAGATGAGCTGGACAGTGATTACGTCATAAGAAGGAAGGCTGTGGATATGAATGTGCCGCTTATAACAAACACGCAGTTTGCAAAGCGCTACATCAAATCGCTCAGAATGTACTCCCCTTCAACTCTTGAAATCAAGAGCTGGGACGAATACAACTAAAAAGTAAACTAATGAAACAAAAAAAGGGACAGAAGGATTAAAAACTTCTGTCCCTTTTTTATTTCAGCTTTAAAGCTGTTCACGGGCTTTAATAATAAAATTAAAACAGCTACGTCCAGTTAAACTTCCTGCCTGTCTTAATTATCTCACTGGCAAAAAAGTTATTCTTATCATAGAATTCTTCAGTCTTAAAAGGATGCATATCATAAACTGACGAAAACCTTTTAAGCTTTTCGATTATGAGCTTCATATCCAGGAATCTGACGCCGGAGAAATCATCTGAGACAAGCGCCACGTCGATGTCCTCATAGTCATCTTGCTTAAGGAAAGAACCGAACAGGTAGACTTCCTTTAAGTGAAGATTGCTTCCCTGAAGCTTTGTCAAAAGAGCTTTTAACTCTTCGGTTTTTGAATTTGACTTTGTATCCATGCGTGTAATTGTTTAATCTCTGTTAAGTATTTTTGTGCAAAATCCTGTGTGCAGATGTCCTTAAATTTCTTTTTATAATCGGGATAGCGTGCCTCGAGGTTAAATTCATTGACAATCTTTAGCAGTTCTTCCTGTTCTTCTGAGAGATGAAGCCCGCTTAATTCTGCAATCCGGTCAAGCTTGTGAATTTTGGGTGGAATATCATTCATAGCAGAAACGTAGTAAGCTTTTAGAATCTTTTCTAAAGCCAGATGCGCAATATAAAGCGACCAGTCATAATTGCCGTTTCTGAAAATACTTTCGGCAGATTTAATATCATCGTTTGATATTTCCACCCAATACTCTATTTGTCTTAAATATTCCATCAATTAGATTCTAAGAATAGTGACAAATAATAATTAAAAATGAAGTGATAATCAAAAATCCATAATTTTATTTCAAAAGTCAATTTAGCTTTCAGGGAATAATGTTAAACATACTGAGGGAGTCAATTGGCAGGGATAATCATATTTGCATAAAAACCCCCAGGATCAGCTATAAAATTTGACCCGGACTTTATTCTTTCAAATGAGTCAATTTTCCCATAAATCAGTGAGTATTATTTATGGCTGCTCTCTGATTTTCTTTCATCTCCTTTTAATTGTGATTATTTGGGCCTGATTGCCCGCAAAACTTACTGCTGCGGCAATGTTTGATGTTGCCTTAATTCCTCCTGTAATATCACTATGGGAAGGAAGAGCAAACTCCTTGAATCTCTTCCCGTTGTAGTGAATCATTACGTCAGTTGTCCAATTTATTCCATAGAAGTATATGTCTATTGGACTTACTGCAAAGGAAGCCCCAATGGAGGTGCCAGATGTAGGGGTAAAAATGACCTGCTTTGCCTTTGTTTCAATATTGAATTTCCATATAGGGCCGTTTCCAATGAAAAGCTCCTTCTCATTTGCAAGCGTGAGTGTCCAGCCGTTGAATTCTGTATTCTGTGACTGACTCGTGTAGATTACTTCAGCCGCTGAATTCTGAAGCTTTACTATACTTGTCTGATACTGGCTGTTTAATGCCAGGGCATATGACACTCCTGTAATCTTAGAACCCGTGATGCTGTAGAAATGCCACTGAGTGTCAAAATCCAGCTTTTCCCATTCTTTGCCATTGAAGTGTACTATTGTCCCCCAAGGGCCTATGCCCCAGATGTTCTCAGGAGAGCCGATCCAAAGCTGGGTTACTCTCTGCCCCTGAGTAAAAGTTCCTCCTTTATAGCTCGTGACCAGTTCATATTTCTCATTCTCAACCTTTGCTACGCCTCCATTTGCCAGGTAAAACCTTGTGCCGTCGTGCCATATGGAATAAACCTCAGCATAGCTGTTTCTAATTCCTTTCCAATATCTACCATTCCAGTGCATTAGATTACCGTCCAGACTATCGCCTGTAGGCACATCTCCACATGTCCATATATCATTCTCATTAAATATCCACACGTCATAAAAAATACAGGATGAAATACTAGTGCCTCCGAAGCGTTTAACCTCAAAGGTGAAATTCTGGGATGTGGAATCGGGTACTGCTTTTTTGTCCTCGGGTTCAGTGGAACTTTTGCAGTTAAATGCAATGATTGATATAAATACGAGAAAAGCTAATTTAAAAGGCCTAAGTTTCATTAATCTTACCTTTGTTAATTTCGGAAGATTGTTTTCGGAAAAAATGATGAGGGAAAATAGAAAAATGGGGAGAATTTTCAAACGGGCCTCATTGAACAGCAGCACACAAAATTGTGCAGGGAAGTGTCAAAATGGAAAAAGCCCTTAAAGAATAAATCTTCAAGGGCTATGAATTAAATATTACCTGAAGTTATTTAATCAATAGGAGTTTCTTTGAACTTCTGAACTCTCCTGCCTGAATGGAATAAATGTACATTCCACTGGGAAGAGAAGAACCATCAAACTGAACTTTATAATCTCCTGCACTCTGCTCTTTTTTGACAAGTGTTGATACTTCACGGCCGAGCATATCATAGATCTTCAATTCCACAAAGGACTGCTTCGGGATTGAATAGCCTATAGTTGTTGTCGGGTTAAAGGGATTAGGATAGTTCTGCAGAAGACTAAACCCACTTGGAGCAGTATTGATCCTTTCAACACCTGTAAACTGGCCGTATTGCACTTCGACAACTGCATTATTCAGGAATAAAAAGGCTTTCCCTTCGTCATAATAAAGCAACATCTGACCAGCATACGGGACCCAGGTCTCCCCTTCTAGCGCCCATTTGAAAGATTCACCTTTTACTGCATTTCCATAATTGTCATATTTATAATCCTGCTTAAAAGTTTTCAGCCAGGCGTCATTGTACCATTCTTCAGCAACATCGCTTAACAATTTCCCATTCTCATAAATGTAAGTGTGTCTGTTGCTGTTTATCCAGCTGCCATCTGTCCATTTTTCATAAACATAAGACGTATTATTTTTATCGCTGTCATAAGTATAAGTTGTTCTGTTGAGATTTACCCAGATTCCGTTAACCAGAGTTTCTACAAGAAGGCTCCTCGTATTTCCATTATTACTGTTTATCCAGGATCCTCTTACAGTAGAGGTGACTGCACCATTCATCCAGAACTCGGAGATATAGGAAAGCGGATTTCCCTTGTCATCATACGTACTAGTTCCTCTGAAAGAAGTCACCCAGGTTCCGTTTTTCCAATCTTCCATAAGTCTGGTAATCTCATTTCCCATGGCGTCATAAGTGCTGGTATATTTGCGCACATTTACCCAGGCGTTATTAGTCCATTTCTCAACGAGTGTATTAAGTATTTCGCCCTTTTCAGAAAATGTATAAGTTGTTCTATCAGCGCTCAAAAGCAGGCCTTTCTGGAACTGCTGGTAAAGCATTGTAAGGATTTTACCATCATCATTATAAGTATTAACATCTCTTGAAAGTATTTCGTCATTTTCAATAGAAACAGAGGAAAGCACATTCCCCTTGTCATCTAAAGTATCAATTCTGGAACTGGCAGATACTACGCCGGCACTTTGCCATAGTTCAGAAAATGATTTACGGACTCTGCCGTTATCATCATATGTTACAGTTATCTTGTGCCGGGTTTCCCATACGCCGTTTTTCAATTCCTGAGAAGTACGAAGCTTTAAGTCACCATTATCATAATAGGTATAGTTTTCCCTGCGGATTGAATCCATAACAACAAGCACCGGGTTGAAAACAACTCTGTTTAACTTAAAAACGTCCCTGTTTTTATCAAGCCGCATCAGATGGGGCATAATCGGGGGCAGATGATCTTCCTCCTCGGGTGAGGGGTATAGATTTTTTTCATTTCTTAAAGGATTGATGCCTGCATATGGAAGCTTCTGCCGGTTAAGAATATTTTGCGGATAGAAATTTACTGACAATAGTATCAAGCACACATGGAGGAGTACAATTATTTTCATTTAGGCCCCGGATGTATAATTGAACAATATTTCCTGCATATATATTGCATGATTACAGAAGTTAATTTTCATCCTTAGTAAAACATTAACTTATGTCATGGTAAAAGTAATGAATTCCATTAAAATCAGAAACAAGTTGATTAAATACTTATTCCAAGACCAATCCTTACGGAAGTTAAATTATAAAACCAGTTGCCGGAAGTTACTGTAGTGGATGATCCGCCCCTGGAAGAGTCCGATTGCGCTACGTATTCATAAACATATTCTGATTTGCTCCAGTTTTTTCCGCCAGTAAGCTGCGTCTCGGCAAAAACACGGAGGCTCTGGTTTAAGAAAGCTTCCAGGCCGATGAATGCTGAAAGGCCTGCTGAAAAGCCATAGGTAAGGTTTGTGTTCGTCTGATTAATGTTGGAAGTATAACTATCCTTGTTTGAAACCACCTGTTTGTTTCTGTTATATGATATAAAAGGTCCCGCACCTGCATAGGCCTGGCCAAGATGGGATCTGTAGAAGTTATAAGAGTAAGCAAATTCTGCTGTAATGTTATTTAAGCTGTTAGAGTTATTATTCTCAACGGTCCGCATGTCCTGTGAGGAACTGTTTTTCTCATTCCGGTCACTTTTCATATCTGAATACGAACTTGAAAGATCGATGCGAAGCCTGAGGTTGGAGTTCCCCGAATTATAGAACTTATAGGCAAGGGCATAACCGTTGATGAAATAGAAACAGAAAGTATTCTGAGGTAAGTTTGTCTTTACCTCTGTGGAATCATTAACCTGAGCTACTGAGACATTATTGATTGAACTTACCATAAGTACAGCGGTTAAAAGGAAAAGAGTTAGAAGTTTCATAATATTTCTCCCAGGATTAAAATTGTTTCAATAAGTATAGTGCCACGTATGGTTTGTAAAACTCATATCAAAAATAAAAGGATCTATATACATATATATGGTGACGAGAGTTGTTTTCGGAAAATTCTTGTGAAAAATAGTTATTTTTTGCTGGATTGGGGGGTTTTGCACAATGTTCCTGTTGTCGGAAGCCCTGCCCGTGGCTGGTGTCATTTAATCAATTGTCTTGATTAGGCCTGCTGTAATTATTACATTTGTAGTAATTAATAGCCGTAAATAATATCCAAGAGTGATAATATACGATGAAAAATATACAGGTAGATGTACAGATATTTATGATAAAAAAAGGCGACTTTTACGTTGCCTATGCGCCTGCACTTGAACTTTCAGCCTATGGACCCACGATGGAAGAGGCACAGGAAGATTTCGGGCAGGTACTGCGTATTTTTCTTGAAGAAACAACAGAAGCGCACACACTTACGGATGTACTGCTCGATTTAGGGTGGAAGCTACAGAAAAAGCCTGTAACCCGGTATACTCCCCCGGTTTTTAACAGGAATTCAATTAAATCCAGTAAAAAGCTCCCGCAGGCATCCAGATTCATTAAAACCGAAAGAAAGCCGATAAAAATACCCGTTTAGGAACTCATCATGGGGGAAAAAGACTCCGTCACCAATAAGGATTTCCGCAAGTATCTTGAATACATTAGATGCTCTTATAAAAGAACCAGCGGGGACCACGTTGTTTATACGAAACCGGGGTTAAAGAGACCGATTATTTTCAGAGCAAAAGGAGATATTCCTCTCCTCCATATTAAGACAAACCTCAAAACGCTGAATGTAACGCTGAAAGATTTTCTGGAGACAATTAAAAAGTTTTAACAAGTAGAAAACTTATTATATGATGAGTTCCTCTTGAACCATAGCAGTACATCTGATATATCAGATCGCCGAATTTCTCCTTCAGCCTTGCCTTTACGTTAAGGGCGTGCTGATAGTCAGTTTCAATCAAGGTATTCATAAATCCCGCATTATTTTACTTTGAATATACAAAATTTATATATGAAGTAGCAGAGGACATATGTGATGGGTGCTATACGAAAAAGCCCGAAAACGTGACTAAATATGTTCCCGGGCTATATTCTTTCTTAAGCGGAAAGAGTGGGATTTTAAGTCACTGTCAAAATTGTTGGATTTCAGGCTACATTTAAAATTATTCGAAAGCCGATATCCTAAAAATGTTACCAATCGCCAATGACCATTTTTAAGATAAAACAGTAAAAGTAGAAAAGAGCAAGTGGTATTGCCTGTAAAATAACTTTGTATTGGGGATTAATATCCCAAGTAAAAATCAATACAGCGGGTATTACTACAACTATAAGAAAAAAAGTAATCCATCCAAATTTTCTTTCCTCGAAAAGTGTCTTTAATAGCAGTGGTGTAAACAGGAGGGCGGCGATAGCCATCAAAATCATCGCAAGGTCAGTTAAGAAATATAATACGACAATAAACGAACTTGACAACTCGTAATTGAGATATTTTTGTAATCTTTCAATATTATATCTTCTATTAATACCTATTTCAATCATAGGAGACCCCTAATTCGGTTTATCCCTTCAACAAATGATTTTTGAGGATAGTAAGCTAAAACAAGTAAAATTTTTTTAAGGTCTTACAATCCCGCCTGGATTACTTTGTCGTAATCCGACTTGAAAGACTTTATGGCTTTATAAATCGATTCAGCTATATTGCCCTGCCCCTGTTTGCTATTTAAGTATTCGGCGTCTTTTCTGTTTGAGAGGAATCCCGTCTCCACCAGCACACTCGGCATCGAGGCCCCGACAAGCACGTAGAAGCCCGCCTGCTTGACGCCGTTGGATGAGATGTCAAGATCGTGATTAAGCTGCTTGTTTAATATATCGGAAAACTGTTCTGAATAACGCATATACGAGGAATGCGCCATTGTAACAAGTATGAAGTTCTCATCTGTCAGCTTCTGGTAATGCGAGCGGTTGTCTTCATACTGAATTACGCTGTTTTCCCTTTCGGCAATTGATATGGCCTCTTTTGTTCTTCCGGGCCTTAAGAGGTAAATCTCAAAACCGTTTGCGCCCGAGGGCTTCTGAGGCGTGGCGTTGCAGTGAATTGAGATAAACAAATTTCCATTGTTCTCGTTTGCAATTTTACCGCGCTTGTAAAGCTCCACAAAATTATCTTTGGAGCGCGTATAGACCACCTTAACTTCCGGCATATATTCCTGGATCATCTTCCCGAGCCTTAGCGCAATTGCAAGATTAATGTCCTTTTCCTTTATGCCCTCTACGCCTATTGTACCGGGATCTTTTCCGCCATGGCCCGCATCAATAACCACGGTGTTAAGAGTCCATCTTTCCTTCTGCTTTTCCTGCGCAGAGGAGGTTTTGGAGAGGAGCTTGTTGTGAATTGTTATAAGAAGTCCCATTCCGTTATCATCAGGGAAAGTTTCCGAAGTGGAATAGCCCCCGGATAAAGTGAACTCCATCTGAGTATTAGAGCCCACTTTCTTGACGTTTATTTTTTTTACGATCCCTTCGGACTTCAGGCTTTCAATATTATCCTCATCGGCGCTTAAGCCCAGTATATTCAGGTAGAGTGTGCCGTCTTTAATTGTACTGCTATAGCGGCCGATTTTTTTCTTCGATTTTATTTTTATTAGTGTCCCGTTCGATTTAGTATCTATTGAAACCGTCTGAATATCATATTTTGAATCTGAACTTTCGGCTTTCCGTTCAGGCGTTTCTTTTTTAGTTTCCTCTTTTTTAATCTCTTCTTTCTTTTCGTTATCGTTTTTTACAAGAAGAGGTTTTTCAGTTTCCCCAGGATTCTTGCCTCCCGCGGTAATTTCACCAAACTTTGTATTAAAGGTCAGGTTTTCCCTGCTGGCAGAAGAGAATATTGCGCTGCAGAATTCAAAGGGAACGAACAAGTCGTTATTTTCCTGAATGACGGCAAGAGGAATCTGTTTTACTTCCTGGCTGCCGTCTGATTTTTGTATCATTACAACGAATTTGCTGCCGGAGGTCAGTTTAAGTGTAGAGCTGCCGAAGCCCAGTTCAATTTTTCC
This sequence comes from Acidobacteriota bacterium, assembly GCA_050258415.1. Lineage (GTDB taxonomy): Bacteria > Bacteroidota > Ignavibacteria > Ignavibacteriales > SURF-24 > JAAXKN01. Next base: position 5,159 of record JBLMYS010000304.1, on the reverse strand, counting down.
ATTTGAGGGATTAAAGAAAACCGTGGCTTTAAGCGCCGAGGCAAGGCCGCGGACAGAAATAAACTCGACGCCTTTTTTATTAATTGATTTAAGGTCTTTTATCTGTCCCTGGCGGGGATTAAATGTAATCGTTCCCTCCTGCGCGAGTATGCTCCCTGCAGCAATAAGTATAGATAATAACAAAAGCCTCATTCTCATCGGTACCTCTGTGTCCTCAATTTAACCAATAAACGGAAGGAGAAATCCTGTCTTTTTTTTGTAGTTATCGAATTTTTCCTTAAAGTGTTTAGCAAGGAGCTTTTCTTCTTCCCTTGCTCTCATTATAAGAAGCGGGATCTCCAAAAATAGCACCACAGGAAGGACAATATAGCTTAAAAGTGCAAGCGAAGCCCCCAGATCTGCAAGTATCTGTCCCAGATACTGCGGGTGCCTTATAAGCTTAAAGGGACCGCCGGTTACAAGCTGATGCTTATTGGTAATTACAATCTCCTGCGAGTAGCTTTCACCCATCGACCTGTAGGACCAGACCTGGAACCAGGAGAACGCAATGTTAAAAAAAAGGCCGAAAAAGCGGAGCGAATAAAGCCCGGGGTATTTTCCGTAAGAAAGCGTTCCGATCTGGAAAATGGAGACAACCGTAAAAAGGAGCACAATAAGAGAGACATTGGGGGGAACGTTCTGCAGAAATGTTTTCGGGCGTTCCTTTGCAGCCCCAAAAGCTGTTTTGAAGCCTTTCTTTGCCCCGCTCATATTTGCCCCCATGGTGGCAATTAAATTCAGTCCTAAAAGTATATTAATTGGATCCATACGTCTTCTCTCTTAAAATATTAATACGTCATAAAATCAAACCTGAATATAATGAAGAGCAGTCAATTAGCCAAACGTACATTGCTTCCCCAGGAGGGCCATGGGACAGGTTTACCCAATTTTTATTTTATTAATTTTATTGGATTGTAAGTGCCGATTAGATTATTTTACTATGGGACGTTAATAGCATTTTGCGCCACGTTACGACATTAAAGCCATGAGAAAACTAATTTAATTTTATGATAATTCCAGAGCACAAGATAGAAGAGGTCCGTTCCTCTATAAGCATAGTAGACGTAATTTCAGAATTTGTTCAGCTTAAGAAAAGGGGTAAAAACTATCTGGGCCTATGCCCTTTTCATCAGGAGAAGACACCTTCCTTCATTGTCAGCAGCGACAAGCAGATATACCACTGTTTCGGATGCCACGCCGGCGGCAACGTATTTAAGTTCCTTATGGATTATGAAAGCATCTCCTTCGTGGAAGCCGTTCAGGAGATAGCAAAACGATCAGGAATTATCCTTGATACAAATGAGAACGTCAATACCGAAAAGCAATCGGAAATGGAGGCGCTTTATGACATCAACACCGTGGCGGCAAAGTTTTTCTCCGGTAACCTGCTTAAGAGTCCCCAGGGTGAAGCCGCAAGAAAGTACTTTGCAGGAAGAAAGATCAACCTCCAGACCCAAAGGGCCTTCGGCCTTGGCTACGCCCTTCCCGAATGGGACAGCTTTCTAAGGCATGCAAAGAGCAACAATATTGAGCTCGAAAAAGCGCAGCAGCTTGGACTTATAGATAAAAAAGACGGCGGGAACTATTACGACAAGTTCCGCGACAGAATAATATTCCCGATATTCTCCCCCAACGGGCGCGTTATAGCTTTCGGAGGGCGCATTATGGAGAAAAATCCAAATCTGGCCAAGTACCTGAACTCCCCTGAAAGCCCCGTTTATTTTAAGAGAAAGACGCTCTACGGGCTTTATCATTCCAAAGATGAGATAAGAAAGCTCGATAAGGCGATTCTGGTGGAAGGCTACCTGGATCTTATTTCCCTTTTTCAGCACGGGGTTAAAAACGTTGTTGCCTCCTGCGGAACGGCTTTAACCGAAGAGCAGGCGCAGATGCTATCGCGCTACACGAAAAATATCGTTGTTTTCTACGACTCGGATCCCGCGGGCATAAAGGCTTCCTTAAGAAGCATTGAAATTCTTGTTAAGCAGAATTTTGAGGTCAAAATAGCAGAGCTTCCCGACGGGGAGGACCCCGATTCATATGTTCAGAATAATGGACGCCAGGCTTTTGAAGAGGCGATGAAAAAAGCGCTTAACTTCCTTGAATACCAGACGCTCCAGTACGAAAAAAAGGGGATGTTCAATGATCCCGAAGAGCAGACAAAAGCCTTAAGGGAGCTTATTCAGTCGGCTTCTTACGTCAATGACGAGCTGAAGCGGAACCTCCTTATAAAGTCGATAGCAAAGAAATTTAATTTAAGAGAAAAACTCCTGGAAACAGAGCTGGAAAAGCTGAAAAAAAGCTCCTCTTCCCATTCAAGAGCTCATCAGACTTCAAGGCAGGCCCCCCAGGGTAATTTTCAGCAGAACAATCCTTCTCAGGAGGAGAGTTTTCCAGAGAGCTATTATTCACAGGGTGAATCTTCTGAGGGTGAATTCTCTCATGAGGATTACGCTTCCTCCGGCAGTTTTCCACAGAGCAGCCTTCCTGATGCCTTAAGGCAGAAGCAGGAGCCTGCGGCGGCGGCCTCCTCAGAGGCCTCGTTCGTGGAAAAAGAGATCATAGGGCTTCTCTTTGAGGGAGAAAAGAAAATAATAAAGTATATCTTTAACCACCTTACACCGGAAGATTTTACTGAACCCATGTCGCAGTACCTGGCCGAACTGGTCTACGATACCTTCCAGAGCGATGAGGATATACTGCCAGGCGCCCTGATAGATAAAATTGAAGACGAGAAGACAAAACAGTTCGTAATCAATAGTTCAATGGAAAAGCATTCCATCAGCAGAACCTGGGATGAAATCAACCCCGGGGACGATGAGAGCCAGAATCTCATACGTTATGCCAGGGACACGATAAAACAGTTCCGTCTTTTCAGGATAGATAAAGAACTTAAAATAAATTATAATAACATTAAGAACTCTACCGATGAAAATGAAATACTGCGCCTGATGAAAGCAAGAAATTACCTTTTAGAGGAAAAAAAGCTGATTCAGAAAGAAAGCGCGTAATTAAGGCAGAGTTTTAATTTAAGCCGGACGTGGCGTGAATAATCTGACATTCTTTAGTCAGATTACTTAATCTGAGAGGAAAATAAGAGAGTTGCATAATCCTAAACTTTATGAAATAAATACTCGCGTTTGGATTAATAAATTTAACAGCCAGGAAGGGAAAGCCCCCTTAGAGAGCATTCCTGAAGAGGTGTGGAGTAACCTTTCCGGAAAGGGAATTAACATAGTATGGCTCATGGGCGTCTGGAAAACCTGCCCATCGGTTGTACCCCGGTGCTGTTTTAAGGATTTTCTCACCCGAAACTACGACAAAGCCCTCAGAAACTGGGAAGAAAGTGACGTTATAGGTTCACCCTATGCACTCGACGACTATACGGTAAGTCCTGAACTTGGAAATGAGGATGTACTCCGGAATCTAAGGAAAAAACTGAATAACAGGGGCTTAAAGCTCTTTCTGGACTTTATACCTAACCATTTCAGCGCGGATTCTCACCTTCTGGATACAAACCCGGAGATCTTCCTGCAGGCAGACGAGGATATATTCGGGCGCGACGGCCACACCTATTTTAAGCCAGAGGGAAAAGACAGGATTTTTGCCCACGGGCGCGACCCCTTCTTCCCGGCATGGGAGGATACGGCACAGGTTAACTATTTCAGCCCCCAGGCAGTTGAATTTATGACAGACCGTCTCATGAAAATTGCAGGCCTGTGCGACGGCGTCCGGTGCGACATGGCAATGCTCCCGCTCGAAAACGTCTTCTATAATACCTGGCGGGGCACACTTAGTAAAATGGGCTTTAAAAAGCCTGCCCGGAAGTTCTGGAAATACGCAATTGAAAAGGTCAAGGAACGCTACCCCGATTTCATCTTTATGGCCGAGGCCTACTGGGACCTTGAATGGGAGCTTCAGCAGCTGGGCTTTGATTACACTTACGACAAGAAGCTCACAGACCGCATTTTGTCCGGAAACGTGCCCGAAATAAAGCTGCACCTCATGGCTGAGCCCGATTATCAGGCAAAATCGGTCCGGTTTATTGAAAACCACGACGAGGAGAGATCCTATGCCTTAATGGGCAAGCATAAAGCACAGGCAGCCGCCATAATTATAAGCACAATTCAGGGAATGAGGTTCTATTTCGACGGCCAGTTTGAAGGCAGAAGAATTAAGCTCCCCGTCCAGTTAGGACGCGAGCAGCAGGAAAAAACCGTAGAGTGCATGGTGGATTTCTACAACAGGCTCCTCGCTTTAACAAAGGAAGAAATATTCCAGGAGGGCGAGTGGAAGCTTCTGGATGTGCTTCCGGCCTGGGGTGAGAACGAGACGTACAAAAATATACTTGCCTGGCGCCGAGTTCGGTCACACGCCCCTCTCCGCGGACGAAAGGATCCCCTGGGGCGGCCGCAGACTGATCGTCGGCACGGGAGAGTCCGGCGCGCTGCCGCTGCTCCCCGCCGTCAGGGCAGAGGCGGAGCGTCGCGGCGTGGAACTCGTCGCCGTGCCCACCGAGGAGGCGCTACGGCTGATCGGCGACCTCGACGCCGGGGACGTCTACGCCATCATCCACGTGACGTGCTAGCACGTCACCGCCCCGTCCAGACCGGCGCGGTCCAGGCGGTCACGCCCGGAAGGCCGGTGACGTCGTCGGAGGCTGTGCTCACGCGCAGCCAGAAGTACCCGGCTCCTCTCGGCAGGCCCGTCGGCTTCCAGGTCACCGTCCTGGACCCCGCGGCGGGACTGAGCGCGAGGCTGCGGATGACCGCTCCGCCGTCGGCGACGATCTCGACGCGCGTGACGGCATCGGCGGCGCGTCCCGCGAGGGCGTCGGGGTCCCAGATCTTCACGTCGGCCGCGTACGTCGATGCGCGCGCCGTGGTCGAGCCCATCACGCCGCCGTTCACGCTGAAGCGGATGCTCAGGTTCTTGTCCAGTGTCGCGTACCCACGCTGCGCCCGCATGGCGGCATAGAGATCGGCCGGCGTCAGCCTCTCTGCGAGCAGCACGGTCCTCACATCGCTGCCCGAGATCCAGTTGGCACTGCTTGTGTCCGAGTTGGCCGAGGGCATCACGTGCCAGCCCGCCTCCAGCGCCTTGATGTAGCTCTGCTCGAA